>SVLA01000171.1 GCA_015068175.1 Oscillospiraceae bacterium
CTATGAAAAGGGCATGATCCAGGACGACTACAACGCCATGGCCAAGTACATTCTGGACTTTACCGAGAAGTACAATATGTCCTTCCCCGGCTGGGAGCCGGAGCGTATGGCCAAACTGGACGAGCTGTTCAAGGCTTACGAGGGCGTGGATCACGAAAAGCTGTGGGCCAACCTCAAGTACTTCCTGGAGGCCATCATGCCCACCTGCGAGGAGTGCGGCATCAAGATGGCCATCCACATGGACGATCCCCCCTGGGACATCTTCGGTCTGCCGAGACTGCTCATCAACGCGGAGAACATCGATCGCTTCCTGAAGATGGTCGACCATCCCTGCAACTGCCTGACGCTGTGCTCCGGCTCTCTGAATGCCGATCCCAACAACGATGTGGCCGCCATCGTGCGCAAGCACTGCGACCGCATCGCCTTTGCCCACATCCGCAACGTCAAGCACTTTGAAAACGGCGACTTCTCCGAGGCCAGCCACCGCGACTGCGACGGTGAGACCGGTATTCTGGAGATCCTGAAGGCCTATCACGAGTGCGGCTACGAAGGCTATATCCGCCCCGACCACGGTCGTCATCTGTGGGATGAAGGCCCCGGCAATGTTCGTCCCGGCTACGGCCTGTACGACCGTGCCCTGGGCATCATGTATATGCTGGGCGTGTGGGATATGCTCGATAAGCTCGCCGGCAAGTAAACTGTACAACATTTTGATGGAGGTAAAACGTTATGCCGAATCTTCCCCTGAATATTGATTATACCGGTAAGGTCGTCGTCGTCACCGGCGCCGGCGGTCTGATCTGTGGTGCTATGGCTCGTGCATTTGCCGAGTCCGGCGCAAAGGTTGCTGCCCTGGACCTGAATGAGAATGCCGTTAAGGCCCTGGCTGATGAGCTCAAGGCCGAAGGCTTTATCTGCGAAGGCTATAAGGCCAACGTCCTGGAGCTGGACACCCTGAAGGCCGTCCACGAGCAGGTGGTTGCCGATCTGGGCACCTGCGACATTCTGGTCAATGGCGCCGGCGGCAACAATGCCCGCGCCACCACCGACAATGAGTATCAGCACGAGGCCAAAGAGGGCGGCAAGAGCTTCTTTGACTTAGAGCCCGATGGCGTCGACTTCGTCTTCAAGCTGAATTTGCAGGGAACCCTGCTGCCCACCCAGGTCTTTGCCAAGGACATGGTGGAAAAGAAGAAGGGCGTTATCCTGAACATCTCTTCCATGAACGCCTACACCCCGCTGACCAAGATCCCTGCTTATTCCGCCGCCAAGGCCGGTATCTCCAACTTCACCCAGTGGCTGGCCACGCACTTTGCCGGCACCGGCATCCGCTGCAACGCCATCGCCCCGGGCTTCCTGGTCTCTGCCCAGAACAAGGCTCTGCTGTTCAACGAGGACGGCACTCCCACTGCCCGCAGCGCCAAGATTCTCAACGGCACTCCCACCGCCCGTTTTGTGGACTCCGATGAGCTGCTGGGCGCCACCCTGTTCCTGTGCGATGACCGCGCCGCCAGCGCCATCACCGGCGTTGTCCTGCCTGTAGATGCCGGCTTCGCCGCATACTCCGGCGTGTAATGAAGAGGAGGTTATCAAGATGACTGTAATGGAAAGACTGGCGAACTCTATCGTCGTTCCCGTTGTTGTTCTGGATCGGGTAGAGGATGCCGTTCCCACCGCCAAGGCCATGGCTGCCGGCGGCGTGGATACCATGGAAATCACCTTCCGTACCGCCGCTGCTCCCGAGGCCATCAAGGCTGTTGCGGAAAACTGCCCTGAGGTACTCGTTGGTGCCGGTACCATCGTCAATCTGGAACAGTGCAAGCTGGCCGTTGAGATGGGTGCCAAGTTCATTGTTTCTCCCGGTTTCAGCGATGAAGTTGTCGGCTGGTGCGTGGAAAATGATATTCCCGTTGCGCCCGGCTGCGTGACCCCCACCGAGATCATGGCTGCTCTGAAGCACGGCCTGAAGATGGTCAAGTTCTTCCCCGCCAACGTCTACGGCGGCCTGAACGCCATGAAGAATCTGTCCGCTCCCTTTGTGGGCCTGAAGTTCCTGCCCACCGGTGGTGTGAATACCGCAAACATCAAAGAATACATCGATGCTCCCTTTATCCACGCCGTGGGCGGCAGCTGGGTTTGCCCCAAGGCTGAAATCGCAGCCGGAAACTGGGAAAAGATTACTGCTCTGTGCGCCGAAGCCCGTCAGGCTGCTGTCGGCTAAAGAAAGAACCAGGAGGAACGAAAAATGGCGAAAATTGTTACTTTTGGCGAGCTG
This sequence comes from Oscillospiraceae bacterium, assembly GCA_015068175.1. The sequence goes on from SVLA01000171.1 coordinate 2,276, forward strand.
ATGCTCCGCCTGCAGCCGTATAACTACGAGCGTTTTGTTCAGTGTGACCATGTGGAATTCACCTTTGGCGGTGGCGAGGCCAACGTGGCTGTCTCCCTGGCCAACTACGGCATGGATGCCGCATTCGTCACCAAGCTGCCCGCCCACTCCATCGGCCAGGCTGCTGTGAACTCCCTGCGCCGCTATGGCGTGGATACTTCCATGATCGTCCGCGGCGGCGATCGCGTGGGCATCTACTTCAACGAGAAGGGTGCATCCCAGCGCGGCAGCGTCTGCATCTACGACCGTGCCTATTCCGCCATCCAGATGTCTGATCCCTCCGATTTCGATTGGGACAAGATCCTGGACGGCGCCGAGTGGTTCCACTTCACCGGCATTACTCCCGCCCTGGGAGCCAACATGGTGGAGACCTGCCGTCAGGCCTGTAAGGCCGCTAAGGCCCGCGGCGTGAAGATCTCCTGCGATTTGAACTACCGCGGCAAGCTGTGGACCCGGGACCAGGCCCGTGAGGCCATGACCGACCTGTGCCAGTATGTGGACGTGTGTATCTCCAACGAGGAGGACGCCAAGGACGTGTTCGGCATCGAGGCCGAGGCCACCGACATCTACGCCGGTGAGCTCAACCACGAGGGCTACAAGTCTGTGGCCAAGCAGCTGGCTGACAAGTTTGGTTTTGAGATGGTGGCCATCACCCTGCGTGAGTCCCACTCCGCCTTTGACAACGGCTGGAGCGCCATGCTGTACAATGTGGCCAAGGACGAGTACTGCTTCTCTAAGAAGTATGACCTGCACATCATCGACCGCGTTGGCGGCGGCGACAGCTTCGGCGGCGGTCTGATCTACAGCCTGCTCACCGGCAAGGACACCCAGGCTGCCGTGGAATTCG
>SVLA01000024.1 GCA_015068175.1 Oscillospiraceae bacterium
ACAACCAACTCAATCCTTTTGCAGAGCGCCGCCAACGACGCTCTACTTGTCATGCCGTTTTTGTGGTCACAGCTATTTCTGCAGCTTTTTCTTTTGGGGGCTTGACTTTTAATAGTTAGTCTTTTTTCTTGTTTCTATTATTTTAACCCCTGAAACTTTCCGTTTCAATCCCGGGAATTATACAACGACCTCCGTTTTCTTTACTGCGCCTCCGCCATGGCCGCCTGCAACTTTTTGTCTCCAAGAGCAACATCGGCAGATTTTCATATTGCACTTGCCTTGGGAGTTATGGTATAATACGGTCGAATACTGTGGCAAACGGTATCAATATTACGAAAAGGAACGATGCAAATGTTGGAAAAGATCTTTAAGCTCCAAAAGCACAACACCAATGTCAAGACCGAAGTGGTCGCCGGTATCACCACCTTTATGACCATGGCCTACATTCTGGCTGTCAACCCCAGCATCCTGGGTGACGCCGGCATGGATCCCACCGCCGTCCTGCTCGCAACCGCCATCGCCTCTTTCATCGGCACCGCCTGCATGGCCCTGATGGCCAATATGCCCTTCGCCCTGTCCGCCGGCATGGGCCTGAACGCCTACCTGGCTTACACCGTGGTGGCAGGTATGGGCTACTCCTGGCAGATCGCCCTGCTGGCTGTTTTTGCCGAGGGTTTGATCTTCATCGTTCTGTCCCTGACCAATGTGCGTGAAGCCATCTTCAACGCCATCCCCCTGACCCTGAAACGGGGCGTTTCCGTGGGTATCGGTCTGTTCATCGCCTTTATCGGCCTGCAGAATGCCGGTCTGGCCGTGGACGCCTCCACTCTGGTCACCATCACCAGCTTTACCGACAATTTCAGCACCCACGGCATCTGCGCTCTGCTGGCCGTCATCGGTCTGCTGTTCACCGCCGTACTGCACATCCGGGGCGTGAAAGGCTCCATCCTCATCGGCATCGTGGCCACCTGGCTGCTGGGCATCGTCTGCCAGCTCACGGGCCTGTATACACCCGCCCCTGCCGACGGCTTCTACTCTCTGATCCCCTCTTCCGTCATTTCCTTCGATTTCTCCAAGCTGGGCCAGACCTTCGGCCAGTGCTTCAACCTGGATTGGAGTGCCATCCGGCCCCTGGACTTCATCGTGGTCATCTTCGCTTTCCTCTTCGTGGATCTGTTTGACACCCTGGGCACCCTCATCGGCGTGGCCACCAAGGCCAAGATGCTGGACGAGGACGGCAATCTGCCCAGCATCAAGCCCGCCCTCATGGCTGACGCCATCGGCACCTCCGTGGGCGCCGTTCTGGGCACCTCCACCGTCACCACCTTTGTGGAATCCGCTGCCGGCGTGGCCGCCGGCGGCCGCACCGGCCTGACCGCCATGGTCACCGGCCTGCTGTTCCTGCTGGCCACCCTCTTTGCTCCTCTGTTCACCACCATTCCTTCCTTCGCCACCGCTCCGGCCCTGATCATGGTGGGCTTCCTGATGGTCAGCTCCGTCGTCGAGATCCGCTTCGACGACGACAACCTGACCGAAGCCATCCCCGCCTACATCGCCATCATCGCCATGCCCCTGTTCTACAGCATTTCCGAGGGCATCAGCCTGGGCATCATTTCCTACGTGGTGCTGAACCTCTGCACCGGCAAGGCCAAGAAGGTCACCCCGCTGATGTATATTCTGGCCGTTCTGTTCATCCTGAAGTACATTTTCCTGTGATCAACCATTTGGTCCCCACCGCTTGCGGTGGGGACTTTTCCACGCAGCATAGGTTGCGTCTGCCACGGCCTGATGAAGAAAAAATATAAAAAAGAGCCGGGCAGATGCCCGGCTCAGCTTTTTTGTTCCTTGCTGCGATAGTAAAAATAGAGGCAAAGATCCGTGGTGACCATCAGGAAATTCAGCACATAGAAAAACAGAACGTACCATGCAAACTGTCCGCCGATCAGCTTTCCCACTATGCCGCACACATAGCCGATGTCGATCAGCAGCAGAAACGCCAGGCTTTTGCCTTTGGTGGATTTGCTGCGCAGAGTCGTCAAAATATTATTGGGCCAGGACAAGCCGAAGGCCACGATCATGCAGATCTCCAAAATCTGTGCCATAAGGATCTCCTTTGTTGAAGTTTTCGCCTTATTATACGGCCCGGGCCGGCAAAAGTAAAGGCCGGCGGCCCCATCTTTTTCCGAAAAAGGCTTCAATTCCCCGAAAAATGTGCTATAATGGGCCCAAGAGGTGAAGGCTATGTACCGATACGAGACCCATTTGCATACCTACCCCGTGAGCCATTGCGCCCAGGCCGGGGTAGAGGAGAGCATCGCATTTTACAAGGAACTGGGCTATGACGGCGTTTTTCTGACCAACCATTTCCTGGACGGCAACATCAACATCGACCACCGTCTGCCCTACGAAGAGCGGCTGGCATTCTATTTTTCCGACTACGAGGAGGCCCTCCGGGCCGGTCGGAACCTGGGCATCAAGGTGTTCAACGGCGTGGAGCTGTCCTATGGCGGCACGGATTTTCTGGTCTACGGCCTGGACCACGCCTGGTTTTTGGCCCATCCGGAGATCATGGCCCTGTCCAAAAAGGAAGAACTGCGGCTGATGATGGAAGCCGGCGCCCTGGTGATCCAGGCCCATCCCTTCCGGGAGGCCCATTACATCGACCACATCCGTCTGTTCCCCCGGGAAGTCCACGGCGTGGAAGTGATCAATGCCAACCGCACCGACAGCGAAAACGCCATGGCGAAGATCTACGCCGCCCACTACGGCCTGCTGGAATTCGCCGGATCGGACAACCATTGCGGCCCCCGGGCCCGGAACCTGGCCGGCATGGCCGCGGCGGAACCCATCATGGACGAGTCCGATTTCATCCGCCGGGTCAAAGCCGGGCAGATGGCGCCGTTCCAACTGAATCTGTAACGCCCCCAAGGAACGGCCCCGCCGTTCCTTTTTCTTTTTCCCCGCAGGGGGCAGATGTGGTGTAGCCCCGCAGGGGCGTTGCTATGGAGGTCATCCAACCGGGCGGCGGGAGACAGTCGGCGCCCTACAGCAGCAAAGGGCGCCCCGGGTGTGGGTATTCTTTTCAATTTTTCCGTTTTTTGGGACCAGCCACGTCTTTACCTTTAGATAAAATTGTGATATAATGTTCAAAATATGTCCTGACGGAGATGAGACCATGAAGTTCGACCAGACCTGCCTGAATATCGATCTGGACGCGGTGGAAAAGAATCTGGCCCTGGTACAGCAGCGCTCCGGCGTGCAGGTGATGGCGGTGGTGAAGGCCGACGCCTACGGCCTGGGTGCCGTGCCCATTGCCCGGGCCCTGGAGGGAAAATGCGGCTTTTTCGGCGTATCCAGCATCGCCGAGGCCCTGGAACTGCGAAAGGCCGGTATCCGGACGCCCATCCTGATCCTGGGCCGGATGCCGCTGTCGGCCTACGCCCTGGCGGTGCGGGAGGAGATCCGCATCACCATGTTCCGCTGGGAGGATGCCCTGGCCCTGTCCGCCGAGGCCCAAAAACAAGGCAAGACCGCCGCGATCCACTTCGCCGTGGACACGGGCATGAGCCGCATCGGCTATCAGGCCACCGCGGAAGCCGCCGACGAATGCGCGAAGATCGCCGCCCTCCCCGGCATCGTGGCCGAGGGCCTTTTCAGCCATTTTGCCTGCGCCGATGGCGCCGACCTGACCTTCGCCCGGGCCCAGGCCCGTCTGTTTGCCGCATTTGACCAAATGCTCAAAGACCGGGGGGTGACCGTCCCTCTGCGGCACCTGGACAACTCCGCCGGCATCCTGAATTTCGGCGCCCATTATGAAATGGTCCGCTCCGGCATCGTGACCTACGGCATGTACCCCAGCAGCGAGGTGGACCCCACGGCCCTGCCCCTGGAGCCGGTCATGGAATGGGCGACCCGGGTGGCCTACATCAAGACCCTTCCCGCCGGCCGCACCATCGGCTACGGCGCCATCTATACCACCACTCGGGAAACCGTGGTGGCCACCTTGCCCGTAGGCTACGCCGACGGCTACCGCCGGAGCCTTTCCGGCACCGGCCATGTGCTGATCCGGGGTCAAAGGGCCCCCATCCTGGGCCGGGTTTGCATGGACCAGATCATGGTGGACGTGACCCACATCCCCGACGTGGCCCTGGATGACAAGGTGATCCTCATCGGCCGCAGCGGTGACGAGATCATCACCGCCGATGCCATGGCCGCCGCCACCGGCACCATCAATTACGAGATCGTCTGCGGTCTGTCCCGCCGCATCCCCAGAGCCTACTACCGGGACGGCAAAAAGATCAGCGAAGTCCACTATCTGCTGGACGCACCCCAGGAGGAGGCATAAATTATGGAAGTCAGACGCAGAAGAAGACGGCGGGCCCGGAAGCCGCTGCTGCCCCTCATCGGCATCATGCTGGTGATTTTGGCCGTATTGATCGCCGTGGCGGTGACCCTGCCGGACCAACCCGGCGACCCCACCCTGCAGCATACGGACCCCACCCACACCGTGACCGTTCCCACGAACCCCACCGACCCCACGGTAACGGAGCCGGCCCCCACGGCGCCCCCCACGGAACCGCCCGTCATCAAAGAATCCACCGCCACGTTGGGCGTGGTGGGTGATATTTTGATGCACGGCGACGTGATCAAGAGCGGCTACGACAGCGCCACCGGCACTTACAACTATGACAACATCTTCCCCTTCCTGACGGAGTACATCCGGCAATTCGATTACGCCGTAGGCAACATGGAAGGCACCCTCTGCGGCAATGACAACGGCTACGATTACGGCGGCTATCCCAATTTCAACTGCCCCGACGCCATTGCCGATGCCCTGGCCAAGGCGGGTTTTGACATGATGCTCACCGCCAACAACCACTCCTATGACACCCGCAACAAGGGTTTCCACCGGACCCTGGAAGTTCTGCACAACGCCGGCATGGACACCCTGGGCACCCGCAGCGATCCGGAGGAACCCAACTACATCATCAAGGACCTGAACGGCATCAAAGTGGGCATGATCTGCTACACCTACAACACCGGTGTGAAGGAAGATGGCAGCATCTACCTCAACGGCATCCCCCTGACCCTGGCCAACAGCCAACTGACCAACTCCTACAGCTATGACGACCTGGACGGTTTCTACGCAAAACTCTCCGGCGAGCTGGAGGACATGGAAGAAGCCGGCGCGGAAGTGACGGTGCTGTTCATCCATTGGGGCGACGAATATCGCCTGCAGCCCAACAGCAAGCAGAAGAAGATGGCCCAGGCTCTGTGCGATCTGGGCATCGACGTGATCGTGGGCGGCCATCCCCACGTGGTGGAACCCATGGCCCTGCTGACCAGCACCGTGGATGAAAACCACAAGACCGCCTGCATCTACTCCCTGGGCAACGCCGTTTCCAACCAGCGGCTGGGCCTGATCAGCGCATCCAAGACCGCCCATACGGAGGACGGTCTGCTGGTGGGCATCACCTTCGCCAAGTATTCCGACGGCTCCGTGGTGGTGGAGAGTATTGACGCCCTGCCCATGTGGGTCAACATGAACAAGAACCACACCTCCTCCAAGGTCTACGAGATCGTCCCCCTGGACAGCGGCCTGCCGGATTGGATGGTGCCCTTCGGCCTGACCGAAGGCCAACTGGACAGTTGCTTTGCATCCTACGACCGGACCATGGACCTGATCCAAACCGGCATGGAGGAGATCAACACCTGGTTCAGCCAGGCCCAGGCCGATCTGGAAGAAGCGCTGGGTGTGAAGAAATGATCACCTACACCGAAATTACGGACCTGCAGGCCCCGGAACTGGACGTTTACGCCCGGCTGACGGAGGCCCAGCTCCTGAATCGCTTTGAGCCGGCCAAGGGCCTGTTCATTGCGGAAAGTCCCAAAGTGATCCGGCGGGCATTGGCCGCCGGCTGTGTGCCGGTGAGTCTGCTGGTGGAGCGGGGCCATGTGAACGAAGAAGCGGCGGCGGCCATCGAAGCCTGCGGCGACGTGCCGGTCTACACCGCCTCCATGGAGATTCTGACCCAACTCACCGGATTCCACCTGACCCGGGGCATGCTCTGCGCCATGAAACGGCCCAAATTGCCCACCGTGGCGCAGGTCCTGCAGGATGCCCGGCGGATCGTGGTGCTGGACAGCGTCATGAATCCCACCAACGTGGGGGCCATTTTCCGCTCCGCGGCGGCCCTGGGCATGGACGCGGTGCTGTTGACCCCCGGTTCCAGCAATCCTCTGTACCGCCGGTCCGCCCGTGTCAGCATGGGCACCGTGTTCCAGATCCCCTGGACATTTTTGGACGACGATTGGCTGTCCCAGCTCCGGGCCCACGGCTTCCGCACGGCGGCCCTGGCGCTGCGGAAAGAGTCCGTCACCATCAGCGACCCCATCCTGGCCCGGGAAGAAAAACTGGCCATGATCCTGGGCAGCGAAGGGGACGGTCTGGCGGAAGAAGTGATCTCCGCCTGCGATCATACGGTGCTGATCCCCATGTACCACGGGGTCGACAGTTTGAATGTGGCAGCGGCCAGCGCCGTTGCGTTCTATGAATTAAGTAAACATTCCGGGAGGACATTATGAATTACGATATTATCATCATCGGTGCAGGCCCCGGCGGCATTTTCTCCGCCTACGAACTGATCCGTCTGCAGCCCGAGCTGAAGATCGCCGTGTTCGAGGCCGGCCACGCCCTGAACAAGCGCCGCTGCCCCATCGACGGTGAGAAGATCAAGACCTGCATCGGCTGCAAGAGCTGCTCCATCATGAGCGGTTTCGGCGGCGCCGGCGCATTTTCCGACGGCAAGTACAACATCACCAACGATTTCGGCGGCACGCTGTACGAGTACATCGGCAAAAAGCAGGCCCTGGACCTGATGCATTATGTGGATCAGATCAATATGCGCTACGGCGGCCAGGGCACCAAGCTCTATTCCACCGCCGGCACCCGGTTCAAGACCCTGTGCATCCAGAATGACCTGCACCTGCTGGATGCCTCCGTCCGCCACCTGGGCACCGACATCAACTATGTGGTCCTGGAAAATCTCTACGACGAACTGAAGGATAAAGTCTCCTTCTTCTTCGATACCCCCGTGGAAACGGTGTCCGTGGAGGAAGACGGCTACGCCGTCCATTGCAAGGACGAGGTCCACACCTGCCGCCGGTGCGTCATTTCCGTGGGCCGTATCGGCAGTAAGTGGATGGAAAAGGTCTGCAGGGACCTGCAGATCCCCACCAAGTCCAACCGCGTGGACATCGGCGTCCGGGTGGAACTGCCCGCCACGGTCTTCGCCCACCTGACCGACGAACTGTACGAAAGCAAGATCGTCTACCGCACCAAGCAGTACGGCGACAAGGTCCGCACCTTCTGCATGAACCCCAAGGGCGCCGTGGTCAACGAAAATACCAACGGCATCATCACCGTCAACGGCCACAGCTACGAAGACCCCAGCCGCCAGACGGAAAACACCAACTTCGCCCTGCTGGTGGCCAAGCATTTCTCCGAACCCTTCAAGGATTCCAACGGCTACGGCGAATCCATCGCCCGCTTAAGCAATATGCTGGGCGGCGGTGTCATCGTTCAGCGCTTCGGCGATCTGATCCGGGGCCGCCGGTCCACCCCCAGCCGGATGGAAGGGGCCTTCATCACCCCCACCCTGAACGCCACCCCCGGCGACCTGAGCCTGGTGCTGCCCAAGCGGATCCTGGACGGCATCATCGAAATGATCTACGCCCTGGACAAAGTGGCCCCCGGCACCGCCAATGACGACACCCTGCTCTACGGCGTGGAAGTGAAATTCTACAACATGGAAGTGGAGGTCAGTGGGAAACTGGAATCCCGCCACCCGGGCCTTTACATCATCGGCGACGGCAGCGGCATCACCCATTCTCTGTCCCACGCCTCCGCCAGCGGCGTCCATGTGGCCCGCTGCATCCTGGAGCAGTAAAATTCCCCATCATGCCAATCAAAAAGCGCGCCACGGTTCGTGGCGCGCTTTGGACGTTTATGCTTTCTTTTTGCGGAATTTCAATATCCATGCCACGCCGCCGGCTGCCAGGAGCGCCGCTGCCCCCAGGACCACCGGCAGGATCCATCCGCCGGCCTGGGACCGGGGATCTTCCTTCGGTTCCGTAGGCTGGGCAGGCGCCGTCGGCTCTGTGGGGGTCGCTTCCGGTTCCGTAGGCTGGGCGGGCGCCGTCGGCTCCGTGGGGGTCGCTTCCGGTTCCGTAGGCTGGGCGGGCGCCGTCGGCTCCGTGGGGGTCGCTTCCGGCTCCGTGGGTTCCGTAGGCTCCACATCGGGCACCGCGCCTTCTGGCAAACGGCCGATGATGGTCATTTTCTTCACCGCCGCGCCTTCATAGCTTTCCCAATGCTGCATGGTGACCTTCACATAGATCTCCCGGGCGCCGGCCGCCATGGGCAGCTCCAGGATACAGGTCTGCGCCGAACTCTTGTCGGCAGAGCCTTCGATCTCCAGCAGCTCCACAAAATTCTGTCCGTCCACGGAAGCGGAGATCACCAGATACCCCGGCTCCGACTGAGAAACATGATAGGCCCAGTAACGCAGATCCAGTTGGGCGCCCAGGAAGGTATGGCCCTCCGGGGCCGTCAGCTTGTGGATCACATAGCCCTCGCCGGCATAGCCGCCGGGGGTGGCCACATTGCCGAAATTGCCGCCGATCTGCACATTCTGGCAATCGTACAGACCGTAACTCTTCAGATCCTGCCGGACTTCCTCCTTCACCACGTCGGTGGCCATGGCGGAAAAGTCAAAGGCGGATTCGATCTTCACATGGGGGATATCCACGGGCTGCGTCGGGGGCGGAACATCCGCGGACCCATTCTCCGCGGTGCCCCGAAGGGTACTGATCTTCACGGCGGCTCCTTCCCAGGTGGTCCAATGCTGCATGACCACCTTCACATAAACGACCTGGGTCTCCTCCTCCAGGGCCACGGGAATGGTGGCCTCCTGCATGGTGGTGCCGATCCAGGGATCGCCGTTGCCCTCGGTCTGGGAGAAAATTTCACTGTAATGGAGATTATCGGTGGAGGCATAGACCTTCAGATAGCCCTGGCGATCTGCGGTGCTTACCCAGTAAACCAGATCCAGGTACACATCCCGGAGGGTGCTTCCGGCGCCGGCATCCAGCTTTTGGATATAGTAACCCTCGCCCATGTAGCCGCCGGGATTGGCCACGGGGGTATGGTTGCCCGCCACATACAGATTCACCGCATCAAAGGCGCCGGCTTCTTTGATGATCCGGACGCTGTCCGCCGTGTTGTCCTGCTGGGGCATGGCGGAAAAATCCAGGGTGTTCCGGATCTGGGTATCGGCGGCCGCGGAAAAGGTCCCCAGGGACAGCATCGCCGCAAGGAGGACCAGGCATGCGCCGACGGATCCGATTCGCTTCAAAAACATCATGGCGTTCACTCCTTTACCGCAGCGCTGTCAGCCGCCCTCCAGGGCAGCCAGGATCAACTGGGCATACACCCGGGCGCCGAAATCATTGGGATGGTTCACATTGTTGCTGGCGTAGTCCACAAATTTCTTGCCGTTTTCCATCATGGAGGCAAAGACGCTATGGACCGGCACCACACCGATATGCACATCCGTCAGCTCTTCCCGGACGGCATACAGCGCTTCTTCCTGCTGCGCCAGCTTGTGCTTTTTGAAAAATACGGTCTGCGTATTGGGCATCATGGCGGACACCAGCAAAAATTCCGCCTGGGGATTGTAATCGGTAATGGACCGGATGATCCGGATGATATCCGCCTTGAATTCTTCCTTGGTGGAATGGGGCTGATTCATGCCGAAGGCGATGACCACCAGGTCCGGCTTGTGGGGATTGATCAGGGAAGCCGCATTCATCCGTCCCCAGTAGGTGCCGGAGCCGGAGGCCGCCCGGTTGATCTTGACGATGGCGTTGTAATCGTAAGTCTTACGCAGTTTGGCGGTGACCATTTCCGCCCAGGAGGGCATATAGGGCGCCCGGCTCATGACGGCATGGATCTCCTGGTTGTCCTCCTGGCGGATCACATACTCATCCTGGCCGCTGGCATCATAACCGCAGGTGATGCTGTCGCCGAAGAACACGATCCGCACCGGCTGCTTGCCCGCCAGCAGTTCGGCGGTCCGGGGCAGATACTCCAACTGGGACGTGGCCACAGCCCCGTTCCAGGAATCGCTGTGGGTATAGGTGACGAAGACCTGGCAGGCCATCATCTTATCCGTAATGCGGATCTCCATATCGGTGGCCACGATCCGCAGCCAGCCGGTACCGGGATTGTCCGCATTGGGCTGGGCATAATCTTCATAGGCGAAGACGGGGATGCGGCTGTTTTCCGTGCGGATCAGCCGGTTGCCTTCCACCACAAAGTCCACACCTTCCTGATAGACGGTCTTCAGGTCCGTGGAGCAAACATTGACGATCCTGTCCGGGGTATACAGCAGAACGCCGTCGGAGATATTGCCGTCGGCATCCTCCGCGAAGCAGATCGAATCGTGATACACCGTATCGCCCTCAAACATATTCTGGGTAAAAGTATCCAAGGAATATTCCCCCGTTTCAAGTTCCTCCCATGCCTGGGGTTCCGTGGGCTTCGTTTCCGCACCCTTGGTAGGCTCCGTAGGTGTCACACTGGGTGTCGGTTCCACCGGCGCGCAGCCCAGAAGCAGGACCGCCGCCAGCAGCACACAACAAATTCGGGACAAAATCCGTTTTCTGACCATGGTTCTCCCTCCCAATCAACTTTCTTCTGCCCAGCCGGTGATCCTGCAGATCAGCGCCACCAGCTCATCCGCCATCCGTTCATGGGACTTCATGCCGGGATGACCGTGCTGGCCCATGGGTTCATCCGCCAAAGGCCGGGACGTGGGCAAATAATACACATTGCTGTCTCCGCCGATGCGGACTTCCTCGATCATGTTCTGGATCACCGAGCCGTAGGTACTGCTGCCCATGGCGCCGTAGGTCCAGATGATGACCGCTTCGGGATACTGTTCCCGGATAAAGCGGATCATTTCTATGCTGTTTTTTGTGAAAACATCGTGGGGATTATGATGTCCGTCATCATTGGTGCCCAGGGCGATCACCACCACATCCGGCACGAAGGCCGTAAAGTCGCAGGGCACATTGTTCTGCATATCTTCCTGCCGGTAGCTGGGCATCATGGGATAGGGACTCAGTTCTTCATTGCCCACACCGGCGCCGCTGATGGCGATCACTTCCAGGTCGGCCCCCAGGCGACGGGCGGCAATGGCGGCAAAGGAGTTGGTGCCGTCCTGCCATTTTGTGACTTCTTCCGTGTCGCTGCCGTCCCACAAAACGCCGTAACCGCAGGTAATGGAATCGCCGATGACCTGGATTCGGCGGGCGGGTGCCTGGCTGGGAGTATACAGTTTTCCGTCGTCCGACAGCCGCGCCTTTTGAATATAGACCGCCCCGGCATTGCTCATGGTCCGCTTGAGAACTGTCACCGTATGCCGTACATCCGGCGCCAGATTTTCCGCAACGGTATACCAGTCTTCCCGATCCACGCAGACCGGAACGGGTTCGCCGCCGTCAATGGACACCGCCACATAGTTCAGGTTGAATTCCCGATATTCGGAAGCGCACATCCGCAGTTCCAGGCTCGTACCGGAAAAAGTGAATGTAATTCCGGCGGCCACGTTATAAAAACCGTAAGCCACCCGCCGGGTATCCAGATGATGGCGGCCGATAAACCGCACGGTCTTTTCTGAAATGACAAATTCCGGACTGTTCAACATGATCTCCTCCTTGTTGGGTTCCGTGGGGTCCGTGGTGACGTTTTGCGGCTCTGTGGGGTCCGTGGGGCCGGCCCCCGGGGTCGCGCAGGCGCTCAGCAAAACCAGCGCCAGCAGCATCGCCGCTCCAATACTCCTGCGTTTGTGCATACTGTTACCTCCGCGAACGACCTGTGTCTTACTTTTTTATTATAAAAGTGGGCCAAATCCAAATTCAACTAAAAATGTGCGTACTTTATTCTAAAACGTGACTTCCGTCGCAGAGGCTTCCCGGCATTTTTTGTAAAAACCGCCCACCGACGGGAAAATCGGTGGGCGGAAAAACGTACATACTGTCGGAAAGCAGGCCGGAAGGAGGGCCTCTGCGGAAAACCCGTTTTGTGAAAATGTGAGGGGCGTTAGTCCCTGCAGACGGTCCGCCGGTAATCCCATTTTTGGGCCTTCACCAGGCGGGTATCCCGTTCCTTGGCGCACACGCTGACGTGGATGCTGTCGGCCTTGGTGGGATAGGCCCGGGTGGCCAGGCAAAGCTGATCGTTGACGAACACCTCCACGATGCTCTTGTCCACGAAGATCTGCAGCCGCAGAGGCTCCTCCGGCCGCAGGAAGAAAGCCCGCAGATCCGGCGCCCGGCTGACAGCCAGATCCGACAGAGAGGAATCGGTGTTGTCCAGGGCCACCACCGTATCGAAGGATTGACCGCCCCAGGCGCCATATTCATGGAAATAATCCCAGTTCAGGTGTCCCCGCTGGCGATAAACGCGGATGTGGGTGGCTTCCGCCCCGTCCTCCGAACGCAGCACCGCCACATCGATGGTGGGCAGCATATAAGCCGCCTCCAGCTCCAGTTGCAGTTCCATCACATTGCCTTCCATCCCCGGCAGGATCACTTCCTGGCCTGCAGGCAGATGGATGTCCTCCAAGACCACGGATCCCCGGCGCATGGATTCCAGATCCGGAGCCGGCGATTCCGCCAATTCATCACCGAAACAGCCGTGGAGGGACAGCTTCCGGGGCAGGCCCACCACCTGGTAGGCGCCGCCCAGGGGATCAAAGGCCGCCGATGCCTGGTTGAACACCGCCACCACGCTTCCGTCCGGGGCCAGATTGGCCGACGGTGCATGAACACCGCCCCAACCGGAACCGTTGACGGCGGAATTGAATTCACCGCCCCGGCAATCCAGGAACCGCTGATTTTCCGTGTCATAGGTGCCGATCATGTATTTCGCGCCGCTGTTGTGGGCGAAATGGAGCAAAATGTGCTTATCCCGGCTGATGGGCCAGAAATAGGGGCAGGCGCCGTCGTCACCGGGGATGGTGCCGTAGCCGCCCTGGGTCAGGGGATGGACATATTCCCAATCCACCAGATCCCTGGACCGGAACAGATACTGCACCCGGACGCCATGAGTGCCCACACCGGGGAGCGCCCGGCCGGAGGCGGAATAGTAATATTCTCCCTGCTTCCAAATGCAGGGATCATATACGTCGTAGGGTTCCCCTTCCTTATTGCGGATGGAACCCACTTTTTCCCAATTCAACAGCAGGGGATCGGAGGACACCGCCACGATATTGCCGTAGCCGGCGCCGAAAAACACGGCGATGACCCGATCCTCTTCCACCAGCGTGCCGCCGGACCAGCAGGCATCTTCCACGGTGGGATGGAGGGCATAGGGCAGGTCCTGCCAATGGAGCAGGTCCTCGCTGACGGCGTGGCCCCAATGGATGGGGGCCTCCGGCGGGAAGGCCTGATAGAACAGATGCCAGCGGCCCTGCCAGTAACACAGGCCGTTGGGGTCGTTCATGGGTCCTTCCGGGCAACTGAAGTGGTAATGGGGCCGGTAGGGATCCGCCCATTGCCGCGCCCGCTGCTCTTTGGCGAAGCGCATATAGGGATGCTCCGCCAATTGCTGTGCGCAAATTTCGGGGTCCTGGGAAAATTGCATCGGCTTCGTGATCTCTGTCATAACGATTCCTCCCAATTGATATCGTTCCGTATCGGATCTTACGGCGGTCCCGAAAACCGCTTTCCACCATACTATCACGGCGAACAGCCCTTTTCAAGAACGTACTTGTACAAAAGGCGCCCTGCACCCGGCAGGGCGCCTTTCATTCACAGATGGATGTTACTTGTTGTTATAAGTGGCGTCGATAATGGCCTGCAATTCGCCGGCAGTGGCATCAATGGCCGCCGCAGGAGATGTTTTGCCCCCGGAAGGGGTGAAAAATGGCCGTTGCTATCGACGAACAGCCATTTTCGTGTTATAATAAGAAAAATCACCCCAAAGGAGGCCCGGATATGACCCAGGAATCCCATCTCTCCCCCTGCTGTCTGGGCCTGCTGGCCCATGTGGACGCCGGCAAGACCACCCTTTCCGAGGCCCTGCTGTACTGCAGCGGCACCCGGCGGACCTGGGGCCGGGTGGACCACGGCGACGCCTACCTGGACACCCACAGCCTGGAACGGGCCCGGGGCATCACCATTTTCGCCAAAGAAGCCCGGTTCGACACCCCCAAACGGCGGATCATCCTGGCCGACACCCCCGGACACGTGGATCTGGCCGCCGAAGCGGAACGGATGATGCCGGTGCTGGATTGCGCCGTGCTGGTCATCAGCGGCACCGACGGCATCCAGTCCCATACGGTTACGCTGTGGCGGCTGTTGGAGCAATACCGGGTGCCCACCTTCCTGTTCATCAACAAAATGGACCTGCCCGGCACGGAGCAGGCCGCCCTCATGGCCCGCCTGCAGAAGGAATTGAGCCCCAATTGCGTGGCCTGGGATGCCGATTTTGAGGAAAATGCCGCCCTCTGCGACGAAGCGCTGATGGAGAGCTTCCTGGAAGGGGCCGCCATCACCGACGGCAACATCCGGGGCCTGGTGTCCCAGCGGCGGCTCTTCGTCTGCTGTTTCGGCGCGGCCCTGAAGCGGGAAGGGGTGGCGGAACTGCTGGAGGTGCTGGACCGGTTCGCTCCGGAAAAAGCATTCCCGGCGGATTTCGGCGCCCGGGTCTATAAGATCAGCCGGGACCCCCAGGGTAATCGGCTGACCTGGATGAAAATTACCGGCGGCAAGCTGAAAGTCCGGTCCGTTCTGCGTTATGTAAACCAAAAAGGGGAGACCCTGGAAGAAAAACTGGTCCAGCTCCGCCAATATTCCGGCGAAAAATTCACCGCCGCCGAGGAGATCTCCGCCGGCGACACGGTGGCCGTCACCGGCCTCACCGCCACCTGGCCCGGCCAGGGCCTGGGGGCCGACCCCGGCAGCGGCGCGCCCTCCATTGAACCGGTCATGACCTACCGGGTAGTCCTGCCCGCCGGCAAGGATGCCGCCGCGGTGGTCCCCAAACTGCGGATCCTGGAGGAAGAGGACCCCCTCCTGCGGCTGGTCTGCGACGGCGACAGGATCCACATCCAGATCATGGGCCGAGTCCAGTTGGAAGTATTCCAAAGCCTGGTGAAGGAGCGCTTCGGCCTGGATGTGACCCTGACGGACCCCCGGATCTACTATAAGGAAACCATCGAAAACACGGTGGAAGGCGTGGGCCATTTCGAACCCCTGCGCCATTACGCCGAAGTCCACATCCGGTTGGAGCCTTTGCCCCGGGGCGCCGGGGTGCAATTCGACTCCGTCTGCTCCACCAACGTGCTGGACGCGGCCTATCAAAGCCTCATCATGAGCCATATGTCGGAGAAAGTCCACAAAGGTGTCCTCGTCGGCGCCCCCATCACCGATGTGAAAATGACCCTCCTGGTGGGCCGGGCCCACCTGAAGCACACCGAAGGCGGCGATATGCGCCAGGCCACCTACCGGGCCATCCGCCAGGGCCTGATGCAGGCCAGATCGGTGCTGTTGGAACCCTGGTACCGCTTCACCCTGACCCTCCCCACGGAAATGGTGGGCCGGGCCATCACCGACGTCCGGGCCATGAGCGGCGAATTCGATCCCCCGGAAAATTCGGGCGATCTGTCCATCCTCACCGGCCGCCTGCCGGCATCGGAACTGGGGGACTACGCCGACACCCTGGCGGCCTACACCCAGGGCCGGGGGCGGCTCCAGTTGGGCATGGACGGCTACCGCCCCTGCCACAACACCCAGGCCGTGGTGGCAGCCGCCGCCTACGACCCCGAAGCAGACCTGGAAAATACCCCGGATTCCGTTTTCTGCGCCCACGGCGCCGGTTTTACGGTGAAGTGGCACCAGGTCAAGGACCATATGCACCTGGAAAGCGCGCTGAAAGAGCCGAAAGCACCCCAGGTCATCACCCGGAACCTCTCCGATGACAAGGAGCTGGAGCGGATCATGGAACGGGAATTCGGCCCCCAGACCACCCGGCTCTATCGGCCTCCGGCCAATCGCCCCGCCGAAGAAAAACTGACCATCCGGCCCCTGAAGCAGCAGTACATCATCGTGGACGGCTATAACATCATTTTCGCCTGGGAGGACCTGGCCAAAGTGGCGGAAGGGGACCTGGATGCCGCCCGGCGGCAGCTCTGCGATACCCTCAGCAGTTTCGCCGGTTTCCGGAAAGTCCGGGTGGTGGTGGTCTTTGACGGCTACAAGCGGAAGGGCAACCCCGGCGAAAAGACCCAGTACCACAATATCCAGGTGGTGTTCACCAGGGAAAACGAGACCGGCGACGCCTATATCGAAGGCTTGGTGGCCCAGATCGGCACCAATTATAATGTAAGGGTAGCCACCTCTGACTCCCTGGTCCAGATCTCCAGCCTCCGCTCCGGTGTCCTGCGGATGTCCGCCCGGGAGCTGAAAGAGGAAGTGGAACTGGCGAAAACAGAAATGCGGAAGCATTATACGGATTGATCCCCCAAGGGCGTGTTGCAGTAGCTTCGCAACACGCCCCTTTTCGTCCCCGCCCCAAAGCCTTCTCCTGGAGGTGGTGCTCCGCGCAGCGGATCAAAATCCCAATGATTGCCGGGGGCAATCATACCTTATCAAATAGGTGCCCCCGCAGGGGCGTTGCAATGGCGGTCATCCAACCGCACGGGCGGGTGGTGCGCCGCACCCCTTGCCTCTCCCTTTGGGAGAGGTGGCATTTGCGAAGCAAATGACGGAGGGAGAGAACCACTACCCCTCAGTCGAAAATCAAAGATTTTCGCCAGCTCCCCTGACAAGGGGAGCCAAGGCGACCTCCCGCCACAACAGACGGGCAATGCCCGCCCCTGCAAAAACATCATTCAAAAAAAGTCAAATTCTCCCTGATTTTTCGTCTTTTTCAGCGGTTACGAAGGAAAACCTCTTGGCATATTAAGAGGGCAGACGAAAAGGAGGGCGCAAATATGAAACGGTTTTTGACCATCACCACAGTTTTTTTATTGTGTTTATTATTGCTGCTGCCGGTGACCGGATTCGGCCGGGAACTGGTGGCGGTGGGGCAGGTCATCGGCCTGGAACTGCGGGACGGTTCCGTGACGGTGGCGGCCATTGATGAAGAATGGGGCCAGGCGGCCCGGGACGCCGGAGTCCGGGTCGGGGACCGGATCCTGAAGATCGACAGTCACCCCATACACACCGCCCAGGATGTCCGGGATGCCCTGGCCCAGTCCAAAGGCACCGTCACCCTGAACCTGCGCCGGGGAAAAGAGGAATTGACCTGCTCGCTCCAGCCGGCCATCAGCGACAAAGGCCCGAAATTGGGCCTGTATCTGCGGCAGGGCATCAGCGGCATCGGCACCGTGACCTGGTATGACCCGGACACCGGCGCCTTCGGAGCCCTGGGCCACGGGGTCAAT
The DNA here is from genome assembly GCA_015068175.1 of Oscillospiraceae bacterium. The sequence continues at coordinate 17,517 of SVLA01000024.1, forward strand.
CAGGCCGGCGGCCAGCTTTTGCAGCTCACCGAAGGCACCGCATTCCGCTCCGCCGTGGTGGCGGTCCGCAAGGGCAAAGCCGGGGAGCCGGGCCAGCTCATGGGCGGCAGCAGCCTGTCCGACATCCTGGGCACCCTGCAAAAAAACACCCTCCAGGGGGTGTTCGGCACCGCAAACCAGGGTTTTTCCGGCCGAAAAATGGAAACCGCCCAATGGGATCAGATCCAAACCGGCCCGGCCACCATTTTATCCACGGTCTCCGGCGCGGAAGTTCGGGAATATTCTGTGGAAATATTGAAAATTTATCCGAATAAAAGCCAGGCCGGCCGGAATTTCCTGATCCGGGTCACGGACCAGGCCCTTCTGGACACCACCGGCGGCATCGTCCAGGGAATGTCCGGCAGTCCCATCATCCAAGACGGCAAGCTCATCGGCGCCGTGACCCACGTCCTGGTCAATGACCCCACCACCGGCTATGGCATCTTCATCGAAAATATGTTAGACGCTGCAGCGTAAAATCGGAATGGCACACAGGCCATTCCCTACAGGGCATAAATGTAGGGAACGACCTGTGTGTCGTTCCCTACGGTCTTTCGTGCATCATGATCCATTTGGTAGGATTATTTTCAATATACTGCCAAATCTCGTTGTAATCCTGCTGATTGCGAATGACATGATCATAATAGGATTTCTGCCACAGTTTG
>SVLA01000025.1 GCA_015068175.1 Oscillospiraceae bacterium
TGGGCTTCATGCACTACGACTACAACCAGACCCAGACCGTTTACAACGAGACCAAGCTGGACGAGAACGAGCAGTACCGTGCTGTCATGGTCCCCGTGGCCCGCTGGTTCGATGGCACCAATGCCAACGGCGTTTACATGCGCTTTACGGAGTCCTGGCGTTCCGTCAAGACCGACGGCTGGGCCATTTCCAAGACCGGTGTGGGCGACGACCAGAATAAGCTCTATGCCGCTCTGAAGCTGATCGACTACGCTTACTCCGCCGAAGGCATGATCCTCATGTCCTATGGCCCCAATGACTTCATCAAGACCAATGCCGACGGCAGCTATGTCACCTTCAACTTCAACGGTGACCAGATGCCCGTCATCTCCGACGCTACCTATGCTGAACTGTGGGAGAAGGCGTCCGGCAACTACACCAACTACGCCCGTCAGTTCCTGGGCTCCACGCTGTCCTTTGTGAAGAGCCAGGCCTTTGAGTATCAGTGTACTTCCGTTGATGGCAAGGAAGGCGCCGCCATCATCTCCAACGCCATTGCGCTGGGGGTCATCAAGCATCCCGAACTGGCTCTGACCGAGAATCCCTGGTACACCATCGTGCCCACCGTTCTGCCCAACACCTCTCAGGAGACGGCCATGATCAATGGCTACACCGAACTGAAGAACTCCTTCAGCTCCTCCAAGGGTGACTCTAATATCTTCGTGGACCTGATCGCCGGCACCAACGCCGTCGAAGGCTTCGGCACCGCCTCCGCTGCCGCCGCCACCGTCTCCGGTTCCTGGAGCGGCGCCCAGTATCTGGAGCTGAAGCAGGACGCCTACAGCCGTCTGGTGGTCTTCTTTGAGTCCCTCAACAAGTAATTCAAATCCTTTTCGGTCCGCACCATGGCCTTCGGGCCATGGCCACGGCCATCAAGAAACCTTTACCAGAACAGTTGATTTTGGTACGTCCCAATATCCCGGGGGTATGAAAATACCCCCGCGGATCGGGGGCTTCCATCAACGGGGAGGTCATTATGTATAAAAAGCAGCTCCGTTTCCAAAAAATCGCCTGCCTGCTGGCCATTATTGCCGCTGCGGTGATGTTCCTGTATTCTCTGGGCATGATCACGGACATCTATGACAGTCTGTATTCCACCATGAGAAACCCCAATAACCTGCTGGATACCAAAGTCCCCGGTTCCATCATTTATTATGATATGCAGGATTTCAACAAGCAGATGGTCACTTACAGTATTGGCCTGATCCTGCTTGGCTGCCTTCTGTTTGTGACCAATACCCAGGTCCGCAGAAGATATTACGTCAGCAACTATATCTCCGTGGCGCTGTATGCCGCCGCTTCCGCTGCCTTTTTCCTGTGGGCCAACACCCATGTCCAGGCTTTCCGGCATCAGTACCTGACCACGGTGGATTTTGAAGCGCTGAAGAAGTATTCCGAAATGTGGAAGACCTTCTATACCGATTCCCCCTTGTCCTTTGACCTGTTCTATGTGGCCGGCGGCCTGCTGCTGTTGGCTGCCCTGGCGCTGGTCTTCAACGCGGTCTGGAAGACCCTGATGATGAGCGCCGAAAAGAAACTGATCCGAGAGGGAGAGGAGGCTGCCGTATGACTCAGGATATTCAGATCCGTTTGGACCGTATGCGTTACACCAAGGATAAAATGTCCGCCAATCTGGTGCTGTTGGCCATCGTTCTGGATGCGCTGTACTTCATCAGCATTTATCAGACGGATGTGGGTACATATTATTACACCTGGGTGATCGGTGCGTCCATCGTCTATAATTTGCTCTTCATGCTCATGGCCTTCCTGGCTTCCGAGGGCGTGAAGAACCGTAAAAACGGCTATACCGCATTGCTGATCATTATTGGTCTGCTGCAGATCGTGCGGATCTTCTATCTGCCCGCCAAGGCTCACGGCGCGGAGGTCATCATCAACGAGATCTCCCACGACGTCATGACCGACGGCCAGTATATCTACACGGTCGTCTGCCTGGCGCTGTCCGGCATCTGCTGCGTCATTGCAGCCATTACCAGCAGCATCAACAATAAAAAGTTGGCAGAATATATGCGTTCTTTAGAAAATACCGCAGTTTAAGAGGTGAGAAGTTATGGCAGAACTGAGCTTACAGCATCTTGAAAAAGTATATGACAATAATGTTCAGGCCGTATTTGACTTCAATCTCGATGTCAAGGATGGCGAGCTGATCGTCCTGGTCGGTCCCTCCGGCTGCGGTAAGTCCACCACGCTTCGCATGGTGGCCGGCCTGGAAGATATTACCCGCGGCAAGCTGCTGATCGACGGCGTGGACGTGACCGATGCTCCCGCCAAGGACCGCGACATCGCCATGGTCTTCCAGAACTATGCGCTTTACGGCCATATGACGGTCTACGAAAATATGGCCTTCTCTCTGACCTTGCGGAAAGAGAACCCCAATGTGATCCACCAGAAGGTCCTGGCGGCGGCCGAAGTGTTGGGCTTGACGGAGCAGCTCAATAAGAAGCCGGCCCAGCTTTCCGGCGGTCAGCGGCAGCGTGTGGCCATGGGCCGCTCCATCGTCCGCAATCCCAAGCTGTTCCTCTTCGATGAGCCGCTGTCCAACCTGGACGCCAAGCTGCGCAGCGCCACCCGCCGTGAGATATTGCTGCTGCACAAGCGGCTCAATGCCACCATGCTCTACGTTACCCACGACCAGACCGAGGCCCTGACCCTGGCGGACCGCATCGTGTGTATGTCCATGGGTCATGTCCAGCAGATCGGCACTCCTCTGGAACTGTATGACGAGCCGGCGAACCTCTTCGTCGCCAGCTTCATCGGCCTGCCCCCCATGAATTTCCTGGATGCCCGCGTCAGCAACGGCACCGTGGTCACCGATCTGTTCACGCTGGCTTTGAGTGAGGCAGAACAGAAGGCTATGGCTCCCTACGAGGGCAAGGAGATCGTCCTGGGTTTCCGGCCCGAGAATTCCGCCGTGGGCACCGATTTCGAGCTGAAGGTCCAGTCCAATGAGAATCTGGGCATGAACACCCTGGTCCACGGCCATATCGGCCGGGAAGGGCAGGGGAGCCGCGTCACCTGCAAATTGGCCGGTTGGTGCAACTATAAACCCGGCGAAGTTGTGTCCATCTCCATCACGAAGAAGCATTTCTTCGATAAGGAGACCACCAACGCCATCAAAGTGGAGGGATAACCATGGCTAAGATTGAAAACTCCAAATGCGGCAAGCTTTTTGCCGTGATCGCCAATATTTCCATGGCCCTTCTGGTGATCTTTGTCCTTGGTTTTGTGGTCTGCTCCATGCTGATCAAGACGCTGAGCGATCCCTGGGGTGTGTTCTACGCCTCCTACGGCCGGCTGATCAGCCTCATCGGCATCCCTGTGTTTGCCGTACTCCATGTGGTATTCAATTTCCGTAAGGTCTGGGCAACCGTGAAAGAACTCCTGCGGAAATTCATCATCATGCTGAAACTGAATCCTTCCCTGATCCCCCTGGCAGTTATGCTGGCTGGCTTCCTGCTGTTCTCCATGAACCTGACGGATCTGTCCAACACCACCGCAAAGATCCAGGGTAAGGGCATGGGCTTGTCCCAGTTCTCCGTGATGCTCTTCTCTCTGCTGAGCATGCTGTGTATGCTCAATGCATTCCCTCGGCGCAAGAAGGCCAATATTCCTATGATCGTCATCATGTTCGTCATGCTGGGCGTGATGATCTTCTGCGATGTCCACTACATGAATGCCATCAATGCAGCGCGGTACCGTGCGGAGAGCCCCATCATCGTCGATCATGGCACCGCATACATCGCGTATGCCTATAATATGCTCATGATCCACATCGCCCTGCTGGGCGTTTCCGCCGGTCTGGTGGTTCTGCTGCCTCTGTACAGAAAGCTCCTGCGGAAGATCAAGACTTCCATCGATGTGGAAGGCAACGACGATATGGCAGCCATCGAGATCAACGAGTGATCTCCATATATAACCTTGAATAGTAGGCGATATTCCAATGCAAAACAACGATCACAGCACTGAAAAAGAAAAGGCCTCCGTCAATTATGACCTGAGCAGCGGGGCGGTAGAGACCCTGGCCAATGCGGGAAACGGGGAAACGCCCCAGTATTCCCAGGAAGAATTGGACCGCTATAGGTCTAAAAAAGGCTTCAAGATCCCGGAACCGGTAAAGATCATCTTCGTCAAGACCTGGTTTTCCGGCGCCATCTGCTTCTTCTTCCTTTGGGGCCTGGGTACTTACATCAGCAGTATCGTGGATATGCTGTTCATCCTGGCCGTGGTGCTGGGCGTTGCCACAGACCTGCTGGTCAATAACACGATCCGTTTCATGGAGAAATACCCGGATCAAAACCGTCCGTGGATGATGTTCCCCAGGAAGAGCATGGTGAGTTTTGTTCTGAATATCGTTTATTCCGGCCTGATCATTTATTGCGTGTACACGCTGTATACCACCATCAATCTGTTGATCAATACCATCAATGGTGTAACGGATGCCGTTGCACTGGGTGTGGAACCCATTCTGTTTGGTGTATTCTGCACAGCGGTGGACCTGGCCTGCCTGGGTATCAAGCGGGTATTTGTCAGCATCGTGGAAGATGCCAAAGAATCCGCCAGACAAGCCGCGCAGCCCCGTGACGAAACATCAACTTGAGTAAAAGGAGTGTCAGAATATGGCTTACTTGACGCTGAAAGGATTAAACAAGATCTATCCCAACGGTTTCCATGCTGTGCATGATTTTAACCTGGAGATCGAGAAGGGCGAATTTATCGTTTTCGTCGGATCCTCCGGCTGCGGCAAATCCACCACCTTGCGGATGGTGGCCGGCCTGGAGAATATCAGCAGCGGCGAACTGCTGATCAACGGCGTCCGCGCCAATGAAATGGGCCCCCGGGAACGGCAGATCGCCATGGTCTTCCAGAGCTATGCCTTGTATCCCCAGATGTCTGTGTATGACAATCTGGCCTTCGGTCTGTCCCTGCAGGGCGTTGACGAAGAAGTGATCGATCAGAAGGTCCAGCATGTGGCTAAGATCCTGGGCCTGACGGATTACCTGGACCGTATGCCCCGGGCATTGTCCGGCGGCCAGCGCCAGCGTGTGGCCGTAGGCCGTGCGATTATCCGTAAAGTCGGCGTGTTCCTCATGGACGAGCCTCTGAGTAACCTGGACGCCAAGCAGCGCGTCACCATGCGCGCTGAGATCGCTCAGATCCATCGCCAGACCGGCGCCACTACCATCTACGTCACCCATGACCAGGTGGAAGCCATGACGTTGGCCGACCGCATCGTCATTATGAAGGAAGGCTACATCCAGCAGGTCGGCACGCCCTACGAGCTGTATTTTAAGCCTGCCAACCTCTTCGTTGCCGGCTTCATCGGCGAGCCGCCCATGAACTTCATCCGGGCGAAGGTTGAAAACGGCTGCATCGTGATTGCCGGCAGCAAGCTGGACATCAGCGGCAATCTGGGCGTCCAAAAGGATACCTGCGAGGGCAGGGAAGTCTACTTCGGCTTCCGTCCCGAAGCCATCACCCTGGGGGAACTTGAAAATGCCCATGTGCTGGATGCCACCGTGGAACTGACGGAAATGCTGGGCGACAACACCAACGTTTACGTCAACATTGGCCCCCACAATGCGATCCTGAAGGTCAATCCCCATGATGCCCCTGAGATCGACAAAAAGATCCGCTTCTCCATTCCCCTGGAGAGTACCTATCTGTTCGACGCAGAAACAGAAATGGTCATTACCGGTGAGGCCCTGACTGTCTAAAATACAACCTTCAAATCATTTGAGGGGATCAAACATAATGTGAGAAGGTGTGCTGCTTTGAAATTCCATATTTTGTATGTATCCTCCGTATCGGCCTGCTTTGAACTGGACAACAGCTCTCCCTATTATGCGGAGAAGACTTATGATGTCGCTGTGAACGGTGCGCCCGCCCTCCAGGGCGCGCGCACCAATGTTTTTTCGCTGTTCGACCTGCAGCCCGGAACGGATTATTCCGTTCAAATCGGGGAGCATACCCTTTCGTTTACCACCCTGACGGAATCAGCCTGCCTGAATGTGCGGGATTTCGGTGCCGTGGGTGACGGCGTCACCGACGATACGGCCGCCATTCAAAATGCCATCCATTGCTGCCCGCCGGAGGGCCGTGTGACGGTTCCCGCCGGCACCTATTGGATCCGCCCCCTGGTCTTAAAATCCGACATGACCCTGGAACTGCGGCAGGATGCGCTGCTCCTGGGCGATACCTGCGAGGACCATTATCCTGCCCTGCCCGGTGAACTGTGCGACGGTTCCGGCAAGGATGTTCTCATCAGTACCTGGGAAGGGAATCCGTTTCCCAGCCGCCAGAGCCTCATCAGCGCCCATTTTGCGCGGAATATCCGCATTGTGGGTCAGGGCACCGTCGACGGCAATGCCCCCAATTCCACCTGGTGGATCGACGTGAAAAAGCGGAAGATCGGTCGTCCCAAGCTGGTTTTCATGAATCATTGCGAAAATGTGATATTCCACGGGATCCTGGGCCGGAATTCTGCCTGCTGGAATTTCCATCCTTATTTCTGCAAAGGCGTCTATTTCTACAATATCGCCGTGGAAGCGCCGAAGGACAGCCCCAACACCGACGGCACCGACCCGGAATCCTGCCATGATGTGTGCTATATCGGCGTCCGCTTCTCCGTAGGCGACGATGCTATTGCCATCAAATCCGGCAAAATGTACATGGGCATGAAGTACCGGACCCCGGCCACCCACCATGTGATCCGCAACTGCCTGATGGAGTATGCCCACGGCGCCATGGTTTTGGGCAGCGAAATGTCCGGCGGCATCCGGGATCTGTCCGTCAGCCAGTGCTATTTCAAGCATACCGACCGGGGCCTGCGGATCAAGACCCGCCGCGGTCGCGGCAAATATGCCGTCATCGACGGTGTGGAATTTTCCAATATCCGCATGGATAATGTCATGGCCCCCCTGGTCATGAATATGTACTATTTCTGCGATCCGGACGGCCACGAAGAGATCGTCTGGAGCAAGGAACCCCATCCCGTGGACGACACCACCCCCTACCTGGGCAGTTTCCTCTTCCGGGATATGGATTGCACCGATTGCGAATGGGCCGCCGGCTATTTTTACGGTCTGGTGGAACAGCCCATCGGAAGCGTCACCATTGAAAATGTCCGCTTTACCTTCAAAGAGAATGCCTCTGAAGGGTTCCCGGCCATGATGGATCATATTGACAAAGAGTGCCGTCGGGGGTTATACTTTAACCGTGTCCGAAAGGTTCACCTGAAGAATGTGACCGTGGAGGGCCAGGTGGGGGATCGGCTCATCACCATCCATACCGACGAGGTGATCGACGAATGAATACCATTGAATGCTACGTTTCCCGGATCCTGGCGGAGTCCACCCCGGACAAGCCTCTGTGGAACATCGAAAAGATCCGCCAGGGCAAGGTCAACGGCTGGAATTACATTGACGGCTGTATGATGATCGCCCTGCTGAATATGCACAAGATCACCGGCCAGAGGCAGTATTACGATTTTGCCGAGAATTTCCTGGATTACTACGTCTTTGAGGATGGCGCCCTCCGGGGTTTCAGGGAAGAGGAGTATAACCTGGACAATATCTGCGAAGGCCGTGTGCTCTTCGATATGTACCGCCTCAGCGGCAAGGGGAAATACCGCCGGGCCATTGACACCCTCTACGGCCAGCTCCTCCGCCAGCCCCGGACCCATGAAGGCAACTTCTGGCATAAAGCCATCTATCCCAACCAGGTTTGGCTGGATGGCCTCTATATGGCCCAGGTGTTCTATGCCAAATACACCACGGAGTTCGAAAACGGAGTCCATCTGGACGATATTCTGAACCAGTTCCGTACGGTCCGCCGCAGGATGTTCGACCCCGGAACGGGTCTGTATCGCCATGGTTACGATGCCAGTGGCGTGGCATTTTGGGCAGGGGAGGACGGCTGCTCCCGGAATCCCTGGCTGCGCAGCCTGGGCTGGTTCAGCGCCGCCCTGATCGACGTCACCGCCGAAGTGGACCGGCCGGATTTCCGCGCTGAAATGGCCTCCGTCGCCAAAGAACTGGCGGAAAATCTCCTGCCGTACATCGACCGGGAGAGCGGCATGCTGTGGCAGGTCCCGGATCAGATCGGACGGGAGGGGAACTATCCCGAAACCTCCGGCTCCGCCATGGTGGCCTATTTCTACCTGAAGGGTGCCCGGCTGGGGATCCTGGATGCGTCCTATGCCGCTGTGGGCCGCAAGATCTTCGAAAGCATCTGTAACCGTTACCTGACGGAGACCGACGGCAGCCTGAACCTGGGCGGCATCTGCCTGGTGGCCGGCCTGGGTCCCGAAAATAACCGCCGGCGGGACGGCAGTTACGAATACTATATTTCCGAGCCCATCGTGGAAAATGACGCCAAAGGTTTGGCGCCCTTCCTGATGACATACACAGAAATTCTTTTATCCAACAAGGAGGAACAATAACATGAACAATTTTGATCTGACCGGTAAGGTCGCACTCGTCACCGGCGGCAGCTACGGCATTGGCTTCGCCATCGCCACCGGCCTGGCGCAGGCTGGTGCCACCATCGTGTTCAACGATCTGCGTCAGGACCTGGTGGACAGAGGTCTGGCCGCTTATGCTGAGCTGGGCATCAAGGCCCACGGCTACGTCTGCAATGTCTGCGATGAGGATGCCGTTAATGCCCTGGTTGCCCAGGTGAAGGAAGAAGTGGGCGTCATCGACATTCTGGTGAACAATGCCGGCATCATCAAGCGCATCCCCATGTGCGAAATGACCGCCGCTGAGTTCCGCCAAGTCATCGACGTGGACCTGAACGCTCCCTTCATCGTGGCCAAGGCCTGCATCCCCGCCATGATCGAAAAGGGCCACGGCAAGATTATCAACATCTGCTCCATGATGTCTGAGCTGGGCCGTGAGACCGTGTCCGCTTACGCCGCGGCCAAGGGCGGCCTGAAGATGCTGACCCGGAACATCTGCTCTGAGTACGGCAAGTACAACATCCAGTGCAACGGCATCGGCCCCGGCTACATCGAGACGCCCCAGACCGCGCCTCTGCGTGAGAAGCAGCCTGACGGCAGCCGTCATCCCTTCGACCAGTTCATCATCGCCAAGACCCCTGCTGAGCGCTGGGGCAAGCCTGAGGATCTGGCCGGCCCTGCTGTGTTCCTGGCTTCCGATGCCTCCAATTTCGTCAACGGCCACATTCTGTACGTGGACGGCGGCATCCTGGCCTACATCGGCAAGCAGCCCTGACACTTTGAGGTTTCACCATGGAACAGTTGAATTACAGAGTTCTGAAAGCATCCGGCTATACCGGCTACATCCTGGAATCCGCCCCTGAGAAGGTGCTGCAGTTCGGCGAAGGCAATTTCCTGCGCGCGTTCGTCAACTATTGGTTCGACGTGTCCAACGAAAAGGCTGGCTGGAACGGTAAGTGTTGCCTGGTGCAGCCCATCGCGCCCGGCCTTTCCAAGCTGATCAATGACCAGGAGGGCCTGTATACGCTGTACCTCCGCGGTACGGAAAACGGGCAGAAGGTGGACCGCAAGCGGGTCATTTCTTCCGTTTCCCGCTGCTTGAACCCCTATGAAAAGGCCGGTTTCGATGCCATGATGGCCGTTGCGGTGTCCGATGACCTGGAATATGTGGTCTCCAACACCACCGAGGCAGGCATCGTCTACGATCCTGCCTGCAATCTGAACGACGAGCCCTGCTCCTCGTTCCCCGGCAAGCTGACCCAGGTGCTGTATAAGCGCTGGCAGGCCGGCAAGAGCGGCCTGGTGATCCTCTCCTGCGAGCTCATCGACAACAACGGCAAGGAACTGCAAAAGTGCGTCAATCAGTACATTGATCAGTGGGGGTTGGAAGACGATTTCCGCGCCTACATCAACGAAAAATGCACCTTCTGCTCCACCTTGGTGGACCGCATCGTCCCTGGCCGCATCCGTGATGCGGCGGAAGTTGCCCGCCTGGAGCAGGAAAACGGCTACATCGATCCCCTGACCGATGTGGGCGAGGTGTTCGGTGTCTGGAACATCGAAGGTCCTGCATGGCTGGAGGAAAAGCTGCCCTTCAAGCGCGCCGGCGTCAATTGCCCCGTGGTGCCCGATGTGACCCCTTACAAGAAGCGGAAGGTCCGCATCCTCAACGGCGCCCACACCGGCTTTGTCCTGGGCGCTTACCTGGGCGGCTATGACATCGTCCGGGACGCCATGCACGATGAAAACGTGCTGGGCTACATGAACAAGATGCTCTTTGACGAGATCCTGCCCATTCTGCCCCTGCCCAAGGAAGATGTGGAAGGTTTTGCCGCCGCCGTCCAGGACCGGTTCAATAACCCCTTCATCAACCATGAGCTGATGTCCATCTCCCTGAATTCCACCTCCAAGTGGCGCGCCCGGAATATGCCCAGCTTCCTGGAATACATCGAGAAGTTCGGCAAACTGCCCACCTGCCTGACCATGAGCTTTGCCGCTTACATCGCTTTCTTCTCCAACGAGATCCAGGAGTTGACCGATGCAGGTCTGGTGTGCCGCCGTCCCAAGGGCAATACCTACGTTTGCTCCGACGACCGCTGGGCCCTGGAGTTCTACTGGAACCATCGCAATGACAGCGTCGAGGACCTGGTCCACGCCGTCATGTCCAACGAGCAGATGTGGGGTCAGGACCTGACCGGGATCGCCGGATTCGAGGCTGCTGCCGTGGAGAATCTGAAGAAGATCCGCAACGATGGCGCCATCGCCGCCTATAAGAGCTGTTTGTAAGATAAATTGTTGTTTACAAGTATAGGAACGTCTCTTGCCCCCCTCATAAAAGCGGGGGCCAAGATTGCGCCGCAGGGCGGCGCTCGGCGGCCATAGGCCGCCGCCCTGCATTTGAAGGCTAAACAACAATTTACCTTTCCCGAAAGAAAGGATCATTATGCCCGATTTTATTCATATCCACCCGGATGACAATGTAGCGGTGGCGCTCCGCCCCATTGCTGCCGGCACAGTTTTTGCCGGAGTCACCGCAGCGGCGGACATTCCCCAGGGTCATAAAATGGCCCTGGCTCCTCTGGCTGTCAACGATCAGGTCATCAAGTACGGTTTTTCCATCGGCCATGCCACCGCCGTGATAGCCCCCGGTGACTGGGTCCATACCCATAATATGAAGACCAATCTGTCCGGCGAGGAGACCTATACCTATCATCCCAGGATCACCCATCCTGCTCCCAGAGAAGCGGCTACCTTCATGGGTTACCGCCGGCGGGACGGAAAGGTGGGTATCCGCAACGAGATCTGGATCCTGCCCACCGTCGGCTGTGTCAATGATGTGGCCAAGGCCATGGTCCGGGAAAATCAGGACTTGGTCCGGGGCAGTATCGACGGACTTTATACCTTTACCCATCCCTTTGGATGCAGTCAAACCGGTGTTGACCATGCCCAGACCCGGAAACTCCTGGCGGCTCTGGCCCGCCATCCCAATGCCGGCGCTGTGCTGGTCCTGCAGTTGGGTTGCGAGAACCTGACCCATGAGCAGTTTTTGGCCGAATTGGGGGAATTTGATACGGATCGGGTCAAATTCCTGACCTGCCAGGCCGTGGATGACGAGTTCGCCGCCAGCCGCAGCCTGCTGGAAGAGCTGGCCGCTTTTGCGGGCCAATTCCACCGGGAGGAGATCCCTGCTTCCGAACTGGTCATCGGCATGAAGTGCGGCGGTTCCGATGGCCTTTCCGGCATCACCGCCAACCCCACCGTGGGCCGTTTCAGCGATATGCTGGTGGCCATGGGCGGCTCCACCGTGCTGACGGAGGTGCCCGAAATGTTCGGCGCCGAAGGCTTCCTGATGGACCGCTGCATCAATGAAGAAGTGTTCCAAAAGGCCGTGGACATGATCAACGGCTTCAAGAACTACTTCCTGCGCCATAATGAAGTGGTCTATGAAAATCCCAGCCCCGGCAATAAGGCCGGCGGTATCACCACCTTGGAGGATAAATCCTGCGGCTGCGTCCAGAAGGGCGGCAGCGCCCCCATCATGGACGTCATCGGCTACGGCGATGCCGTCACCGCCAAGGGCCTGAATATGCTCTATGGCCCCGGCAATGACCTGGTGTCCTCCACGGCCCTCACCGCCGCCGGCGCCCATCTGGTGCTGTTCACCACCGGCCGCGGCACCCCCTTCGGCGCGCCTGCGCCCACCATGAAGATCTCTACCAACACACCCCTGGCCCTGAAGAAATCCGGATGGATCGACTTCAATGCCGGCGTGGTGGCCGATGGCCTCCGCACCCTGGATGAGGCGGCTGAGGACCTGATGGCCCTGGTGCTGGCTGTTGCCTCCGGCAAGCAGACCAGGACCGAGGAGAAGGGGTTCCGGGAGATCTCCATCTTTAAGGACGGCGTGGTCCTCTGAATCCACATAAATAGGGCGGGGTTTTGCCCCGCCCGTTTTTAAGGAGTGAGCATATGGCTCTCCGTGTTTCCCGTAAGGATGAAACCTTCCGCCAGTTTGCGCTGAATGGCCATCCCCTGAAAGTGATCCTTTCATCCTGCCTGCCCCTGGCCATGTTCCAGGCCCTGCAGGGGATGTTCAATATACTCGATACCATGATGGCCTCCCACATCGGCTCCGATGCGGTCTCTGCGGTGGCCTGCCTGAGTCAGATCAACCTGATGATCACGGCCCTGGGTTCCGGCCTGGCCGTTGGCGGCAGCATCAAGATCTCCGAAGCCTACGGCAGGGGAGACTACGATGCCGTCCGAAGCCGTGTGGCCACGGTCTATGCCATGGCGGTGCTTGTCAGCATCCTGGTGGCCGCGGTCCTGATCCCCTTTGCGGTGCCCTTCCTGCGGCTTCTGCAAACGTCGGAGGAGATGATCGCCGCCGGCGTGGGCTATTTCCGCATCCAGATCCTGACCCTGGTGGTCCAGTTTTTCAATACGGTCTATATTGCTATCGCCCGCAGCCGTGGCCATGCACGGAAGATCCTGGTCCTGAATATGGTGGTGGTCACCGTTAAACTGGCCCTTTCCGCCATTTTTGTTTACGTTTTCCACAGCGGCGTTACCATGATCGCCGTAGCGACCCTGATCGGCCAGCTGCTGACCCTTTGCTACGCCATCTATACCATGTTCGCCGACGAAGGGGCATTCCGTTTCTCCGTCAGGAATATCCGGATCAAAAAGGATACGGTCTTGCCCATTTTGAACCTTTCTTACCCCGTTTCGGCGGAAAAAATGCTTTTTGCCGCCGGAAAAGTCATCGTCAATTCCATGTCCGGTCTTTACGGAGACCTGACCGTCGGTGCGCTGGGCATCTCCAATAATATCGGCGGCCTCACCACCAATTGGCACGTGGGTTTCTGCGACGGCGGCGCGCCGCTGATCAGCCAAAACCGGGGCGCCGGCCGCCATAAGCGCAATCTGCGCCTTTACGGCTGGCTTCTGCTCATCGACGTGACCATCGGCGCCCTGGGTCTGCTCTTTGCGTGGCAGATGCTGCCCTGGCTGGCCCGGATCTTCGCCCAAAGCCAGGACCGGTTTGACAGCGAATTCTGCGATATGATCGTCAGCATCCACCGCTGGGAAATGCTGGGGTACATCACCCTGGGCTTCAATTCCGCTACCCTGGCCCTGCTTTTGGGTTACGGCTATACCAAATTGACCATGCTTCTGAACGTGGCCCGGGTATTCGTATTCCGCATCCCCGTGCTGTGGTATCTGCAAAATTTTACTGACATTGGCGCGGAAGCCGCCGGCATCACCATGATGGTCAGCAACATCTGTGTCGGTATTGCCGCTGTGGTGATCGCCATCCCGGTGATCCTGAAGATCCGCAAAATGGCAAGGGAGGAAGAAGAATGACCATTTTCTATATCGGTGACAGCACGGCCGCCCGGAATACGATCCATACCTATCCTCAAACCGGTATGTCCCAGGGCCTGCAGTTGTATGTGAAGGATTCCGTACGGATCATCAGCCATGCCAAAAACGGCCGCAGCAGCCGCTCCTTCCTGGAGGAAGGCCGATTTGCGGCCATCCGGGCCGCCATGGTCCCCGGAGATCTGCTGCTGATCCAATTTGGCCACAATGACGAAAAGCCCGATGAGGACCGTCACACGGACCCGGACACCACATTTCCGCAGTATCTGAAGGTCTATATCGATGCCGCCCGGGCTGCCGGTGCTTACCCGGTGCTGATCACGCCCATTGCCCGCCGTCATTTTGATGAGGCAGGGAACTTCCTCCCGGGCAGCCACGGCCCCTATCCGGCGGCCATCCGCCGAACCGGCGCCGCCTTGTCCGTGCCGGTCATCGACCTGACCTCCGTAACGGAAGACTACCTGGCCTGGTTGGGGGATGAAGCCAGTAAGCCGCTGTTTATGTGGCCTAAGGACAACACCCACCTGAAACCGGAGGGAGCTGTCCGTATGGCTGGTTTCCTGGCCCGTGGCCTGGAAGCCTTGGGGGAGCCCTATGCCGCAGTCCTGCTGGGACCGGAAGAAAAGGAATAAAGAGAGACCGGAAGCAGCCGTGCTTCCGGTCTTTTGCATAGGAAAGATGCTCCCCTGCACCGACCGGTGCAGGGGAGCGATGGTTTTAGAAGAACTTCTTGCGGGGCAGGACCACCACAGCGGCGGCGCTGGCCAGCAGCAGAGCGGTGGCCAGGGAAATCAGAGAGGAATCGCCGGTCTGAGGAGCGGAAGGCTCTTCGGAAACGGTGGCCTCGACCCGGAACAGGTAATTGTTGCCCTCGGGCATGCCGATGTAGTACTTGCCGCCCTTCTTCAGGGTCAGCTCGGAGATGTGCAGGTCATCCTTTTCGGCGCACAGTTCCGTGGTGGCAACGATGTTGCCGTTGGCATCGTAGATGGCGATGTAACGGCCCTCGCCGCCGCCGACCCACCAAATCTTCAGGGTGGTAGCGCCGTCAGCGGCGAACTCCACGGAGTTCAGCATGCCGTTTTCGACTTCGGTCTTGCCGCCCAGGCTGAAGCGCTGGGTGCCGGTGTAGCCGTCAGCGAAGGTCTTGACCTTCCCCTCGACCTTGGACTTGGCGCTCAGATGCAGGGTGAAGAAGTCGTCGATCACCAAAGTGTCGCCGTCGGCCTTGTCGCCGGCTGCGAACGGATCCATATCACCGGCATCCAGAACCAGCTTGCCGTCCTCAGGCTCGGTGGCATCGGGTTCGGTAGCATCAGGATCACCGGGCTCACCGGCGACCATCATGGTCACATCCAGGCGGTACAGGTTGTTGCTGCCATCGGGTACGCCCAGGTAGTAGGTGCCGGCTGCGGCCAGCTCCAGAGTGGAGATGTACAGCTCATTCTTAATGGAGGTATCGGTGGTGGTCGCAACGATCTCGCCGGCCTCGTTGTAGATGGCGAAGTTCCGGCCGTCACCGCCGGAGACCCACCAGATCTTGACGGTGGCCGCGCTGGTGGTGGTGAACTTCACGGTGCAGCTCATGTCGGAAGGATCGGTCTTGGACTGGAAGTTCAGACGGAAGCCGCCGGTGAAGCCGTCGCTGAAGGTCTTGCTGCTGCCGTCCACCTTGGTTTTCTCACCGAAGATCACGGTGAAGAAGTCGTGCAGGGTCATGGTCTCGCCCTTGGCCTTTTCGCCGGAAGCGATGATGGGCAGATCTTCGGTGGGATTCAGGGTGATGGTGGTTTCCACCAGATCGCCGCTTGCGGGGGGATCGGTGGGATCGGTAGGATCATCGCCATCATCGGGTTTGGTGGAGTTGTCGATCTTGCCGTCGGGGGTCTCGATGGTCATATCCTTGCCTGCGAAGGGATCCCAGCTGCCCAGCCAGGTCTCAACGCTGATGGGTTCGCCGTTGGCCAGAGTAGCGGAGGTCAGGACCGTTGCCCAGGAGGCGCGGCTGCCGGAGTTATCCACATCCTTGGCATACTCGTAGGTGCCGTATTCAGCGCTCAAAGCGGATTCGCCGCTGAGGGTGCTCAGCCAGCCGGCGGGATTGATCAGGGAAGCGCCCAGATCATAGAAGTGGTTGCAGGTGGCATCGATGACGGTGTGGAAGAACACAGCCTCGCCGGTGTTGGGGGTCCAGGGACGGCCAAAGTAGCCGGGCTTGGAGGTGTACTGGGAAGCGGTATCCACGCCCGGGGTGGTGGAGGTGACGGTGCAGTTGTACATCAGCAGGCCGTGACCGTCCTTGGTCTGTGCGGCGGTGATGTAGCCCACATCGTTCTTGTCCTCGCTGGTGTTGAACACCAGGTCGCACTTGGCGAATACTGCGGTCATGCCGCCGAAGATGTAGTCGGTGCTGCCGTAGATGGCACAGCCATAGAAGGCGACGGTGGCGTCGTGGCCGCCGTACAGGGTGTCCTGACGGCCCACGAACTTACAGTTCTCGAAGTACACGTTCCTGCAGCCGTCGGCGATGGCCAGGGCGGCGGCGCGCTCCACATACTTCTTATCCTGGACCAGCACACTGCTGGCAGTCATTTCGGACCGGGGGGTGGTGCCTTCCTTGGCGCCGTCGTTCTTTACGATGATATCGTTGGCGGCCGCCTTGGAGATGTACTGGTTGAAGGAGTTTTCGAAGATGATGCCTTCGGCGCAGAAGCCGTCAGCGGCGATGACCACGGAGGCGTTCCAGTAGGTACCGGTGCCGGAGCCGGGGTTGGCGGTGGTCAGATAGCCGTTGGCCTTGTTGATGGCCAGGGTCTCGGCATCAAACTTGTAATCGGAACCCATGGAGTAGTAATCGTAACCGTGACCGTAGTACCAGGTGATACGGACGGCATTGGCCTCGATACCCACGCCCTGATCGGTCAGGCCGATGCTGGGCGCCTCACTGGCGTTCTTCAGAGTCACGTTGGGAACGTCGATCACCAGCATTTCTTCGTAGTCGCCGGGCTGGATCATCACGGTGACCCGCTGATCAGCGGTGCGGTCCATGGCACGGATGGCATCCAGAGCATCACCGATGGTGGTGTAGTCACAGCCGGAAGCACCCACGGTCACGGTGTCCTTGTAAGTGACCACGTCCACAACTTCGATCTTGGTGATGTAGCTGGTGCCCAGGACGGTGATGTCCACGGTGCCGGCTTCGCCGGTGTACAGATACTCAAAGGTGTCGATCTGGCTGGTGGAGCCGGTTTGCTGATCCACGGAGGTTTCCGTAGCGCTCTTGAAGTAGAAGGAGTACTGATAGCAGGCGGAGACCACGATCTTGCAGGTGCCGTTGACGGGCACGGAGATGGTACCGTCGCCATGGAGCAGATAGGTCTTATTCTTCTGGCCGTTGGTGAAGATCAGGCCGTTGTAGGGGCTGGTGCCTGCGAAGTCGGCGGCGGAGAAGTCCCAGGAAGTGGGTACTTCAAAGGCGATGGCCTTGGTAACGGCGCCGCCGCTGACGGTCAGGTTGGAAGTCGCCTTGGCCACATAATTGCCGGCGCCGGTAACGGTGACGGTGTAGGTGCCGTCCCGCAGAGCGATGTTGTCGGTACCGACAAAGGTGTAAACGTAGCCTTCCTCATGGAGGTTGGTGAAGGTGAAGGTGGCGTTGGCCAGATCCGCCAGGGTGCAGCCCTGGGGAGTGATGGTCACCGCATAGGTGGGCTTCAGGGAGAAGGGGATCTCAGCGGTCAGGTCCTGGGTAAAGACCAGATCGCCGGTGATGCCCAGGGCGTAATCGTTCACGCCTTCGGCAACCAGGGTGTATGCGCGGCCGACCTCGGCCTTCACGGTGTAGGTGTTGCCGCTGATCACGAACTCGGGGATGTAGATGCCGTCGGAGACCAGCTTGAGCTGCAGCTTGGCCAGGGCCTCTTCGCTCAGGCCGGTGATGGTGCCGGTGATGGTCACCAGATCCACGGCGATGACGGTCAGATCCAAAGTGCCATTGCCGGCGCCCTTGGTCAGCGTCACGGAATCGGTGCCGGTGATGATGTAGCCGTTGGCATCCACCAGGGACACGCTGTAGGTGTAGTTGTCGGTCAGTTCCACGGAGTAAGCGCCGTTATCAACGGCGGCTTCCACGGTGGCACCGCTGGCGGTGTTGGTGAACAGCAGTTTGTAGCCGGTCAGTTCAGCGGGCGCGTTGACCTTGCCGCTGAGGGTGACGGTGTTGTTATGCTCCAGATAGATCCGCGCCAGCACCAGCTTTTCAGCGGCGGTGGAGCAGTAGATCTTGTATGTACCGGTCTCGGTGGCGTAGAAGGTCA
>SVLA01000172.1 GCA_015068175.1 Oscillospiraceae bacterium
CCGGCTGCATCTGATCCGTCCCCTTGGCTTTGATATTTCCGAAAAAGCCGTCAAGCGGGCCGGTCTGGACTACTGGAATCTGGTGGAAGTCCGGGACTACGACAATCTGGAGGATTTCTTCTCCAAAAACGAAGTCAAGCAGATGTGGTGCCTTTCTACCAAAGCCCCCCGGTGCTACACCGAGGCAACCTTCGAAGAAGGCTGCTACCTGTTCTTCGGCAAGGAGACCAAGGGATTGCCGGAGGATTTTTTGGAAGCGCACCGGGATGCCTGCGTAAAGATCCCCATGCGGGAAGAAGCCCGGAGTTTGAACCTGAGCAACGCCGTGGCCATCACCGTATTCGAAGCCCTGCGGCAACTAAACTTTCCCGGTCTGAAGGATTATGGGAAAATGCGTTGACACATTATATAAATATTCCAATTTCATGGAGGAACATATATGAACTACAACAAGAAGTCTATTGAAGACATCAGCGTAGCCGGCAAGCGGGTTCTGTGCCGCTGCGACTTTAACGTGCCCACCAAGGGTGGCGTGATCACTTCCGACAAGCGGATCGTGGCTGCCCTGCCCACCATCAAGTACCTGATCGCCAACAACGCAAAGGTGATCCTGTGCTCTCATATGGGCAAGCCCAAGGGCGAGTGGAAGCCGGAACTGAGCCTGAAGATCGTTGCCGACCGCCTCAGCCAGCTGCTGGGTCAGCAGGTCATCATGGCTGCCGACGTGGCAGGCGAGGACGCCAAGGCCAAGGCTGCCGCTCTGAAAGAGGGCCAGGTCATGCTGCTGGAGAACACCCGTTACGAGAAGGGCGAGACCAAGAACGATGCCGAACTTTCCAAGGCTTTCGCCGATCTTGCTGACATTTTCGTCAACGATGCCTTCGGCACCGCCCACCGCGCCCACTCCTCCACCGCCGGTGTGGCTGACTACCTGCCCGCCGTGTCCGGCTATCTGGTGCAGAAGGAAGTTTCCATCATGGGCAAGGCGCTGGCCAACCCCGAGCGTCCCTTTGTGGCCATTCTGGGCGGCGCCAAGGTTGCCGACAAACTGAATGTCATCAACAATCTGCTGGAAAAGGTGGACACTCTGATCATCGGCGGCGGCATGGCCTACACCTTTGCGGCTGCCCAGGGCTACAGCGTTGGCAAGTCCCTCTTAGATGAGAGCAAGATCGAATATTGCAAGGAAATGATGGCGAAGGCCGAGGCTAAGGGCGTCAAGCTGCTGCTGCCCGTTGACTGCGTCATCGGCAACTTCCCCAACCCCATCGACGGTCCCGTGGAGGTGGAAACCGTTTCCATCGACGCCATCCCCGACGATAAGGAAGGCATGGACATCGGTGAAAAGACCGCTGCCATTTTTGCCGATGCCGTCCGCAGCGCCAAGACCGTTGTCTGGAACGGCCCCATGGGCGTGTTCGAGAACCCCACCCTGGCCAAGGGCACCATTGCCATGGCCCAGGCTCTGGCCGATTCCGACGCCATCACCATTGTCGGTGGCGGTGACTCCGCAGCCGCCTGCGAGCAGCTGGGTTTTGCGGACAAGATCACCCACATTTCCACCGGCGGCGGCGCTTCTCTGGAATTCCTGGAAGGCCTGGAACTGCCCGGTATTGCCTGCCTGCAGGATAAGTAATTCCCCAATCGATGTACTTTGTAGGGGAGGGTCTTGACCCTCCCTTAACCTCATGACTATTATCCCTTGTGGATCCTATTGGATTGCGTGAATTACCCGAATAACCGCCCTACAGATCGTTACGTTTAGGGAGGGTCAAGACCCTCCCCTACAATATTTAACTATGTAAATTCGCATCGTGTGATGTACATATATAATAAGGAGAAAAGGATTATGAATCGCAAGTATCGCAAGACCGTCATTGCCGGTAACTGGAAAATGAACAAGACCCCCTCCGAGACCAAGGAGTTTATGACCGCTTTCAAGGGCATCCTGCCCAAGGGCCGCTGGTGCGATGTGGCACTGTGCGTGCCTGCCGTTTGCATTCCCACCGCCGTCCGTGCCATGCGCGAGACCAGAGTGGGCATCGGCGCTGAGAACATGAACGCCAACGCAAGTGGCGCCTACACCGGCGAAATTTCCGCCGATATGCTGACCGATGCCGGCTGCAAGTATGTCATCATCGGCCACTCCGAGCGCCGCGAGATGTACGGCGAGACCGATGCCGATGTGAACGCCAAGGTGCTGACCGCTCTGAACGCCGGCCTGATCCCCATTATGTGCTGCGGCGAGACCCTGGAGCAGAGAGAAGCCGGCATCACCACCGAGCACATCGCTATGCAGATCAAGATGGGTCTGCGGGGCGTACCCGAGGACATGATCCGCAAAGTGGTCATCGCCTACGAGCCCATCTGGGCCATTGGCACCGGCAAGACCGCTACCCCCGAGCAGGCGCAGGAAGTCTGCGAAGGCATCCGTACCGTGGTGCGTAAGCTGTATTCCTCCAAGAATGCCCGCGCCATCTCCATTCTGTACGGCGGCTCCATGAACGAGAAGAACGCCTACGAACTGCTGGCTCAGCCCGATATCGACGGCGGCCTCATCGGCGGCGCTTCCCTGGTGCCCGAGAAGTTTGTCAAGATCATCGAAGCTGCCAACCAGCCCACCGAATGATGATAAAAAGGAGCAGCCCCGGCTGCTCCTTTTTTAGAAAGATAAATTGTTGTTTATACGACTAAAGAAGATCTACACTGTAGGGTGAGGTTATGACCTCACCGTTAGCCTTGCAGTTTCGAATCTGTTGGTTATTGCAAAAACCTACCGTTCCTGATTCGATACGCAGGCGGCAAGGCCATAGCCTTGCCCTACAGAAGCGCAGCGAACAGGAGTGTCAAGACCCTCCTCTACCGAAAGTCTAGTTAACTAAACAACAATTTACCTCACCAATGAGATTCAGGAGGTATTCCCATGGAAACCTTATACTTATCCGCCACCGCGCCGGGAACTGCCGAAATTGCAGCGAAAATCATCACAGAAGGCGAACTGGTGGCCATTCCCACGGAAACGGTGTACGGACTGGGCGCCAACGGTTTGGACGAAAAGGCCGTAGCCAAAATATTTGAGGCCAAGGGCCGCCCCCAGGATAATCCTTTGATCCTGCACCTGGCGGA
>SVLA01000173.1 GCA_015068175.1 Oscillospiraceae bacterium
AAGGAAAGTCCTTCCACAGAAACCTCCGATACCTTGGCCTTCAGCTCTTCCAGATCGGCGGCCCGCAGGATATATACCGGGTTGTGGAATACCAGATCATCCAGCATTTGCATGGCCCGGCCGCCGGGTAGCCTTGTATTGGCGGTAGACCTCCCGGCCGTTTTCCAGGGTGTAGCAGATGCTCACAGTCCGGAAGCCGTTTTGATACACCCGGTCTTCCTCCGGGCCTTCGGCGATCAGCAGCTTGTGAATGGCGATCATTTCTTCGATGGCGGCTTGATCGGAGAATTCCGCGTCGGTGTTGTATTCGTTGAAATTGTCCACATTGCCGTGGGCGACCTTGAAGGACACCACATTCTCTGCCTTGGGTGTCCAGCGGACGATGCCAAAGGCATCCGCCTGGAACAGCCCCAGAGAACCGAAAACCAATACCAGGATCAGCGCCACCGCCAGCCAGCTCCGCTTCTTGAACACCCGGGCCGTGCGGTTGAGGAGCATCTGGCCGGTGAAGAAGCCTACCAGCAGGCCGATGAACAGGAAGATATAGAACGGAACGGAGAACAGATCTCCAAAGATCTGGGCCAGCGCGCCGACACACAGGGTGTACACGATGGAAAACACAGGGCGCACGGACTTGAAGGCAATGAAATCGCCTGCGCTTTCCAGATGGCGCTTCCGGTACAGCGCCAGGGCGGCAATGCCCAGCAGAACACCCAGCGCCGCCAGGATCGAAGGATAGATCCAGGATTCGCCCAGGCCGGTAAACTCGTAGATGCAGGGCCCATCCGACACCGGGAAAAGAAGCAGTCCGTTTTTGCCGCAGTGGCAGCCCACCATGTGTTCCACAGTAAAGAAGGAATTGCATTGGCACAGGGCCACCACAGGGCTGAACAGGTCAAAGCCGTCATTGCGAATGACCACGCCGTACATCATCGGCTCGTACAGCACCGTTGCGAACCACATGACGATCAGGGACAGGAAATTGAGGATCACATACACCGCAGCGGCGGCAAAGCGGTTGCCGGTGAGCATCATGCAAAACACCGCAAGACCGAAGAAGAACACATAGTGCAGCGTCATGCCCAGGTACCACAATAGGGCCGTGTACCAGAGTTTTCCCAGGAAGGGCATGATAGCGATGCTCATAATGAGATTCGGCACCAGGCTAAAGAGGAGACCGGCGGTGATATGGGTCAAAAACCAGCCTTCCCGGCGCAGGGGCATGGCATGCAGCGCGTTGCACAGCCGGGTGTTGAACAGGTCGCCGAACAGCAATTGGGCAACCAGAAACGCATAGCACAGGGAGATGATACCGAACGGCCCGATGACGCTGTTTAAGTTTCTGGCCAGATGGTAATACCGCCCGGAATTGCCGGCGATGGTCAGGGCCACCAGCAGGCCGCCGATGAGGTACAGGCCCCACAACGGAGCGAAGCGGGTGATGTCCTTGCGAAGCACGGACTTATCAAAGTACGATGTTCTTAACTTCATAGTTCACACCTCCCAGCTCGTAAATAAAGATCTCTTCCAGAGAAAGGGGCAAAATGTCATAATAGGTGGGATTCATGGCCGTGACTGCTTCCTCCACCTGCCGGGCTGTTCCCCGGACGATGATGGTCTGCAGCCGCCCGGAGGCGCTTTCGTGCAGAATATCCAGCCCGTCGGGAATGTCGCCCACCAGCTGCAGCTTCACGATATTGCCCTGCATATCTGCCAGACTCCGCTCCAGAAGCATTTTGCCGTGGTCCATGATGCCCACATGGTCGCAGATATCTTCCAGCTCCCGCAGGTTGTGGGAGGAGATCAGCACCGTAGTCTCATGCTGGGCAACATCGGAAAGGATCAGGCTCCAGACCTGCCGCCGCATGACGGGGTCCAGACCGTCCACCGGCTCGTCCAGGATCAGCACATCGGGCCGGCAACAGATGGCTAAGTGGAAGGCGGCCTGCTTCTGCATACCCTTGGAGAAGCGGCGCATGGGGGTCTTTTTCGGCAGGTCGAAGACCTCATACAGCCGCTGAAACAGTGCATCGTCAAAATCGGGGTACATACCCTTATAGTATTTACGCATATCTTCCAATGTGGCGGAAGGGAAGTAGAAGATGTCATCGGGAATATAGCCGATGCGGGTTTTGACGGCGGGATTTTCGTAGATGGGCATTCCCTCCATGGTCACAGAGCCCTCTGTGGGGCGGTATACGCCGGTTAGGATCCGGATGGCGGTGGATTTGCCCGCGCCGTTGGGGCCTACCAGGCCATATACAGCGCCTTTGGGAACGGTCAGTGTCAGATCGTCCAAAGCTTTGAAGCCATCAAAGCTTTTGGTTACGTGTTTGAGTTCAAGCATGGTCATTTCCTCCTTCCATAAGGCGTCCCACCAGATCTTCCCGGGTGGTGCCCAGGCTGATCAAGGCGGCGGTGATCTTGTCGAATTGCTGCAGCAGCGCAAGCTGCTCGGTGCTGGGGCCGCTGGGCTTTCCGCAGACAAAGCTGCCCTTGCCCGGCACGGAAACGATCCATCCGGCCATTTCCAGCTCCCGGTAGGCCCGTTGGATGGTATTGGGGTTGATGGTCAGCGCCATGGCCAGCTCCCGGACGGACGGCATCCGTTCGCCGGGGGCCAGGACGCCGGACAGGATCTGCTCCCGGAAACCGTCCACGATCTGGGTGTAGATGGGTCTGGCATCCCGGTAGTCAAGGTTTACCATAGACATCCCTCCTGAAAAGTGTATGAACTGTACTAACTGTGCTAGTACAGTTAGTGTATCGTATGTGGAATGAAATGTCAATATCCGAAATGAAAATTTAAGGTTTATCAGATGCGTCGTAAAACCCCTACCTTCAGGTATGGGGATATAAGACGCCTCTTTTTGTAAAATAGTTCTTTGGCTTCTCTGCTTTTCGTGGTATAATGGACATAGAACAAATGACCGAAAAGTGGTGAGATAAGTGGAATATTCCTACAAGTTTCGTTTGTACCCTAATGGGGAACAGATCAACTTGATAGAACGCACCTTTGGGTGTTGTCGCTATGTGTATAACCACTATCTCGTCAAGCGGCAGGATGTGTACAAGACTTCCGGTGAGACCTTGAACTACTATGCGTGCGCTAACGACA
>SVLA01000174.1 GCA_015068175.1 Oscillospiraceae bacterium
GTTTCCGTATGGAATATTTGCCCAACGGCTACACCCTGGAGGTCCCCGCCGGATGCTTTCCTTTAAGCACCGACTCCATCCTCCTGGCCCATTTTGTCCGTCTGCCCAAAAACGCCCGGGTCCTGGACCTGGGATCCGGATGCGGCACCGTCGGCACCTTGCTCTGCGCCCAAAATGAATACTGCCGTATCACCGGCGTGGAGCTGGATCCCGCCGCCCACGAAGCCGCTCTGGAGAACATCCGGCGCAATGGCCTGGAGCGCCGTTTATCCAGTATATGCGCGGACCTGCGGACTGTGCCCACAGACTGCTATGATCTGTGCGTATCCAATCCCCCCTATTATTCCGGCGGTCCCGCCAGCCAAGCCACCCCCACCGCCCGCCGGGAGGATCATTGCACTCCCGGCGCATTGATGGCGGCGGCATCCCGTTCTCTCAAATTCGGCGGCCATTTCTGTTTGGTCCACAAGCCGGAAAAGCTGGCGCAGCTCATCGCCTGCGGCGCGGAGCACGGCCTGGAAGCCAAGCGCCTGCGGCTGATCCGCCATCAGGAAGGCGGCGCCGTTTCCCTGATCCTGCTGGATCTGTGCAAAGGGGCCAAGCCGGGCCTCCTTTGGGAGGAATTCGCCCTCCATCACCCCGACGGCACCCCAACCGATTTCTATCGAACACTATATCATCTGAACTGATCTACGGAGGTCCCTATGGCCGGAATGTTATACCTTGTCCCCACGCCCATCGGCAATTTGGGCGACATTTCCCAGCGCTGCCGCCAGACTCTGGAGGAAGCGGATTTCATCGCCGCGGAAGACACCCGGGTGACATTGAAACTGCTGAACCACCTGGGCATCAAAAAAAGCCTTGTCAGCTACTACGAGCATAACAAGGCATTCAAAGGCAGCGTGATCCTGGACCGGATCCTGGCCGGCGAGACCTGCGCCCTGGTCTCCGATGCAGGCAGTCCCGCCATTTCCGACCCCGGCGAGGAACTGGTAAAGCAATGCGCCGAAGCGGGCATTACCGTCTGCGCCATTCCCGGCCCCTGCGCCGTGATCACCGCTTTGAGCATCTCCGGCCAGGCCACGGGCCGTTTCTGCTTTGAAGGCTTCCTTTCCACTTCCAAAAAGAGCCGCCGGGAACATCTGGACTCCCTGCTCAGCGAACAGCGGACCATGATCTTTTACGAAGCCCCCCACAAATTGGTGAACACCCTGGAGGATATGGCCGCCGTATTCGGCCCGGACCGGCCCATCAGCCTGTGCCGTGAATTGACCAAACTCCATGAGGAAGTAATCCGCACCACCCTTTCCCAAGCCATTGGCCGCTACACCGAAGCGCCCCCCAAGGGCGAATTTGTGTTGGTGGTCGCCGGCGCGGAGCCGCCCGTAAAGGAAGAAGCCTCCCCTGACGATGCCGCCGCCCATGTATCGGCCCTGATGGCCCAGGGCATGAGCCGCAAGGATGCCATCAAGCAGACCGTCAAGGACCTGGGCATGCCCAAAAATGTGGTCTACGACGCCGCCCTGGCATTGGATGAATAACCGTTACCGCGACAGTTTTGAAAACTGCCGCGGTTTTTTTGCATTTCTGCGCCTTCGCCGCATAAGTTGCAGCAAAGGAGGGATGGACATGGTCATGAGTTGGGTGTGGACCGCCCTGGTGGGGATCTCGATCCTCTGCGCCGCTGTCAACGGCCAGGGTACTGCCCTGGCATCGGCTGTCCTCAGCGGCGCCCAGGCCGGCATAGAAGTGGGTATCGCCATCGCCGGCGCTCTGTGCCTTTGGTCCGGCGTGGGGGTCCTGATGGAACGCAGCGGCCTCACCGCGGCGCTGTCCTGGCTCCTTGCCCCCATACTGCGCCGCATCTTTCCCTCTGCGGCCCGGGACCCCGTCCTGGCCGGCCACCTCAGCGGCAATATCTGCGCAAATATTCTGGGCCTGGGAAACGCCGCAACGCCCATGGGCATCCGGGCCACCAAAGCCATGATCCGACAACCGGGCATAGCCACGGACGAAATGTGCCGTCTCATCGTGCTGAATACGGCGTCCATTCAACTCATTCCCGGAAATGTGGCCGCCATCCGCGCCAGCCTCGGTGCCGTCTCCCCCTTCGACATTCTGCCGGCGGTGTGGATCACCAGTTTATGCTCCGCCGGGTTGGGCCTTACCGCCGCGTTTTTCCTTGGAAAGGTGTGGCGCCATGACTGATTACATCGTGCCCCTGCTGTTGCTGGGCAGCGCCCTGCCGGTGCTGCGCCGGAAGGAAAACGCCTACGATCTGCTGCTCCATGGCGCCCGGGACGGTCTCAAACTGCTCTGCAGCATCATCCCTGCCCTGGTCCTTCTGCTGACGGCGGTCCATATGCTCCGGGCATCGGGCGCCATCAACCTGCTGGCCCGTTTCTGCAGTCCGGTCTTTGATTTTCTGGGCATTCCGCCGGAAACGGCCATTTTGGTCCTGGTCCGCCCTCTGAGCGGCAGCGCCGCCCTGGCGGTGGGGGCGGAGCTGATGGCCCTCCACGGCCCGGATTCCCTCATCGGCCGCACCGTGGCGGTGATGCTGGGGTCCACGGAGACCACATTTTACACCATCAGCGTCTATTTTGGCGCCGCCGGTATCAAAAAGACCCGCTACACCCTGCCTGCCGCCCTTCTGGCGGACCTGACGGGGTTTGTCATGGCCGCCCTGACCACACGCCTCTTTTGGGGATAGAAACGGAGATTGCTGTTTCGCTTTGCATCAATGGCGGCGCAATCTTGGCCCCCGCTTTTAAGAGGGGGCAAGAGATGTTCCTATACTTGTAAACAACAATTTGCCTCTCATTCAAACTGTCTGAAAGTATTAATACCATTTTCCGATCATACAGACGCAAAAACCGCCCCGGGAAACCCGAGGCGGCTTTGAGCATAAACAAAGAGGGATGTTAAATTAGTAGAACTTTCTCTTGTTCTTACGGGCAGCTTCAGACTTCTGCTTACGCTTCAGGCTGGGGCTGACGTAATGCTCGCGCTTCTTAACTTCAGCGATAACGCCC
>SVLA01000026.1 GCA_015068175.1 Oscillospiraceae bacterium
GTACCGAACTGTACAACACCTATCTGCCGCCCTTCCAGGCGGCGGTGGATGCGGGGGTGGACATGGTCATGCCGGCTTTTGTGAGCATTGACCGGGTGCCCTGCGTATGCAACGGGTGGCTGCTGCAGGATGTTCTCCGGGAGCGGATGGGGTTCCGGGGCGTGACCATCTCCGATTGGGGCGACGTGGGACAACTGATGAATCACGGCGTGGCGGCGGAGCTGCCGGAAGCGGCCCAACATGCGCTGAATGGGGGGCTGGATATGGATATGATGAGCTTTGCGTATCTGCATCACCTGCCCCAACTGGTGCGTGACGGAAAAGTGCGCGAGCAGGTGCTGGACCAGGCCTGCCTGCGGGTGCTGGAGCTGAAAAACAAGCTGGGTCTGTTCGAAGATCCTTTCAAGAATACAAGCCGGGAGATGCAGGATCGGATCTGCGGCAGCGCGGCGATCCGCAAGGCGGCCTATGACGCGGCGGTCAGCAGCTGCGTTTTGCTGAAAAATGACGGCGTTCTGCCTCTGAAGGCCGGCGCAAAGGTGGCTTTGGTGGGGCCTTATGCCCACAGCGGCGACATTTTGGGCGGATGGTCCCTGGATGGCGGCCAGCCTACCCAGACTCTTTGGGAAGCCTTGACCAAGGACGGACGCCTGGAACTGACGGAGCCGGACCGGGCGGACGTGATCGTCTATGCGGTAGGCGAGCGGCAGCAGGACACGGGTGAGGACACCAGCAAGACCCTGATCCAACTGACCGGGGAGCAAATTGCGGAGCTGCACCGGCTCCATGGCCTGGGCAAACCGGTGGTCATGGTGCTGTTCTGCGGCCGGCCCCTGATCCTGACGGATGTGCTGCCTTACTGCAATGGACTGCTCAATGCATGGTTCCCCGGCAGTGAAGGCGCGGCGGCCATCACGGCCCTGGTCCTGGGGGATGAAAATCCCAGCGGCCATTTGAGCATGACCTTCCCCAGAGCCTTGGGGCAGGTGCCCATCCATCATGACCGGCTCAGCACGGCCAGACCTTTCCAGCCGGGGATGACCTACATCAACCGCTACATCGATGAAGTGAACGAGCCGCTGTTCCCCTTCGGCTATGGATTGAGCTATACCACCTTCGCCATTGGGACACCGGCGGTGCAGGAAGAGCATGCCGGGGCGGTAGTGGAAGTGGAAGTCAAAAATACGGGGGACCGGGACGGCGGCGTGGCGCTGCAGGTCTATGGGCGGCTGCGCCACAGCACCCTGATCCGGCCGGACAAACGGTTGGTGGCGTGGAAAAAGTGCATGCTGAAGGCGGGCGAAAGCGAAACGGTCCGGTTTGAGATCACGCCCCGGATGCTGTTGATGTACGATGCTGCGGGACGGGCGGTGGAGCCGGAAGGCATTTGCGATTTGGCCATCGGCGACCGGAGCGATATTGGTTTTAATGCCCAGGTCGTTTTCTGATATGGAGAAAGGAAGCACATCCGGGTGGGTGTGCTTCCTTTTGGTTATTCCTCATCGTCTGCGCAGAGCCATTCCATGGTGACGCCCAGGGCCTTGGCGAGCATTTTCAATTCCGCGTCGCAAACGTGGCGCTGGCCCTTTTCGATGCGGGAAATGATCAGGGGCGTGATGTCCATGCCCAGCAAATTGATCTCCCGCGCCAGATCCTCCTGCTTCATGGGCGGTTTCTGCATGGCCCGGCCCAGACGGATCCGCGCGCCGCAAATGTTGCCCTTTATCAAGAAATTCTTCCCCATAACCATACCTCTCAACATCTATTAAAGATAAAAAATATCTTGTATGTTGATTTTATTTCAAAACAAGATATAATTATGAATGTAAATGACATCCAGTATCTACTCTGGATGTTCTAAAAATTTATAGGGGGAATTATTATGGCATCTTTGCGGGATTATTGTGAAAAGTTTAGCACCGCGCAGCTACAGGCGCTGCTGCGGGAGGAGTGCGCGGGGCGGGGGGAACTGCCGCCGGAGGGGATCCTGGCAATTTGCGAGATCCTGTCGCTGCGCTGCCCGGAGCTGCCTACCGTCAAGCAGACCCTCCTGGAGCTTTGCCGCGCCTACTTGCCTTGACGCGCATTCGTACACCCATTGTAGGGGGGCGACTCGACGCCCCGGTGGTTTTCTAAAAACCACATTGCCCCAGGCGCGTCCTTGGCCCCCGCTTTTAAGAGGGGGCTGGCAAGGAATGGCCCACGGCCATTCCTTGGGGATCATGTCCGTTTTTTGCTCCCCCCGCCCCAGTGTGCGCACTGGGGCACCCCCCTCATAAATGCGGGGGGCAAGAGGGTGTAGGATAAATTCCAATTTACAACTTTGTTCCGAAAAAAGACCTCTGGACCATTGGGCCCAGAGGTCGATTTGTTTTTGTCTTACTTCTTCAGGGATTCTTCCACAGCAACAGCCACGGAAACGGTCATGCCGACCATGGGGTTGTTGCCTGCGCCCTCAGCCCATGGGAAGCCTCCGTTGTCGGCTTCCTGAAGTTGAGAAAATACCCTGAAATACCTGTGTTTTTACCACAAATTGATCGTCTTTTGAAAATCAGTTTTCAACCTGTTCGCCCGATTTTGTGGACAAATGTGGACGAAAATTTTTTGTCCACATCCTGTAATTATTATATCAGATCCTCAGATTTTTTCAAGTATTCTCTTTTGAGCCAATGAATAATTAACTGCTCTTATTCACTCTAAAGGGTCAACTTTTATCAACTATCCAAGAGTATCATCAACTCTTACTCAGTTTCGTATCTTCCATAAATGTCATCAAGGAAGTTTTGGAAGTCCTCCACCACGCTTGGAGGCGATGCGATCTTCGCCATCTTGCGGAAGCCGCAGAGCCAACCGAAGAACTGGTCACTGATAGCGATTTCTGTATTTACAACAAAGTGCCGTTCCCCATCTGCGTAGTAGGAAACATCTGCGCCAGTGCCGAAACGGTCAACCATGGTATCCAGAAGGTTGTTGGTGAACCGCAGACTCACACGCTTTTTCTCGCCGCTGAACATACCGAAGTGCTGCTGCGTGTAGGCTTCCATGTTGATCTTGGAGAACTCCATGTTGCCCTCTCTTGGCTCATTCAAGATCTCAACACTCTTCATTCGATCCAAGCGGAAAGTGATTGTACTGCCCCTCTGAGCATTCCACGCAAGAACATAGTAGTAGCCGTAAATCATGGTTTGCGTTCTCTTACCTTTACTTCATCAAGCATAGCAATTCTCCTTCTGTCTCACCCTTGTCCCAAGCGTAAAATGTGGACAAATGTGGACGAAAAATTATTGTCCACAAAATTCACTCAAAAACAGGGTATCAGAGGACAAAAAATGCTCCTGACCTTGACGATCAGGAGCATTTCTATGCGTTTTGAGGTAAAAATCTTACTTCAGGCTTTCCTCAACAGCGACAGCCACGGAAACGGTCATGCCGACCATGGGGTTGTTGCCTGCGCCCAGGAAGCCCATCATCTCAACGTGGGCGGGGACGGAGGAAGAACCGGCGAACTGAGCGTCGCCGTGCATACGGCCCATGGTATCGGTCATGCCATAGGAAGCGGGACCGGCCGCCATGTTATCGGGGTGCAGGGTACGGCCCGTGCCACCGCCGGAAGCCACGGAGAAGTACTTCTTGCCCTGCTCCATGCACTCCTTCTTGTAAGTGCCGGCAACAGGATGCTGGAAGCGGGTGGGGTTGGTGGAGTTGCCGGTGATGGAAACGTCCACGCCCTCGTAACGCATGACTGCCACGCCTTCGCGGACGTCGTCACAGCCGTAGCAGTTGACGGCAGCGCGCTCGCCGGTGGAGTAGGGGATGCGGTTGACGATCTTCAGCTCGCCGGTGTAGTAATCAAACTGCGTCTGCAC
Organism: Oscillospiraceae bacterium; assembly: GCA_015068175.1. Next base: position 3,867 of record SVLA01000026.1, read on the forward strand.
ATAGGTGAAGCCGTTGATCCGGGAGATGATCTGAGCAGCGTCCTTGCCCAGGCCGTTCAGGATGACCCGCAGGGGCTCCTTACGGGCCTTGTTGGCGGAGCGAGCGATGCCGATGGCGCCTTCAGCGGCGGCGAAGGACTCGTGGCCGGCCAGGAAGGCAAAGCACTTGGTCTCATCACGCAGCAGCATGGCGCCCAGGTTGCCGTGGCCGATACCGACCTTGCGGTCCTCAGCCACGGAGCCGGGGATGCAGAAGGCCTGCAGGCCGATGCCGATGGCCTCGGCGGCCTCGGCGGCGTTCTTCACGCCCTTCTTCAGAGCGATGGCGGCGCCGCAGCAGTAAGCCCAGGCGGCGTCCTCAAAAGCGATGGGCTGAATGCCCTTGACGATCTCGTAGGGATCGAAGCCGGCTTCCTTGCACAGGGCGCGGCAGGCTTCCACGGACTCCAGGCCGTACTGAGCCAGGACGCCGTTGATCTTGTCGATCTTTCTTTCGTAACCTTCAAACAGAGCCATAGCAGCGTCCTCCTTATTCGTGGCGGGGATCGATGTACTTGGCAGCGCCGGCGAAACGGCCGTAGGAACCCTTGGCCTTCTCCAGAGCTTCATTGGCATCGATGCCCTTCTTGATCATGTCCATCATTCTGCCCAGATTGATGAACTCGTAACCGATGATCAGGTCGTCCTCGTCCAGAGCGATGCGGGTGACGTAACCCTCAGCCATCTCCAGGTAACGGGGGCCTTTGACCTTGGTGGCGAACATGGTGCCCACCTGGCTGCGCAGGCCCTTGCCCAGGTCCTCCAGGGAGGCGCCGACGGCCAGACCGTCCTCGGAGAAGGCGGACTGGGAGCGGCCGTAAACGATCTGCAGGAACAGTTCGCGCATGGCGGTGTTGATGGCGTCGCACACCAGGTCGGTGTTCAGCGCCTCCAGCAGGGTCTTACCGATGAGGATCTCGGAGGCCATTGCTGCGGAGTGGGTCATGCCGGAGCAGCCCAGGGTCTCCACCAGGGCCTCCTCGATGATGCCTTCCTTCACGTTCAGGGTCAGCTTGCAGCAGCCCTGCTGAGGAGCGCACCAGCCGATGCCGTGGGTGAAACCGCTGACATCCTTAATTTCCTTGACCTGGACCCACTTGCCCTCTTCGGGGATGGGGGCGGGGCCGTGATAGGCGCCCTTGGCCACGGAGCACATATGCTGTACTTCTGCACTATAAATCATGGCAATTTTCCTTTCTTTCAAAAGACGTGTCGTCTTTGGATTTATGAAGCCGGAAATCCGAAGATTTCCGCATATATTATACAGACAAGCGGGGCGGTTGTCAATCCGGGATAGCGGAAAATCGGTGTGTTTTTATCCAATTAGGATCCTCTGAGAAAGAAGACAGAGGGCAAAAAATGGGGATCGGGGACAGGCAGGTATAAAATCCCGCCGGTGCCGTACAATCTATAGTATGATCCCGAAGAATTGACCGGAGGTAGAAACTGTGAAATTGCCTTCTTCGTGGCAGAGAAACTGCCTGATCGCCCTTTGCGCGGTGCTGGCGGTGGTATTGGTGGCGCTGCTGCTGGCCACCGGATATGTGCATTATATGCTGAATTTTATAGATCGGGTGGACCCGGACGAAGGGACGCTCAGTTCGGAGGAGATTGCGGATATGACGGAGGAAACGGACCCGGATCACACCGGGCCGGCGGTGGATCCCACGGATATCGTCATGGATCTGCCGTCGGTGCCGGAGGATGGGGACCATGGGAAGCACATCGTCAATGTACTGCTGGTGGGCCAGGACCGCCGGGAAGGGGAGAAGCGCCAGCGGTCCGACGTGATGATGCTCTGCACCTTCAACACGAAGAAAAAGACGGTGACCCTGACGTCGTTTCTGCGGGATACCTACGTTTATGTGCCGGATCATGGGTATAAAAAGCTGAACGCGGCCTATGTTTACGGCGGATTTTCTCTGCTGAACGAGACACTGCGGGTGAATTTCGGCGTTTATGTGGATGCCAATGTGGAGGTGGATTTTTTCGGCTTCACGGAGATCATCGATCTGCTGGGGGGCGTGGACATTACCCTGACCCAGAAGGAAGCGGATTATTTGAACGAGAACAAGGGATTTGAGTACAATCAGGGGGAAGTTTGGTCGCTGAAAGCCGGCGTGAATCATCTCAACGGGGCCCAGGCCCTGGCCTACAGCCGGATCCGGAAGATCGACAGCGATTTCGGCCGGACCCAGAGGCAGCGGGCGGTGGTCATGGCCCTGATCGAAAGCTACAAAAACAAGAGCCTGCGGACCATGCTGGGACTGGTGCCGAAGATCCTGCCCATGGTCCGGACGGATCTGACCAACGGGGAGATCCTGTCCTATGTAACGGAGCTGTTTCCCATGGCAGCGGGGGCGGAATATGAGACCATGTATATCCCGGCCAAGGGGACCTGGCGGGACGAGTATGTAAAGGGATTGGGCGCCTGCCTGATCCCGGATCTGGAGGCGAACCGGGCCATCCTGGAAAGGTTGTTTGAGGAATAAAGGACCGGCCGCAGAGGAAAACTGCGGCCGGTTTGCTGTGGGATGAGGTCAGACGTCCAGGCGGCTGGTGACGGTGATGGGTTCGCCGGTGATGGGGTGGAGGAAGGACAGATGTTTGGCGCAGAGGGCCTGGCTGGTCCAGCCGAAGTTCATGCATTCCGGGGTGCCGTACTGGGGATCCCCCAAAATGGGGAAGCCCATATGGGCGCAATGGAGCCGGAGCTGATGGGTGCGGCCGGTGACGGGGGTCAATGCAAGTTTACATAACACATCGGTCCGTTCCAGGACGGTGAACTCGGTGATGGAATCCTTGCCGTCGGGGCGGATCTCCCGCAGGAGGCTGGGCAGCGGTTTCCGGGCAATGGGGGCCCGGATGGTGCCCCGGTCCTGAAGGGGACCGCCCAGGGTCCGGGCGTGGTAGACCTTTTCCATGGGAGTCTGCTGGAGCAATGCGTGGCCGTAGGCGTTTTTGGCCAGCAGGACCACGCCGAAGGTATCCCGGTCCAGCCGGGTGATGGGGTGGAAGGCCGAAGGCTGGCCGGTGCGGCGGTAGTAGCCGATCACGAAATTTGCCAGGGTATCCTCGTTCCGGGAACGGGAGGGGTGGATCAGCATGCCGGCGGGTTTGTCCACTGCCAGCAGGTGTTCATCTTCGTAGAGGATGGTCAGGGGGCCGTCCTGGGCGGGGTAGGCCGGGTCTTCCTCCTCCAGACGGACGGAGATCCGGTCCCCGGGGCGGACTGCAAAGTCCGTATGTTCCGGCCGGCCGTTGACCCGGATGGCGTCGCCCCATTTGAGTTTGTTCATCAGACCGGTGGACAGACGCATTTCCTCCTTCAAAAAGGACGAGAGCCGCCCGGCCCGGGTGGCGGTATGGGTCAGTTCCATGGGACACCTCCTGATCGATTTGGGGCCATTATACCACGGCGGAGGAGGGGCGTCAAATGGAACGGGGGAAATTGAGGAAGAAGGCGGCTTTTTTTTGTTTTGGCCATTGCAATTGACGGCGGTATGCGTTAATATATAAACAGGTAATTATAACCTGAACGAAAGGAACGATATATAATGATCAAAGTTGATATTTCCAACGTATGGGGCCGCCTAAGCCTGCCGGATCTGCTGGCAGTGGAGCATGAAGTGGCTGCCGCCCATGATACCCTGGCCAACGGCACCGGCGCGGGCAACGATTTCCTGGGCTGGATGGACCTGCCCACCAAGGAGCCTTCCGAGGAGATCCTGCGGGTGGTGGAAGCCGCCAAGCGGATCCGCGCGGAGTCCGACGTCTGCATCGTGGTGGGCATCGGCGGTTCCTATCTGGGCCCCCGGGCGGCCATCGAACTGCTGCAGGGTCCCAACCACAACATCGGCAAGGGCAAGGGCGATCCTCAGATCTATTTCGCCGGCAACGGCCTCAGCACCCGGCACTGGAATGAGCTGATGCGGCTCATCGAGGGCAAGGATTTCTCTGTGATCGTCATTTCCAAGTCCGGCACCACCACCGAGCCGGCCATCGCTTTCCGTGGCCTGAAGTGGCTGCTGGAGCGGAAGTATGGCACCGATGGCGCCAAGAAGCGGATCTACGCCGTCACCGACCCCTGCAAGGGCGCGCTGCGGCAGATGGTCGAGGAAGAAGGCTGGGAGAACTTCTGCATTCCTCCCGCAGCCGGCGGCCGTTTCTCTGTACTGACCCCCGTGGGCCTGCTGCCCATCGCCGTGGCCGGCATTGATATCCTCAAGGTCCTGGCCGGCGCTGCCGAAGCCAAGGAATACTACGACAATCTGCGCTCCTTTGAGAACCCCGTATGGCTGTACGCCGGCGTGCGGAACCTGCTGTACCGCAACGGCAAGGCCATCGAGATCCTGGAGTCCTTCGAACCCGGCTTCAAGATGATGGGCGGCTGGTGGCAGCAGCTCTTCGGCGAGTCCGAGGGCAAGGACGGCAAGGGCATTTTCCCTGCCACCGCAGAGTTCACCGCGGATCTGCACTCCCTGGGCCAGATGATCCAGGACGGCGAGCGGAATCTGTTTGAGACCATGGTCCGCTTTGATGCCCCCAAGAGCAAGATGTTCATCGGCGGCGACCTGAAGAACCTGGACGGCCTGAACTATCTGGAAGGCAAGACCCTGGACTTCGTGGACGAGAAGGCATTCCTGGGCACCGTGGCCGCCCATGTGGATGGCAATGTGCCCGTCATCACCATGGATATGGGTGAGCTGAACGAGGAGAAGCTGGGTGAGATCTTCTACTTCTTCGAGCTGTGCTGCGGCGTGTCTGCCTACATGCTGGGGGTCAATCCCTTCAACCAGCCCGGTGTGGAGCTGTACAAGAAGAATATGTTCCACCTGCTGGGTAAGCCCGGCTATTAAGATTCAGCGGATTTTTTGGTAAAAATCCGAAATTCCCTATTGCAAAATCGGAACATAACTGTTAGAATTACTCTAAACCCCCAAACGGGTAAGCAAAGGAGGACTATCCTATGATTCATGTTATTATGGGCCTGAAGGGCTCCGGCAAGACCAAGAAGCTGATCGACTCCATCAACGATACCCTGGCACACGCCACCGGCGATGTCGTTTGCATCGAGTACGGCAAGAAGCTGACCTATGACATCAACTACCGCGTCCGCCTGGTGGATTCCAAGGAATATGGCATCTGCAACAGCGATATGCTCAAGGGTTTCCTGAGCGGTCTGCACGCCGGTAACTTTGATATTACCAATGTCTACATCGACAATCTGTACAAGACCATCGGCTCCGACCGGGCCAACGGTGAGGCTTTTGTGGCCTGGTGCGCTGCGTTCGCTGCCGCCAACAATATGAACATCACCATGACCATCTCCGATGATCCTGCCGAGGCTTCTGAGGCTGTGAAGCAGTACCTGTAATTTCAAAGTCTGTGCCGCTGCGCCTGCCGCAGCGGCACTTTTTTGTACAAAGAAAACCACCGGCAGTGCCGGGACTCCAAAAAACGTTCGCCATGTCCAATCCCGCCACAGCGGAAAGCCTCCCTCTGATGAGGGAGGTGGCAAAAATCTCTGATTTTTGACGGAAGGAGAGAAACAAGCATAGAAAATTCTCTCCCCCGGTCAAATTGCCTAATATCGGCAATTTGCCAGCCCCCTCGTCAGAGGGGGCCATGGGCGTGGGCGAATGCGGGGGCCGAGATCGCGGGATTTGCACAAAAATAGCGCAAAAATGTTTCAAAAAGTCCTTGACAATGGGACATAGGTATGCTAAAATGCACAGGTAATAAAGAAGGCTGAACATCCGCCTCACCGTACGCCAAGATGCAAAACGGTTAATATTCGTATCCCCGCCTGGGGAAATTGTGCGAGTATGCGGATGCTTTGGCATCCGCTTTTTTTACTGCTATCAAATGGAGGTGCTTACCATCGCTAAATTAGATCATCAGCTTAACGAGGAGATCCGCGACAAGGAGATCCGTCTGATCGGTGCCGACGGTACCCAGTTGGGTATCGTGTCCGCCGCAGAAGCCAATGCCATGGCCGAAGAACAGGGCCTGGATCTGGTGAAGATCTCTCCCAACGCCACGCCCCCCGTCTGCAAGATCATGGACTATTCCAAATTCTGCTACGATCAGAAGAAGCGGGAGAAGGATGCCAAGAAAAATCAGAAGGTCGTGGAGATCAAGGAGATCCGCATGAGCCCCAGCATCGACACCAACGACTTCAATACCAAGGTCAAGGCCGCCATCAAGTTCCTGCAGGACGGCAACCGGGTGAAGGTCAGCGTCCGCTTCCGCGGCCGTGAGATGGCCCACACCAACCTGGGTGAGAAGCTGCTGATGGACTTTGCCGCAAGCTGCGCTGAGATCGCTACCATGGAGAAGAATCCCAAGCTGGAAGGCCGCTTCATGGCGATGTTCCTGACCCCCAAAAAGGATAAGTAAAAAATTACGAAAGATACAATCTGGAAGGAGAACTGTTATTATGCCCAAGCTGAAGACCCACAGTGGTGCTAAGAAGAGATTCAACCTGACCGCCAGCGGTAAGGTCAAGAGAGCCCACGCCTACAAGAGCCACATCCTCACCAAGAAGACCACCAAGCGGACCCGCCATCTGCGCGCCACCGCTTACGCTGACCAGACCAACGTCAGCGCCATCAAGGAAATGATTCCTTACAAGTAAGTCGAAGAGGAGGATATAAAAAATGGCAAGAGTTAAAGGCGCGATGATGACGCGCAAGAGAAGAAATGCTACCCTGAAGCTGGCCAAGGGCTACTGGGGTTCTAAGTCCAAGCACTTTAAGATGGCCAAGCAGCAGGTCATGAAGTCCGGCAACTATGCTTTCGTTGGCCGCAAGCTGAAGAAGCGCGACTACCGTCGGCTGTGGATCACCCGTATCAGCGCTTCCGTCGCTCCCTACGGTCTGAACTACTCCAAGTTCATGAACGGTCTGAAGAAGGCCGGCATCGAGCTGAACCGCAAGAGCCTGTCCGAGATGGCTATTAACGAGCCCGCCGCTTTCGCCGCTGTTGTGGAGAAGGCCAAGGCAGCTCTGTAATTGAACATTACAATCAAATTTGCCCCTGCTCAAACGAGCAGGGGCTTTTTTGCTGTGTGGGGGAAGGTTTGCTGCTTATTCTTCTTCCGGTTTGGGCATGGCGTTCAGGGGGTCCACCACGATGTCGGGGTAGGGATTGACGATGACGGTGCGGTAGGAATGGTAGATGACCATGCCCGGCTTGCCGCCGGGGATCTTTTTGACCTGCTTGACGGGCATCACATCCACGGGGACGTTTTTGCCGCCGGTGGTCTCGGCGTAATAGGCGGCCAGCTGGGCGGCCTGGGTGACGGTATCGTCCGGGACCGGCCGGCCGGCGCAGGCGATGATGACGTGGCTGCCGTGGACCTTCTGGGCGTGGAGCCACAGATCGTCCTTCCGGGCGGAGCGGAAGGTCAGTTCTTCATTTTGCCGGTTGTTGCGGCCCACATAAATGGGGAAGCCGTCGGTGGAGACGAACCGCAGCGGGGCGGACCGGGCGGTTTTCATTTTGCGTTTGCCGGTGTCCGCCTTCAGATAGCCGCTTTCCTGTAATTCCTGGCGGATCTCCTCCAGGTCGGCGTCGGTTTGGGCCCGGTCCAGCTCTTCCAGCACGCTTTTCAGGTAATGCAGTTCCGCCCGGCCCAGTTCCAACTGCCGGGTCAGTTCCTTTTCGGCGGTTTTCATACGGCTGTAATCCTTGTAGAATTTAGCTGCGTTTTGCTGGGGAGACAGCAGGGGGGAGAGGGGGATATCCACGGGGGCCATTTCTTCATCGTAAAAATCTTCGCAGGTGATGAGGGTCTGGCCTTTTTGGATCCGGTGGATGTTGGCGGTGAGAATGTCGCCCAACTGCCGCAGCCGCTCCCGGTCATGGGTGGCTTCCAGTTCCTTTTCCTGAATGGCCAGTTTCCGGGTCAGGCGGGTGCAGAGATTCTGCACCGTTTTGCGGATGGCCTGGCCCTTCTGGCGCATGGCGTCCCGGCGGTCCCGGACGGTATAGTACAGATCCAGCAGTTTGGAGAAGCCTTCGGCCTGATGACAGGGGCCGTACTGGCGGATGGGGCAGAAGGCAAATTGCTTGGGGGTGCCGTCGGCGGTGGTATAGCTGGGGACCGGGTGGTTCAGATTTTCCGCAAGCCAAAGGGCCAGTTTTTCGGCCAGGGCTTCGGCGTCACAGCCGTCCACCCGGGCATCGGTACTGCCGGCGGCGAACAGAGCCGCTTCCCGGCAGACCAGGGGGGAGAGGCCGCCCAGGGTATCCATGAGCCGGTCGGCCAGGATGTCGGCGCCGGGGGCCCGGAGGAGTTCTTTGAAATGAGCCGCGCCATCCCCCGGGCAAGCGCAGAGGGCAAGAGGATCGGTTTTGTTTACGGGGTCGGGGGTCTGGTAGTACATTCCCGGCAGGGCGGGGCGCTTGGCGGTTTCGTCCAGGCCGATGCGGCGGAGGCAATCGATGATGCGGCCGTCGGGGGCCAGCAGGTACAGATTGCAGGTGCGGCCCATGAGCTCGGCCACCAGTTTCTTTTGGACCCGGTCGCCCAGTTCGTCGATGCAGTCGAAGGTGAACAGCGCGCAGCGCTCCATAGGGAGCTGGTCCACGGCCACCAGGCGGGCGCCGGAGAGGTGCTTGCGCAGAAGCATACAGAACATGGGGGGCTCCGGGGGATTTTCCGGGCTGGCGGCGGTGAGATGGAGCCGGGGCGCGGCGGGATTGGCGGCAAAAAGGAGCTTATCCCGGCCTTCCCGGTGCTTCAGCAGCAGGATCACCGTGTCCCGGCTGGGTTGGTGGATCTTTTCGATCCGGGCATCCTGGAGCCGCCGGATCTCGTCCAGCACGCAGGAAAGGTAAAAAGCATCAAAAGCCATGATGTGTCTCCAAATTCAAATTTTAGGTTGTCGCACCGTTTATCAGCAACATTTTCGCGGGGAAAGGCGATGGCCCCTCCCTACAAGGAGAAACCGATGAACAGTACGATACCCTCCAGGTTATTCCTGCATCATCAGGGAAAACAATTCGTTCAGTCTTTCGGTTTTACCGGCCAGGTACAGCGCCCCGAAGAGGGTCTCCAGGCCGGTGGCCTTGCTGTATTCCTGGGGGGTGGCGGATTTGGGAGCGGCGTGGGTGTGGGCATTTTTGCCCCGGCGGAAGTAGGCGTACTCCTCCTCCGTCATGTGAGGTTTCAGTTTGTCCGCAAATTTGGCCTGGGAGGGGGCTTTGACCAACCGGATGGCGTCCAGATGGAGCCGCCGGAGGGTGTGCTCGCCCTGGCTGCAGAGCCAGCTTCGGCACATCAGTTCATAGACGGCATCGCCGATATGGGCCAGGCCCAGGTTGGAAATGGCATCGATCTGCCGCTTTTCCATGTTCATTTCAAAAAGGTTTTCCAAAATCGTTCTCCTCGATTCAGTAAAAGCTGGGCGCAAAGGCCGGTGAAAATGCCGGTGACGATGGAAATGGCCACCATGATGGGCAGGTAGAGGGCCAGGGCCGGGGTACCGGAAAGGATGATGGCCATGGCCATTTGGCCCACGGAATGGGCCACGGCGGCCAGCGCGCCGCAGACCCAAAGCTGCTTATGGGTCAGGATCCGGCGCAGGAGCACGGTGGTGAGGATGGAAAGGAGGCCGCCGGCGGCGGAATAAAAGACGGAGCTGAAATTGCCGGCGAATACGGCGCCGAGAAAAATGCGGCAGGCCAGCACCGCGGCGCCCTCCCGGGGGCCGATGGCGAAGACCAGGAACACGGTGACGATATTGGCCAGACCCAATTTAACGCCGGCAATGGGGACCGGGGCGGGGATCTGGGCTTCCACCAGGAAAATGGTCAGGGCAATGGCGGTGAACAGCGCCAATAGGACCAGTTTTTTCGGTTTCATCTTCCTCACCGCCTTTCAAAATGATATCATAGCAAATTTCCGCAGGAAAGTAAAGGGCGGCGGGGGAAAAAGGCCGGGCAGCGGAGGACCGCTGCCCGGTATGTATCAGGGAAGATTCAGTTTTTTGGACATCAGCCGGGTGGACAGAAGATAACCGCCCAGGATGAGGGCCAACTGCCAGACCAGGGTGACGATACCCGTGGTGATGACGGTATTTTGCATATACTGCAGATAGGCTTCCGGGTCGGAGGAGGCCAGAAGGTCGGCGCTGTTGAGGGACAGAACCACGGAAACAATGCTGCTGACGATACTGCTGCCCCAGGACAGCGCGTAGTAGATGCCGATGGCGGCCAGGATCTTGTGCTTTTTGGCGATGGTGGCGCCGACGGTGAAGCAGGTCATGGTGATCACGATGCTGTAGGGAAGGGTGACGATCATTTGAAGCAGGTAAATGACAGTGTAACCCTTGCCGCCGTCCGGAAGGATATCTTCGAAGATCATGCCATAGTAGTCAAAAACCTCCAGGACGGCGTCCATTTCCGGGACACCGGCAATGCCGATGAGGAAAAAAGCGGCAAAACTCAGGATGACGGTCAGGAAAGAGATGACCAGCCAAATGAGATTGTTCAGGGCGGCGGAGAGGAACACCTGATGGCTGCTGACCGGAAGAGTGAAGGTCAAATAGCCTTCGTCGGTGAATTTGTGCTTGTAAAACCGGACCATCAGAAGGATGCTCATGGCGGCAGCGCAGATCACCACAGCCAGTAACATGAAAACGATGGAGGCGCCCATGGAGGCGGTCAGGATCTCGGGGATCTCCTCGCCGTAAGTGAAGAGTAGCCGCAGGATGATGCCGGCCAGGATGCCGACGCCCAGGGAAGCCAGAGCCAGCAGACCCTGGGTGGGGGCGGTGGCGCGCCACTCGTGTTTCATCAGCTTTCCAAACATACAAACACCTCCCGGAACAGTTGGTCAAGGGTCTTGCCGGAGGCTTCCCGCTCCTCGTCCACCATGCCGCCGCGGATGATGTGGCCGTTATGGAGGAAGAGGTAATTATCCAGCACCGATTCCACATCGGAGATCAGGTGGGTGGAAATGAGGACGGTGGCCTCGGGATCGTAGTTGTTGATGATGGTGTTCAGGATATAATCCCGGGCGGCGGGGTCCACGCCGCCGATGGGTTCATCCAGCAGGTAGAGCTTGGCCCGGCGGGACATGACCAGCACCAACTGGACCTTTTCTCTGTTACCCTTGGAGAGGGTGCCGAAGCGGGCGGTGGGGGCGATGTTCAGCATCTGCAGCATATGCTCGGCACGGGCCCGGTCGAAGTCGGCATAGAAATCCTGGAACATATCCAACTGCTGGCGGACGGTCTGCTTGTTGCTCAGGTAGGTGCGGTCCGGCAGGTAGGACACCAGGGCCTTGGACTCGGGGCCTACGGGATTGCCGCAGATGGAGATGGTGCCGGCGCTGGGGGTCAGAAGGCCGGCGCAGAGTTTCAAGAGGGTGGTTTTGCCGCTGCCGTTGGGACCCAAAAGTCCGACGATGCGGCCTTTGGGCAGGGAGAAGCTGACGTTTTCCAGAGCTTTGAAGGCACCGTATTTTTTTGTCAGGCCCTGGACGGACAATACATGATCCATAAGTTACACCTCGTCATTCTTGAGAAGTTTGGCAGCTTCCTCCAGCGTCAGGCCCACCTGGGCCAGGAGTTCGCTGCATTGCTGCACGGTGCGGCGGATGGCTTGCTGCCGGAGCTGATCCAGCACCGTATGGTCGCCGGTCACAAAGCGGCCCATGGTGCCGTGGCTGACCAGCAGGCGCTCCCGTTCCAGTTCGGTCAGGGCCCGCTGCATGGTGTTGGGGTTGACGCAGGCCTGGGTGGCCAGTTCCCGCACCGAGGGGATCCGGTGGCCGGCCTCAAATTCGCCGGAAAGAATGGCCCGGCGGAAGTGGTCTGCGATCTGCTGATATACCGGCTCGCTGCCGGTGAGATTCCAACGCATAGCATACCTCCTTGTATTATTAATTCGTAGTTTTAGAGTCCCTAATCAGGGATATATGCTACACTGTAAGGGATGCTGTGGATAGGTTCACCACCTCCTACCGCAAGACGGTTGAAAAAAGGCTCCAACCACAGCCCTTTACAGTATTGTTAATCAGTTAGATACCGCCAGACGGTTTATGTGGAACAAGGTTACAAGAGTAAAGTGTCCTGTGGAACCAGCATCAAATAAACATACCGGAGGTATTCATCATGATCTGTGTGGGTATTGACGTTGCCAAGGACAAACACGACTGCTTCATCCTCAGCTCGGAAGGCGAAGTCCTGGCAGATGTATTCACCATCCCAAACAACGCAGAAGGCTTTGGCAATCTTCTGCACACCATTCGCAGCTACTCCCGTCCAGCAGATAAAATAATGGTAGGACTTGAGGCTACCGGACATTACAGCTACAACATTCTTGGGTTTCTTCTTGACTGCGGCCTGCCAACCTATGTCATAAACCCATTACACACCAATCTCTACCGGAAAAGCCTGACCCTTCGAAAAACCAAGACTGACCGGATTGATGCAAGAACGATTGCGACTATGCTCATGTCTGATGTGGACCTCAAGTCCTACACAGACACATCATATCACAACGAAGAACTAAAGTCACTAACCAGATACAGATTTGACAAAGTTCGTGAACGAGCAAAGTTGAAACAGTCTGTTTCCAGACTGGTCACAATCCTGTTTCCTGAACTGGAAAAGTTAGTCCCTACGCTCCATATGGCTTCTGTTTATACGCTTCTCAGCGAATTTCCAGACGCCCACCAGATTGCTGCCGCACACCTGACGCACTTGAAAACTGTGCTGTCAGATGCCTCCAAGGGCCGCTATGACCGTGATAAGGCCATTGAAATCCGGGATGCAGCCAGAAGCTCCATAGGTTCCAAGATGCCCGCTAAGTCCTTGGAACTGAAACATACAATCCAGTTGATCCAAGTGTTAGATGCAGAGATCGAGGAAATTGAAACCCAAATCAATTCAATCATGGACGAAGTCCATTCTCCTATTACAACAATCCCTGGTATCGGCACTCGCATGGGAGCGATGATCTTGGCTGAGGTTGGTGATTTCTCCAACTTTGATTCTGCCGACAAGATCCTAGCTTATGCCGGCATGTCGCCGTCTACTTACCAGTCAGGACAGCTTACAAGCAACTATGCACACATGGAGAAACGCGGATCTAGATACCTGCGCTATGCCATCTTCAATGCCACAAAGTATGTCTGTATGTGGGACCCAACCTTCGCCGCTTACCTTGCAAAGAAACGGGCCGAGGGTAAACATTATAGCGTTGCCATATCCCATGCTGCCAAGAAGCTTGTGCGACTGATCTATGCCATGGAAAAGTCAGGAAAGCCATACAGACAGGCAGCTACCTAACAACCAACTCAATCCTTTTGCAGAGCGCCGCCAACGACGCTCTACTTGTCATGCCGTTTTTGTGGTCACAGCTATTTCTGCAGCTTTTTCTTTTGGGGGCTTGACTTTTAATAGTTAGTCTTT
>SVLA01000175.1 GCA_015068175.1 Oscillospiraceae bacterium
GGCATCCTGATAGAGGATGCGGCACTGGGTGCCAACCACCAGTTTGTTTTCCTTGGCGTCACGGACCCAAACATAGTTGTCGTAGTCCTGATAGCGGCGGTTGTTGGCCATGATGTACTCGGCAGCGGCGGCGTCGGTCTTGTCCAGATCCTCGGGGTTGCGGCTCAGGCAGCACCAACGGAAGGGGCCGTAGCCGAAGTCAAAGAGGCAGGGGCCCAGAATGTCTTCGACGTAGCTGGGGAACACGAAGCCGTCCAGATCGTTTTCGCCGTTCTTGCAGATGCTCTTGACACCGGCATCGAACACAGCCTTCAGGAAGGAGTTGCCGTAGTCGAAGAAATAAGTGCCACGGTCATGGAAGGCGCAAATCATTTCATAGTGGTGGCGGAGCGTCTTGTCCACCAGGACCTTGAATCCCTCGGGATCGTTTGCCAGCATTTCGGTACGCTGCTGGAAGGTCAGACCCTGGGGACAGTAGCCGCCGTCATAAGGCACATGGCAGGAGGTCTGATCGGACATCAGATCCACATGGACATTCTGCTCATACAGGTACTCCAGCAGGTCCACGATGTTGCCCAGGTATGCGATCGCGCAGGGTTCCTTGGCGGCCATTTTCTCCTGTGCCAGGCGCAAAGCCTCTTCCAGGCTATCGGTCTTGGCGCTGACCCAGCCCTGGGTGTAGCGGGTCATGATACGGCTCTCGTCCACCTCAGCGATGATGCTGACAGCACCGGCGATCTCCGCAGCCTTACCCTGCGCGCCGGACATACCGCCGAGACCCGCGGTAACGAACAGCTTACCGGCCAGGTTGCCATCGGCGGGGATGCCCAGCTTCAGACGACCGGCGTTCAGCAAGGTGTTGAAGGTACCGTGGACAATGCCCTGGGGTCCGATGTACATCCAGCCACCGGCGGTCATCTGACCGTAGTTGGCAACGCCCAGTGCGGCGGCACGGTTAAAGTTCTTCTGGTCGTCAAATGTGCCCACCATCAGACCGTTGGTGATGATGCAGCGGGGGGCCAGCTTATGGCTGTGGAACAGACCCAGAGGATGGCCGGACATGACAACCAGCGTCTGCTCGTCGGTCATCACTTCCAGGTACTTCTTGATGAGGCGGTACTGCATCCAGTTCTGGCAGACCTGGCCGGTTTCACCGTAGGTGACCAGCTCATAGGGGTACAGCGCCACATCAAAGTCCAGATTGTTGTCGATCATGACCTGGAAAGCCTTGGCTTCCACGCAGTTACCCTTGTATTCGTCGATGGGCTTGCCGATCAGCTTGCCTTCGGGACGGAAACGGTAGCCGTAGATACGGCCGGTCTGTTCCAGTTCCTCAGCAAACTCCACTGCCATCTGAGCATGGTGCTGCTGAGGGATGTAACGCAGAGCGTTGCGGATGGCCAGTTCCTTATCGGCCTGGGTCAGATGGGCCTCACGGCGGGGTGCCCGGCGGTAGGCCGGGTCAAAACTGGGATATTCCGGAAGAACATCGTCCAGCATAATGGTCATAGCCTCACGGGGATCAAAGTTCATGTTAAAGACCTCCAAAAATAGTCATTGTAGGGACAATCGAGTCACTTCTCGATGCTATATTGCACAAACAGTTGCATGATATATTCCCAATCTTCCTTGTCGACTTCGTAGTATTTTTTGTTTTCGACATCCATCATTGTCAAACATCCATCATCGGCAAACATAAATTCCCGATCACCAAAAACAAGGATCCTTTCCTTGTCGTAGGCACATCCACCGATCCCGGCATTATGCTTCGCATCCTTCAGAATACGGCGCAGGCTTTCACTTTCCTCCGCCGTCAGGGTCTTGCTGACCCCTTCTGTATTCCCCTTCTCGTAGTAGGTCATCACGGCCAGTTCATTTTTCGGAATACGAATTTGAGAACATCCGCACACACAAAGCATCATAACAAGCACGCAGACTATCAGCGCAATTTTCTTCATGGTTACTCCTTTGGAATGTAAGTGTTACTGCTTATATGCCTCGCGGACGGCTTCCAGCATGGCGCCGTGGCACAGCAGGGATTCGCAGCGGTTGATATCTTCGTACAGGGGGCGATCCTCCTCCAGCATATCGCAGACACGGCGGATCGCATCATAGGCAGCCTTGGTGCCCTTGCCCAGCTTGTCGGCGCCTTCCTGCAGGTCGATGGCCTGGCAGGCGCACATCATCTCCATAGCGATGACACGGCGTACATTGTTCAAAATCTCCTGTGCCTTTCTGGCAGCGATGGTGCCCATGCTGACATGGTCTTCCTGGTTGCCGGAGGAAGGAATGGAGTCCACGCTGGCAGGATGCGCCAGCACCTTATTCTCGGAAACCAGAGCGGCAGCGGAGTACTGCACGATCATGAAGCCGGAGTTCAGGCCGCCGTTGCGGACCAGGAAGGCCGGCAGACCGCTGATGGAGGGGTTGACCAGGCTCTCGATGCGGCGTTCGGAGATGTTGGCCAATTCCGACAGGGCGATGCCCAAAAAGTCGAAGCTCAGCGCCATGGGCTGGCCGTGGAAGTTGCCGCCGGAGATACCTTCCATGGTGTCGGAGAAGATGATGGGGTTATCGGTAACGGCGTTCATTTCCGTTTCTACACGGTCCTGCACATAGCGGATGGCATCCCAGCTGGCGCCGTGGACCTGGGGCGTGCAACGCAGGGAGTAGCGATCCTGCACACGGATTTCACCCTGGCGGGTCACATTGCCGCTGCCCTCCAGATAAGTGCGCAGCATCTTGGCGGTCTCCAGCTGACCCCAGTGGGGACGGACGGTGTGCATCCGCTCAGCCAGCGCATCGGTGACACCCCGGTGTGCCTCGAAGGTCAGCGCGGCGGCGATATTGGCCAGTTCCATCATATCCAGGGCATCGAACACGGTCAGGCCGCCGGCGGAGGTCATAGCCTGGGTGCCGTTGATCAGTGCCAAACCTTCCTTGGCCACCAGTT
>SVLA01000027.1 GCA_015068175.1 Oscillospiraceae bacterium
GGCCATTCTGGTCGCCGGTCAGCTGCAGAACCGTGGGCTGGATGGAATCCAGGGTGCCGAAGCTGGTGTAATAGCTCCAGACACCCTCGGCGTTGTCGGTGTCCAACTCCCATTCGCCGTTGGCACCGCCGAAGGTGTGCTTGATCACATTGTCGGCGGGTTCTTCAGGCTGCTCTTCAGCAGGTACGGTCAGGGTGTAGTCCAGAACATAGGTGGCACCGTCGCAGGCGATGTCGCCGGCGTGATGGATCAGGAAGTAGATCACATCGCCAGCTTCCACTTCCACCGTGGCTTCCATGGTGTGGTTTCCTGCCGCCACAAGGGCCTGCTCCACCAACAGACCGGCGTCATTGTTCTTGAAGAACTTGGCAACCACGCCATTGCCGCCGCCATCGCCCTTGGAGGCGTTCATGGTCACCTTCAGAGAACCGGCGGCTTCCATGGTCAGGGCCACAACGGGCATGGACCAGGGCTCGGATGCGCCGGGATGCATATAACCATCCTTGTTCAGGGCATAGTAGGCTTCGCCGGTGGTGCGGCCATTCTGGTCGCCGGTCAGCTGCAGAACCGTGGGCTGGATGGAATCCAGGGTGCCGAAACTGGTGTAATAGCTCCAAAGGCCCTCGGCGTTGTCGGTGTCCAGTTCCCATTCGCCGTTGGCACCGCCGAAGGTGTGCTTGATGACTGTAGCTTCACCAACGGGAGTGGTTGCTGTTACCATAGGGAGCATTGCAACAAGCAATGCCAATACGGCAACAAATGCCAGGCTTCTTTTCGTTAATTGCTTCATTTTGATTCGTCCTCCTTAATTATTTATGAAACGGGATTCCCGTTTGCATCCTTAATTGTCAAGACACCGTTGTTGTCCTCAAGATAATAGACCACGGGGATCTCATTACCCTTATCACCGCTGTTTTCGTGGAAAGCGATCCGCAGATTGCCGTCAAAATCGGTAAAGATCATGGCATGGCCGCCGTCATTGGCAAACAACGTGCCCTCGTCATGGGTCCACTCCCCCAAAACCTTGCCGGATTTGGAGCGGGAGGTGATGATGGTATACTTGCCGTTGACATATTTGGACCACAGCATGACCAGATCGCCATTGCTGGCCCTGTACATCCAGCAGCCGTCGGTGACGCCGTCATCGCTGGCTTTGTGATCCCGGGCGGAAAACAGTTTGATGTGTTCGGCACCCGGATAAACGCCGGTCAGGTCATCCTTCAGCCGCACCGCGTACATCTCGCCGTTGCCGCCCACGATCCTGGTCCATTCCCGGCAGTAGATCATGTAAGGAATGCCGTCCTCGTAATAGATATGTCCGTCCAGGCACTCCCAGTTTTCCGGCGTGATGCGCTCACTGATGATCTCATAAACGCCGTTGGCTTTGTCCGCCTTCAGAATATAGCAGCCGCGCAGATCGCCGGCAGCCGCATTTCCCTTCAGGCTGGCCACAATGTAGTAATTGCCGTCCAGGCAATAGAACTCCGGTGCCCAGCTCTGGTCGTACTGTCCGTCGTTATAGAACACCGTCGTGTAGCCGCCCCAGTTCTGCAGATCCTTGCTCTGATAGCAGGCGATCTCCTGGGCCGAGGACACGGACTTCAAAAAGCCGATCATGTAATAGGTGTTGGTTGCCGGGTCCGGCATGATGCACAGATCCCGGAAGGGCAGATCTGCCAGATCAATGCCGTAATTGACCTTATCCCCGGTGGGCGTTGGGGGTGTGGTACTGCAGCCGCAGATCGCTGACAGCAGCAGCGGCAGCGCCAAAAGTAATGCTCCGATCTTCAATTTCATAATACGCACTCCTCTTTATTTTGTTTTGTTGTTCACTTCCATCAGCTTGTTTCCGTACCGAATGCCCAGCTTCTCCATATCCGACCAGTTGTAATGGTATCGGTCGGTGCCCACCACATTGCCGTTTTGATCCACCAGGACAAAGTCGGATGTATCGACCAAATATACGTTTTCCATTTCCGCCGCCACATCCGCCAGCATGGCGTTGAACTTGGGGGCGTAGGGGTTATTGTAGCCGTCAAAACTGGTGCAGATCTCGCCCATCACGAAGGGCATCCGCAAAAGGCTTTCATCCCCGGTGATCTCCGCCAGGTCCTTGCGAATATCCTCAATAAAGGTCTTGATCAGGTTTTCGTAAGCTCTGTAATAGGGCAGATCGCTGGAACCCTGATTCCACGCCATGCCCTTGACCACGGGATGATAGCCTTCATCCACCAGCTTGTTGTAAACCAGCCGGAAGTTTTCCACGAACCAGTAATACTGGAAACCCATGGAGTCAGGGGTCTTTCCGGGATCATATCCTTCATCCCACAGAGAACGGGGATACCAGTTACCCGCGGAAAATTCCACATTCAGCAGATTGGTGGCGCCGGCCGCGGACTTGAAGATAAAGGCCTTGGTTTCTCCGGTGTAATATTCATTCAGGACCTGGGCCATACCGTATTCCGGGCCGACTCTGGTCGTTGTGCCGCCGTAGCCGGCTTTCACTTCCCAATAGAAGTGGTTCAGATTGTACTGACCGGAAGGGATGCCGGTCCGCATCATTTCACAGCAGCCGGCATAACCCACATTGGTGTAAAGCCCGGTCAACTGACCCTTGTGTTCCGTGGAGCCCACCGCATTGGATTGGCCACCAATCAGGTAAAGTTCGATCAGTTTACCCTTGGGTTCGTCATTGATCGTAGGTTGAGATGTTGCAGAATCTTCCATATTATTCCCTCCGTTTTGGGTGTTCTGGCAGCCGCAGAATGCGGAGATTATCAGCAATGCCACCAACAACACCACGCCTATTCTTTTTTTCACAATATACGCTCCTTTCATTATTGGTTTTAAGCATTAGTCCTCTTTCTTTTTGAGGTGGATTACACAAGCATCGAAATCGTCCACACCAACGCACAGCTGGCCATTTCTCTGCTCCAGCAAAACATTTTCAGGAGCAATGATATCGCTGATCTCATAGTTTTCCAGCCACGGATGTTGTAGCACGATGGGTTGGGAATTCTTAAAGCCGTGTACAATGGCAAGTGCGCCGCTTCCATCTTTGCTGATTTTCAGCACCGCCTGCTCACCGATCAAATCACGGTACTTCAAGTCGGTATCACCGAAATAATAATTCTCGTCATCTTGCAGAATGTAGGTTACTTTCTTATATAAATCCACAAACTGTTTGACCAGAATTTCCTTTTCCCGAGAGAGCGCTGCCACGTCACCGGACAGGCACATTCTGCCAAAGAAGGTCTTTGCGATGGTGTAGCGAATATCGCCAATAGAATATCCGTCATTCACGACAGCCCAGATCTGATTTTTCCTTGTGGGACAGAACCGGTTGACATTGGCCGCCACCACGGCGCCTTCGTGAACCTCGTGAGCATCGGAAAACGAGGTCATATCTGCCAGGGAGAGGAATTTGGGTTCGATCCTGTGGCCGCCGGAGGAACAGGACTCGATCACGATATCCGGAATGGCTTCCCGCAGTTCCCGGAAGAAGTCCAGCACAGCCTCGATCTGCCGGGAAAGTCCGTCACCAAAAGAGTCGCCGCCGTCACAGCCGATACCGATACATTCGTTGTAGTCCACCTTGATGTATCCGAAGCCATTCTCCTTGAGGAAACCGATGACTTTTTCCCGCAGATGCTGCCGGACCGTTTCTTTTCTGAAATCCAGGAATGCCCGTTCGCCGGCCACGATGCGGTGTCCGTCCCGGGTCAGGAACAAATCGTCCCGCTTGTAGGTCTCCGCCATATAGGAAACACACTCAAACTCGAACCAGATGCCCGGGATCATCCCCAGTTCCCAGATCTGCCTGGCGGTTTCCGCAACGCCTTGGGGGAACGCCTCCTCATTGACAACGAAATCGCCCACATGGGTGGACCATTTGCTGGGACTGTCACAGTACCAGCCGGCGTCCATCACGAAGTAGTCCGCGCCGTACTCCCTGGCTTTCTTCGCCGCCCGGATCACATTTGCGTGGGTGGGTCCGCCCCAGGAGAAGCAATACTCGTTGAAGATCACCGGCAGCTTGCTTTCCTGCTGTGTGAATACTTCCCTATTCAGCGCACTGCGAAGCCGGTTATAAACATCGTCCACATTGCCTTGACAAACCGTTATGTACGCGGCTGGTGTGGTCAATCTGCCGCCTGCGGGAATGACCTTCCGGACATGGCCGTACTCGTAATCCGCCGTGCCGCCGCTGACGGATATATTTCTGTTGTACCGGGCCACTTCCATCTGCCAGGAGCAGGGTGCCTCCATAAATACGCCCCAGCAGGTCTCATTGCCTGCATCCTCCAGCGACACAAAGGGGAAATACCGCTGAACAGGCATGGAACCGACGGAACCGAACTTCTCCACCCGCAGACCCCAGTTTGCCCAGGATTGTTCTAAGCCTGCCGTTTCGATCTTTCTGCACTCGGGTCTGCCTTCCGCACTCCAGTTGCCCATCAGACGGTGGATATACAGATCCCCCACCTCTTTGAACGGCGAAACACCGGAGATGCTGAATGCTGCAAACATTTCCACCGTCACCGCTTCCGCGCCGTTATTCTTCAAGACATTCCAGGTCGTAATATACGGATCCTTTTCCCGATACACGATCACATTCTCAACCACAATGTTCCGATCGTTTTCAAAAACCGTGACGATCCTCTTTTTGCCGTTCTCTGTACAGACAGTCTGTCCCTGCAGCCGAAGGGACCCGGTGGTGGAAGAATTGCGCATCGTCTGGCCGGAAGAATAGTTGGCAAACCGCACGTCCCCCAGCAGCGAAAGCTGCGCCATGCTGTCCTGACCTTCATCGCCATCGATGTCCACATCCTGCTCCCTGCAGGTAGGTACCAGATTCAGGGACACGGTTCCGTTGGTATCAAAAAAGAGCAACGTCATATCCCCAACCTTTTCCCTAAAAGCCAGCTTCTTCATTCCGCTTCTCCTTTCAGTGTTCCCTCATTATGTGTTTTTGTTTTTGCATATTGTACCGTCTTCTTCAGCCGCCCAGCTTGGACTTTTCTGCTGTCTATCCATAACATCCAATTTTTTCCTGCTATGTTTGGCATAGATTTATCATTTTATATAAATATACCATCCAGAATACCTATGCAACAAGAGTCAATTGCACGCAATTATTTGTCATATCGTCCACAGACACGTCCTCAATTCTTGACAAATGTACCCATGGCCGTATATAATAATCTCAAGAATCCAGGAGGTGATTCAAATGATCGACATTATTGATGTGCGCCATTCCTGCCCTGAGCCTGCCGGCATTACCATCGAACGGCCTTTGGGGCATCCCTCCTATACGTTTCTGCACCTGTACAACCCCGTGGATATTATGCTCAACGGCCAAATCATCCGTACCGAACCCCACGCATGTATTCTCTACAATCAATTCACCCCCCAGTATCTCCATTCCGATGTCCCGCTTCTGAATGACTGGATCCATTTCGGTCCCGGTCTGGACCAGTATTTCCTGGTCTACGGTCTGCAGTATGATACCGTTTTCTACCCGGAGAATCCGGACCTGATCACCCTGATCATCCGGGAAATGGAGCAGGAATTCTACACCTATCAGCCACACAAAGAAAAACTTCTTACCGCAAAAACGGATGAACTGTTTATTAAGTGCGCCCGCTTGATCAGTAAAGAATCCGCCCATGTTCCCAGCGATTTCGTTCTTCAATTTACCTACCTGCGTACAGTCATATTGTCTCAGCCCGGTAAAAACTGGACCATCAGCGCAATGGCTTCGCAGGTTGGTCTGGGGCGGTCTAAGTTTCATTCCATTTACAAATCTCTGTTCGGCATTTCCCCCATCAACGACCTCATCAATATGCGCATCTCCACCGCCAAGACGCTGCTGCTGCACAGCAACAGCAGTATTTCAGCAATCGCCGAACAGTTGGGATACAACAACCTTGCCCACTTTACAAAACAGTTCCGCGCCATTGTGGGGCTGTCTCCCGGACAATACCGGGCTTCGCCCCAAAGCGACAGCGACCGCCCCGCGCGCGTGGACATGACACAAATTTTGGCCGACACGCTGGCTTATCACTATCACACGCAGCAGCAATACCACGAGGTCCGCTACATCAAGCCAACCAAATCTCCCTGACTCCGTTGCATATTTTCTTTTTTGTGGTAGGATATTTCCAAAAAGTGTGGGGTGGCAATATGCGTTTGGTTTCTTTGGTTGGGGAGTCGATCAGTACGTTTGCGGGATACAATCCGGACGGCTACGCTGTCTTTTATGATGCCGATACACAGCATAGTGCCAAGATTTCCTAAAAGATCGCCACCCGTTTTGGGTGGCGATCTTTCTTGCAGGCCTGCCCGTCCATGGCCGCTCCTATGGCATTCACCGGCGGTGTTCCTTATTGACGAAGCAGGGTCTTTGTCGTATAATGGGGCCATCAACAGAAAAGGAGTTTTGGTTATGCTGACTTTGAAATGGGCGGAAGAACTGCTGAAGACCACCACCACGGAGGAGCATCTGCTTCTCCACGCCCGGAATGTTTCCGTGGCCATGGGCGGCATGGCGGAGCATTTCGGTGAGGACAAACAGTGGTGGATGGCCATTGGCTATCTTCACGATTACGATTACGAACAGCATCCCGATGCCCATCTGCAATTCACTCAGCAGGAACTGCTGGCGCAGGGCCTGACAGAGGTGGAAGTTCGGGCCATTCTGGCCCACGGCTACGGCCATTGCAATGACGTGGAGCCGGTGACGGTGCTGGAAAAGTCCCTGTATACCGTGGATGAACTCACCGGCATCATCCAGGCGGCGGCCCGGATGCGGCCCCTGGGCATCACCGACATGGAGACCGCCAGCTTCATGAAGAAATTCAAGGACAAGAAATTCGCCGCCAAATGCGACCGGGAAGTGATCCGCAAGGGCAGCGAAATGCTGGGCATGGAGGTCCGGGATGTGGCCGCCATCTGCATCGCCGCCATGAAGGCCCACGCCGAAGAACTGCAGTTGGGTCCCAGGGAATGATCCCCCGCCCGCACAGCGAAAGGCTGTGCGGGATTTTTTTGCGATGCCGCTGTAGTGGGCGAGCATTGCTCGTCATGGTTTCTCCTCGAGGAAAATGCCAGAACGCCGGCAGGAGCGTTCCTGCCGGCGTTCGGATATTCAGATCACTTCAGTTCCACATATTCGTCGATGCCCAGCAGACGGGCGATGGCGGTGTAGATCTGGGCCTCCCGCTGGGTGCGGCCGCTGGCTTCGTACAGCTCCTCGATGGAATCCACCAGGTCGTTCCGGGCGCTCTCATCGGGGATCTCGATGCCGAAGGGGTTGGAATCGGAGATGCTCATGAGGGTATTGAACACTGCATCGGACGCATTGGCATAGCCGGCCAGATCCGCGATATGCTCCTTGGAGAAGTTGGCCACGCCGGAGGTCGCCAGGTCATACAGCGACAGAATGGACTGGACTTCATTGTTGTAGTCCTCGGCGCCCTGGAGCTTCAGCAGTTCCTTCAGCAGGGTCTCGAAGATGCCGAAGGTGGTCTTGGCGTATTCCGCGGGCACGCCCATATCGGCCAGGGCCTCATCGGAGAGGATGTCCGGCAGAAGGCTGATGGTAAATTCGTTCAGATTCTCGATAAGGCTGGTGAGGGAGTCCACCACGGCTTCCTTATCCTGACCGCCTTCGCCGCTCATGGCGTTGCCCAGGTTGATCAGGTCGCCGGCGGTGCCAATGGTGCCGCCCACATCTTCGCCGTTTTCATAGCCTTCCTTGATGGATTCCATCATGCTGCCCACCATCTCGTTCTTGCCCAGGTCTCCGGACACCACGATGTCCAGCAGGGAGGAACCCACGTCCTTCAGCACGGAATTCTGCAGCGTGGTGACGGCGTCGCCGATCTTGCTGTAATCCAGCTTGGCAGCATCCA
Organism: Oscillospiraceae bacterium; assembly: GCA_015068175.1. The sequence goes on from SVLA01000027.1 coordinate 7,917, forward strand.
GGTTGCCCTCTTCGTCCATGGCGGAAGCCACGGCGCCGGCCAGGTCGGAGACCACGCTGGCCAGGGTGGATGCGGTCTCCGCGGCCTTGGACTCGTCGGCCAGGGCGTTCTTCACGGTCTCCACAATGGCGGCCTTGATGGTCTCCACAGTGGCCACGTCGGTCTCAAACTTGGAAGGATCCTGGAGCTGCTCCAGCAGGGCGGGATCCACGTTTTCGGCTTCCATATTGCTCAGGGCGTTCTGCACCCCGGCGGCGTCAAAGTTTTCCAGGGCGGCGGCGCCGTTCTCGGCGGACCGGACCCGCACTTCGTTGACGATGTGCTGGGCCGCGGCAGCGGTGAATTCCCCATGATCGCCGGCCAGGCCGCGGTTCAGAATTTCAGCGATGGTCTCCGTCAGTTCCACCAGCTTGGCGATCTCGGCTTCGTATTCTTCCTGGGTCATCAGCTCAGCGGAGCCGTCCCGGCCGGAGCGGATATTGTTGGCCTGCTCGTAGGCGGCAATGCCGTCATAGTCAACGGCGGCATCCCGGACGGCCAGGGCCACATCGTCCATCATGTTGTTATAAACAGCCTCGCTGTTGGCGGGGACATTCATGCCGGCAGCCACGCCCTCCATGGCCATGGACACCAGCTCCGGCACCAGGCCGGAAAGGACCTTGGAACCCAGCAGATCGCCCATGAGGCCGTCCATAAATTCCTTGTCGGCCAGCAGGTCGAACAGCGCGTTGGGATCCTCGCTGCCCAGGGCGGACAGCAGGCGGTCGTCGCCCAGGACATTCTGGACGATGTTCATCAGCGCGCCCAGCTCCTGGCACAGATACATGGTCTGGCCGTTCACTTCAAACTTGGACACCGCATTCAGGTACGCTTTGCCGGCGGAGCCAAAGCCGATGGCGCCGTAGAAATTCACCAGGCCGTTGTCGGTGACGCCGTAAGCGCCCAGGATCATCTCGGCATCCCCGGCGGCCAGCAGGTCCCGGGAGACCATGGCGTCCAGCATTTTTTCCGTGGAATCGGCCTTGGGCAGCATGGAAAACACACCCAGGGTGGGGGTCAGCAGCATGGCGAAGATCAGCACGCCGGTGACGATGCCGATGCCCATGCCGGCAAAGCGCTTGCCGATCCGCGCGCCCCTGGAGGGTGCGGGGACTTCCACGGCAGGCAGATCCATGTTTTCAACGGCGCCTTCCAGAGGGACGGCTTCCGCCGCAGGGGCATCCTTCTTGCCGAAGGTCTCTTTGAAGATGGCCTTCCGCAGAGGCTTCTGGATGCACAGAAAGACGATCCAGGAGATGAAATTCAGCATCACAAAGACCACCGGGAACACCACGATGCCCACCACCAGGCCGGGCAGCGCGGTCAGCATGCCGGCAAGCTGGGGCACGGTGTCCAGCAGAGCGGCGCTTTCGGCCTCTTCCAGAGCGGAGAAGATCAGCTCCTCCAGGCCCAGATTGCCGATGATGGCATTGGTGATGGGGGCGGCCACCAGGAAGGTCAGGATCACGGCCACCGCAAAGGTCATAAAGCGGATCACAGATTTGTTCAGGCCCCGGATCAGGCCCACGATGGCGCCGACGGCCACGGTCACCGCAAAAAGGGTGATGAGGATCAGAGTTGCCATTGTTTTTCCTCCGGTTATGTAAAAATGGGGTCTTCCAGGAGACCCAGGTTTATCCAGTTTCAGTATAGTACAAAATCCGGGGGATTTCAAGGGGAACGGGCCAAATATTGCGGCAGACCCCTTGCTTTTTTTCCCCTGTTCCTATAACATGGTAGGGTGCGGCCGCGGCCGCCCGGAATCACAGAATTGGCAGGTATTCCTATGGCTACCATCCTACTGATCATTATTTACATCGCCTTCATCGGTCTGGGCACCCCGGACTCCCTCTTCGGCACCGCCTGGCCCGCCATTTACGGCGAGTTTTCTCTGCCCTTTTCCTATGCCAGCATCATTACCCTGCTGGTGACTTGCTCCTCCATGTGTTCCACCCTCTTCAGCACCCGCCTCATCGCCCGGTACGGCACGGGCAAAGTCACCGCCCTTTGCACCGCCCTGACGGTGGCGGCGCTGTTGGGCCATTCCATGGCCGGGGACTTTTTGACCGTCTGCCTGCTGTCCATCCCCATGGGCCTGGGCGCCGGCGCCGTGGATACGGGCCTGAACAATTATGTGGCCCTCCATTATTCCTCCACCCAAATGAGCCTTCTGCACTGCTTTTTCGGCGTGGGCATCTCCATCAGTCCCTATATCATGTCCCGGTTCATCAGCACCGAGGCCGGCTGGCGGGGCGGCTACCGCATCGCCTTTTTCATCCAACTGGCCATTGCCCTGATCCTGGTGCTGTCCCTGCCCCTTTGGAAAAAGGTGGCGGAAAAGAAGCACACGGAGGAAGTGCCCATCCGGGTCCTGTCCATCCGGGAGCTGGCCCGGATCCCCGGCGTCAAGACCATGTGGATGCTGTTTTTGCTGAGCTGCGCCATTGAGTACACCGCCGGTTCCTGGGGCAGCACCTATTTGGTGGAGGCCAAGGGCCTGCCGGCGGAGCGGGCCGCGGAAGTGGTGCTGTTTTATTACATCGGCATGACCCTCAGCCGGCTGCTTTCCGGCATTTTGGCCACGAAACTGACCTGCTGGCAGATCATCCGCATCGGCATGGCGGTGCTGGGGGCGGCAGTGGTTTTGCTGTTGCTGCCGGTGCCGACCTTCCTCATCACCGTGGGCGTGTTTATGATCGGCTTCGGCAACGGCCCCATGTTCCCCAATTTCTCCTATCTGACCCCCATCAATTTCGGCCAGGATATTTCCCAATCCGTCATGGGCACCCAGATCGCCGCCTCCTCCGTGGGCATCATGGTGGTACCGGCCGTCTGCGGTCTCCTGGGCCAGGCCTTCGGCATGGAGGTCTTCCCCATGTACCTGGCGCTGTTGTTCGGGCTGATGACTTTGGGCGTGGCCAGCATCCAGAGAAGCATGAAGGCCGCCGGCAAGGACATTCGCTGAGAAATCCTGAAAAAGTCTACGGGCAGGATCCATTCCTGCCCGTGTTTTTTCTGTAGGGCGCCTTGGTGACCCCGCCCTGCGATGGGGTTGCTGCCATCGACATCCCGGAAGGTCTGGGCTGACCGAAGTCAGCCCGGCTGGCCCAAAATTTCCAGCAGCATGGCGCAGTTTTCCCGTTCCTCCCGTGCCATCCGGGCAAAAACGGCCCCCATTTGGCCGTCCGCGGCCCGATGTTCATAGTCCGCCGCCGCTTTCAGCGCCCCGGCGTAGCACCGGCTCAGCAATACCGTGGGTCGGTTCCCCTCCGGCGGCACCGTGCGGACGGCCAGGGGCCGCCCCTCCAACAGCACATTCATGCCGTTGAGATAGCGGCTGTGGGTCTGGGCCCGGTGGTAAAGCTGCCGCAGTAATTCCTTGGCCCGGCCCTGCATCTGCCGGGACAGCATCAAATAGGCCGCGGCAGCGGTCCGCTCCCGGACGGCCATGGCCTGCAGCGACGGCCCGGCGTCACCGCCCTGGACCCGCTGCCACACCCGCTGCTGCAATTCCTGATCGATCTGATCCATAATTCTCGCCCCCTCATAGTTAATCTATGCGGCGGGGCGGGTTTTTTTCGGATTTTTTCGAAAAACCCTCTTTTCTTTTTCGTCCATTTGTGCTATTATAAATAAAAAATCGGCCACAGGAGGAGATTTTATGCCCAGAACCAGCGATAAAGCCCAGCGGATCCTGGAGTATGTGAATCAATTTGCCCAGGAGCATGGCTACGCCCCCTCCGTGCGGGAGATCGGCGCCGCCGTGGGTCTGAAGTCCACCGCGTCCGTCAGCTATCATATCCAGGCGCTGCAGGAGCAGGGCCTGCTGGTCACGCCCGACTCCAAGGGCCGCAAGCGCTCCATCGTCACCAACGTGCGGCCGGGGCAGATCCCCGTCATTGGCGTGGTCACCGCCGGCGCCCCCATCCTGGCCTTTGAAAATCAGGAAGGCACCATGGCCTGGGACGGCGATCCCGGTTGTTTCGCTCTGCGGGTCCGGGGCGACAGTATGGTAGGCGCCGGCATCCTCAGCGGCGACAAGGTGGTGGTCCGCCCCCAGCAGACCGCCAACGACGGCCAGATCGTGGTGGCCCGGATTGGGGACGAAGCCACCGTCAAGCGGCTCCGCCGCCGGCAGGGCCGGGTGTGGCTCATGCCGGAAAACGATGCCTACGAACCCATCGACGGCCGGGAGGCCGAGATCATCGGCGTGGTCAAGGCCGTTGTGAGAGAATATTGATAAGGCTGTACGCCCGAACATAAGGATACCCGGTAGATGAACATCTACCGGGTCGATTTTTGTCCTGGGGCGGTCAATCCGTATTCATCCGGTAGCCGACACCCAGCTCATTGATGATGTAATTGTTGGCGCCGGGAATGGCCCCCAGTTTTTTGCGGATATTGGCCATATTCACCTGGAGTTTTTTGATGCTTCCGTCCGTATTGGTCCCCCAAACGGCCTTGATGATGGCGGCGTAGGTCAGCACCTTGCCGCTGGACTCCGAAAGGCAGGCCAGAATATTGTACTCCGTCTGGGTCAGCTTCACTTCCGCATCGCCGATGAACACCCTGCGGGAATCGTACTCGATGGTCAGGTCCAGCACCCGGAATTTACCCCCGGACAGCCGGCCGGATTCCGCCCGATGGCGGCCGAACCGCAGAGCGGAACGGACCCGGGCCAAAAATTCCGCCGCGCTGAAGGGTTTGGTGATGTAATCGTTGGCCCCCAGGTCAAAAGCCTCCACCTTGTCATCCTCCCCCGCCCGGGCCGACAGCACGATGATGGGGGTCAGGTCCCCCTGCCGCAGGCTGCGGAGGATCTGGGTGCCGTCCATATCCGGCAGACCCAGGTCCAGGATGATCAGATCCGGGGTGTGGGAGCCGATCATGGTCATGGCGGTGGTGCCGTCCCGGGCCACCAGGGCCTGATAACCGGCGCTTTCCAGGGTGGAACAAAGCATCCGTTGGATATTGCGGTCGTCCTCCACCACCAGGATCTTGTATCTGTTATTCATCGTCAGATTCCTCCGTTTGCAGGCTGAAGCAGAATCGGGCGCCCCCCTGGGGCCGGTTTTCCGCAAAAATGGCGCCTCCGTGGGCGTGGATAATGGTGGCGCAGACCGACAGTCCGATGCCCATATTCCGGCCGGATCGGTCGCCGGAGCGGCTTTCGGACGCGTAAAGGCCCGTAAACAGATGGGGCAGCCGGTCCTGGGGGATGCCGCAGCCGTCGTCCAGCACCTCAAACACGGCCCAGCCATCCTTCACCGTCACCCGCAGGGTGATCCGGGTGAGGCCCGCGCCATGGCGGACGGCGTTTTCCATAATATTGATCAGCACCTGGCGGATCAGCAGAGCATCCATGGGGATCAGCACCAGCTCCTCCGGCAGATCCAGCTCCACATTCTGGGCCGGATAGCGCTTGCGGAACCCCACCAGGGCGGCATCCACCAGTTCGTCCAGGGCGGTGGCGATCTTGTTCAGCCGCACCTGGCCGCTGTCGATCCGGGTGACGGACAGCAGATTTTCCACCATCTGCACCAGCCATTGGGCATCTTCCTGGATGCCCCGCAGCATGTCATCCCGCTGGCGGTCCGAAAAACGGTCACCGTTTTCCCGCAGGGCGGTGCTGGAGCCGTAAATGGTGGTCAGGGGCGTCCGCAGATCGTGGGAAATGGCCCGCAGAAGATTGGCCCGCATCCGTTCCTTTTCGCTTTCCGCCTTCATGGCCTCCGCCCGTTTCAGTTTCGTGGTCAGGGCGCTGGTCAGCACCGAGATCACCGTCAGCACCACAGCGGAGTAAAAATTGGAGGGGATCAGAAAATTCAGGGCGAAATAGGGGAAAGTGAAGGCGTAATTCACCAGCAGCACCCCCGCCAGGGCCGACACCAGGCCCCAGACATAGCCCTCCGTCAGAAGCGAAATGAGAAACACCCCAAAGGTGAAGGTGGTGGTGACCTGCTCCGGGATGGCAAACAGGTCCTGCATCAGGATGCTGGCGCCAAAGCACAGCGCCAGGATCCCCAGGGTCAAAAGCGGATCCCGCAGAAGTCGTTTTTTCATGGTGCGCCTCCTTGTCTTCTCTGTTTGATTATATCATATCACAAATTAAAAAACAGTAAATGTTTTTTGTACGGCCGCGCCCCCCATCCGGGAGGGACTTTTTCTTTGCCCCGTCTTAGCCGGAAATCCCATATAATGATTGTGTATGAGTAAAATGATCCCATTGAAGGAGGAAAAACATGATCCCCGCAATCATTCTCTTTGCCGTTACCTATGTGCTGATGCTGACCTTCAGCAAGTACCGCCCCTATATCGCCCTGGGCTCCGCCCTGGTATTCATCGTCAGCGGCATGCTGCCCCCGGAGCAGATCATCCCCAACCTGGATTTTAACGTCCTGCTGATGATCGCCGGCACCATGGGCATCGTCCAGCTCTTCATCGACTCCAAAATGCCCTCCCTGCTGGCGGATGTCATTATGGAAAAGGTCCCCAACGTCCAGATGGCCGCCGTGGCCCTGGCCCTGTTCGCCGGCATCATCTCCGCATTCGTGGATAACGTGGCCACGGTGCTGATGGTAGCCCCCGTGGCCCTGGCCATCTGTCAGAAGCTGAAGACCAACCCCATCCCCTTCATCATCGGCATCGCCGTTTCTTCCAATCTCCAGGGTGCCGCCACCTTGGTGGGAGACACCACCGCCATCATGCTTGGTTCCGCCCTGGACATGAGCTTCCTGGATTTCTTCCTTTATAACGGCAAACCCGGTATGTTCTTCGTGGTGGAACTGGGCGCCGTGGTCTCCGCCCTGATCCTGGCCTGGATCTTCCGGAAGGAAAAGGCCCCCATTCCCCAGGCCGCGCAGCGCACCGAAGTCACCGACTATGTCCCCTCTGCCCTGCTAGTGGGCACCATCGTCCTGCTGATCGCCGCCTCCTTTATCCCCAACAAACCCGACACCACCAACGGCCTGATCTGCTGCGGTCTGCTCCTCATCGGCCTGGTATACAACTATATCCGCAGCAAGAACCTGAAGGCCATCCTGGATCCCATCAAAGCCATCGACTTTGAGACCATCGGATTGCTGGTGGGTCTGTTCCTGATGATCGGCGGCATTTCCCACATGGGCGTCATCGATGCCCTGGCGGGCCTGCTGGCCAAATTGGGCGGCGGCAACGTATTTTTGATGTACACCATCATCGTCTGGGCCTCCGTGCTGATCTCCGCCTTTATCGACAACATCCCCTATGTGGCCACCATGATCCCCGTCATCGCTTCTCTGGGTGTGGAGATGGGCTGTGATCCCACGGTGCTGTACTTCGGCCTGCTGTCCGGCGCCACCCTGGGCGGCAACTGCACCCCCATCGGCGCATCCGCCAACATCACCGGCATCGGCATCCTCCGCAAGGCCGGCTACGAGGTGAAGAACGGCGACTTCTTCAAGATCGGCATTCCCTTCACCCTGGCGGCCATCATTCCCGCCTATATCCTGCTGTGGATCTTCTTCGGCGTGTAAAAAAGCATAAACTCACCGGGTGCGGACCTTCCGCACCCGGTAGTTGTTTACTTCATGGCTTCCCTGAAAGCATTCTGCCATTGGTGGCTGGGCATTTTGGCGGCGTGGGCCACCAGATGGATGCCCATATCCCTGGCCCGAAGCCGGAAGGCTTCCAGGCTGGCATCCACCTTGCCGATATCCGTGGCAATGAGCATCTTCCGGGCGTAAGGGCCGCCGAAGCGCTCCGCCACGGTGGTCAGCTTGTACAGCTCGTCCTCCTCCACGTTGCCGTGCTTGCAGGATACGAACAGCGGCACCCCGTTGCGGACGGCGATCAGGTCGATCTCGTTCCGGGTCTCCGGGATCCAGGCATCAGGATCGTACAAAATGCCGTCCCAGTCGATAAGCACCCCGGGGACGCAGTCCTGGAAGAAGGGTTCCCCATCTTCCGCCGTCGCCCGGGCCTCCAGCACCGCCCGGGCCTCCAGCAGATTGCCCTGCTTGTATGTACAATGGCGCAGAAGTTCGTTATTATAGGAATATTGGAGGCAGTTTTCGGAGCTTTCGTCCTTCACCACCCCCACATCCTGCAGTTCCCTCAGCAGTTGCCGCATCTGGGCCAGCTTGGCCTCAAAATTCTTCATGCCGGCGGCAATATGGGGCAGGTACAAAAACACCTGGGTCCGGGAATCGGCCCGGCTCTCAAATTCCCCCAGGATGGTGATGGCCCGGTTCCAGGCCCGGCTGTCCTGGCAGGAATAGTCCCACACGGCCTGAATATCCTCCGCCGTGTAGTGTTCCTTGGGCACGAAGCCGTTGGCCGCAACGGTGCCGCCGTGGAGGGCGATCAACTCCGCCACCGTAAGGGTCACCGGTTCCCCGGGGATCACCCAGCCGTCGCCGTCGCAATCCTTCCATCTGCCCAGGGCGGGGTCGTATTTCTGCACCGACACCCGGCGCCGGACCCATTTGTCCAGACCTGCCAGAGCCGCGCCCAGGGCCATGATCACCGGCTCATCGCCGTTGGTCAGATCCACCACGCAGTTTTCCTCCTCCTCAAACAGCTTCCGCAGGGCGGGGATCAGGCTGCCCATTTCCTCCGTGTCGGCTTCCACCGTTTCCACCACGGTCTCCATGGCCCGCTGGGCCAAAAGCTTTTCATAACGGGCCACCACCGGGGCCATTTGCTCCTTGCTGCCCAGGTAGATCAGTTTTTCAGGCTTCAGATTCAGGCAGGCGGAAATATCGTCCACGGGAACGCCGGAGAAACACTCGATCAGGGTCATGTCCTCAACTCCTTGTATTATTAATTCGTAGTTTTAGAGTCCCTAATCAGGGATATATGCTACACTGTAAGGGATGCTGTGGATAGGTTCACCACCTCCTACCGCAAGACGGTTGAAAAAAGGCTCCAACCACAG
>SVLA01000176.1 GCA_015068175.1 Oscillospiraceae bacterium
CACCGATACCGAGGACATCACCGGCGCCGTGCTGACCCGGCAGGAAGTGCAATTGACCCCGGAAGAAGTGGAGGCGGTGCTGCCCCGATTCCGGGGGGAGATCCTCCAGGTGCCGCCCATGTACTCTGCCCTGAAGGTCAACGGCCAAAAGCTCTGCGATCTGGCCCGGAAGGGCGTGGAGGTGGAGCGCAAGCCCCGGCCCATCACCATCCATGAGCTGACCCTCCTGGGCATGGATGCCGAAGGGATCCGCCTGCGGGTCCATTGCTCCAAGGGTACCTATATCCGCACCCTTTGCAAAGACATCGGGGATGCTTTGGGCTGCGGCGGATGCATGGCGGCTCTGCGCCGGGTCCAGGCGGGGGAGTATACCGCCGCCGAGGCGGTGCCCCTGGCGACCTTGCTGGAAGCCAAGATCCCGGAGCGGTACCTGCGGCCGGTGGATTCCATGTTCCGCAGCCATCCGTCGGTGACCTTGACGGAAAAGCAGGAGAAGCGCTGCCGCTGCGGCAACAGTTTTTCCGTGAAAATGGACCCCGGCACCTACCGGGTCTATAGCCAGAACGGCGAATTTTTAGCGCTCAGCCAAGTGAATGACGGTATTATGTCAACCATCAAGAGCTTTTTCGAGGTGTGACCAGAGGCAAGAAAGCGGAGGAGCTTTTATGACACAACGCAAAATCTACGCCCTGGGTTTTTTTGACGGGGTACACCTGGGCCACCAGGCCCTGCTGGCCGCCTGCCGCCGGCTGGCGGCGCGGTTGGACGCCATTCCGGCGGCCGTCACCTTTGACCGCCATCCCCGGGCCCTGTTCGCTCCGTGCCCGCCGCTGCTGCAAACGGCGGAGGACCGGCAGACACTTTTGACTCAATATGGCATGAAATCAGTCCGGGTCCTGCCGGTGACGGCGGAATTCCTGGGTCAGTCCTGGGAAGAATTCCTGGAGACCCTGCTCCGGGACGGCGCCGCCGGCTTCGTCTGCGGCTATGATTTCCGCTTCGGCCACCGTGGGGAGGGCAACGCCGAAAAATTGGCCGCCTTCTGTCGGGAGCGGGGCCTGCCCTGCGTCATCGTGCCGGAGCAGACCCTGGACGGCATCCGCATTTCATCCACCCACATCCGCCGTCTGCTGGAGGAGGGAGATATGGAGGAAGCGGCCCGGTTTTTGGGCCATGGCCACCGCCTTTCCGGCACCGTGGTGCCGGGACGGCAGTTGGGCCGCACCATCGGCATCCCCACCGCCAATCTTCTGTTCCCGGAGGCCGTGGTGATCCCCCAACGGGGCGTCTATGCCTGCCGCGCCCTGGCGGAAGGCAAGTGCTATGGGGCCGTGACCAACGTGGGCAGCCGCCCCACCGTGGGCGGCCACCAGACCCGGGCCGAAAGCTGGATCCTGGATTTTGAAGGGGACCTTTACGGCAAGACCCTGACCCTGGAATTTTGTTCCTTCCTCCGCCCGGAGCGAAAATTCGACTCCCTGGAGGAATTGAAGGCCCAGATCCAACGGGACGCCGCACAAACCAGGGCGCTGTTAAGGTAAATTGTTGTTTAGCTTTGTAGCAATGGCGGCGGCCAATGGCCGCCGAGCGCCGCCCTGCGGCGCACTCTTGGCCCCCGCTTTTAAGAGGGGGCTGTCATGGAATGGCCCACGGCCATTCCGTGACTGGGGGAGTTCGGTATATTGTCCGTTTTTTGCTCTCCCCCCGCCCCAGTGTGCCCACTGGGGCACCCCCCTCATAAATGCGGGGGGCAAGAGATGTTCCTATACTTGTAAACAACAATTTACCTTCCGAAAAAGTTTGAAAAATATGAAAATTTTCCTTTACATTTGGGAAAACTTGTGGTAAGATATTCGGGCTGGCTATGGCCAGACAATATTACTATGCCCGCAGCTCGGTTCGGGGAAGACACCGACCCCCTACTTGGCGCAGGGTAAATTTATGAAAAGGTGGAAAAAACCATGATCCAGAAGGATAAGAAGACCCAGGTCATCCTGGAAAACGCAACGCACGAAGGCGACACCGGTTCTCCCGAAGTCCAGGTTGCCATTCTGACTGCCCGCATCAACGAGCTGACTGATCACCTGCGCGTGCACAAGCATGACAACCACTCCCGCCGTGGTCTGCTGATGATGGTCGGTAAGCGCCGCAGCCTGTTGGACTATCTGGCCAAGAAGGACATCAACCGTTACCGTGCTCTGATCGCCAAGCTGGGTATCCGTAAGTAAGATATCGAGAGGGGCGACTCCGGTCGCCCCTTTGTTTCTTACGCCCAACCCTTGCTCCGCAGGCCCGAAGGGCCGGGGGGGGAGAAAACGGAAAATGTTCCGGCCACCGCTTCAAAGCGGGCCCAAGGCGGCTTTGCCGCCGTTCGTTATTCATCAATCGGGAGCCACTTAGCAGTTGAAAGTGTCGACGAATCTCGCCGCCAGTTTCAAGTGCTAAACCTCCCGAACACACCATTACTTTAAGGAGGTTATTTCAAATGATCAAGCGCAAACAGTATCCCAATCATCATGTTTACGAAACCGAGATCGGCGGCCGCACCTTCACCGTGGAGACCGGCAAGGTGGCCGAACTGGCCAACGCCGAGTGCATCTGCCGTTACGGCGACACCGTGGTGCTGGTCACCTGCACCTGCAACCCCATCCCCAAGGCCGGCATTGACTACTTCCCTCTGACCATCGAGTTTGAGGAGAGAATGTACTCCGTGGGCCGCATTCCCGGCTCCTTCAACCGCCGTGAGGGCAAGCCCTCCGAGCGGGGTATCCTGAACAGCCGTATCATCGACCGTCCCATGCGTCCCCTCTTCGACGAAGAGCTGCGCAACGACACCGTCGTGACCTGCACCGTTCTGGCTACCGACCACGAAAATCCCGTTGAGATCGTTGCTTCTCTGGGCGCTTCCATCGCCATCGCTTCCTC
>SVLA01000028.1 GCA_015068175.1 Oscillospiraceae bacterium
CCGTCCTTTGATTGAAATCACCATAAGTGAAGTTATAAATGGTTGAATTCGTTGCAATTCGGGTCAACAGATCACCCGTATAGGTATATGTAGCGGATAAGATGGTGTTCTGATCAGCACGCGCTGTGGTACCTTCATGTGAAGGGCAATGTCATCGGTGTCCGTATTGCGACGATCTCTTTGATACTTGCCGGTGCTGCTATTCATAACCGGAGGCGCAACACGGAAAAACACGCCAAAACCTATTTATGTTTCGATCTCTGTCTGTGTTCCCGGTGCGCCAGTCACTTTTCCCATTCCCCTGCGCATAAAATATCCCGCGTGGATCCTCTCCAATTCACCAAAGCTTTGCGCGGCCACTGCCGCATTCGCCGTGAAATGCGCAAATTTTACAGTTCTTACACATTCGAATCGTCTGGCAACACCATGATACCATGGGAATTTTAGAGCCCGGCAGAAACAGCCAATTGGGGCTCAAAAAAACCGCCAACAACCCAGATTGGCTTATTAGAATTATACAGTGCAGGCGTCTCGGAAGAAGCCGGCGCCTTCACTCTGCTGGTCTGCAACCTCTTCCCCCGGAATCTTTCACCCTTAATGTTGAATACTGTGGCGTCATCAAAAATCCGGTCCATGAATATTCCGGCGATTTTCTTTATACAAAAAGAGCGGCCGGGGCGATTGCCCCGGCCAAAATCATGTACTTACAGTTTTGCAGCCGCCGCCCGGTCGATGATCACCGTCAGGTTGGAATGGAACTGCAGGATGGACGCCGGCACCTTGGGCGTCACCGGACCCTTCAGGGCGGCGCAGGCAATGTCCGCCTTGTCGGCGCCGGTAATGATCATCACGATCTTCCGCGCGCTCATAATGGTGCCGATACCCATGGTAAAAGCCGCCGTGGGCACTTCGTCAATGGACTCAAAGAACCGCTTGTTGGCCTCCCGGGTCATGGGGGTCAGATGGACCTCATGGGTGTCGTCGGGGAAGGTCTCCTCCGGCTCGTTGAATCCCACATGGCCGTCATGGCCGATACCCAGCAACTGCAGGTCGATACCACCCCAGCCGGCAATCTTCTCCTCATACTGCCGGCACATGGTCTCCGGATCATTGGTCATGCCCATGGGCACGATGGTATTCTCCGGCTTGATGGAAATGTGATCAAACAGATTCTCCTGCATAAAATGCCGATAGCTCTGGGGATGATCGGGATGCAGGCCCTTGTATTCATCCAGATTGGCGGTGCGGACATTCTCAAAAGAGATCCGGCCGGCCTTCTCCCGGGCGATCAGCTCCCGGTACAGGGGCAGGGGCGTGGAGCCGGTGGCCAGGCCCAGTACGCAGTCGGGTTTTCCCAGGATCATTTCCTCAAAAACATCGGCGGCGCGGCTGCCCATTTCCTCAGCGCTGTCCACAATAACGATCTTCATGTTTCCCATTTTGCATCCTTCTTTCCGTAGTCTTTATTACCATTATACTGGCTTTTCCGTTTATTTCAAGAGGTTTGCAGCCATTTTTTATCATTTTCGATTATTTTTTCCTTCCAAATCCCGTCCACATATTTTATAAATCCGATCCTTTTACCAAAACAGCTTGCATTTTTATCAAAAATGTGTTAGTCTAGTGGTGAGCAAAAAAACGGAAAGAGGAACCGTCCTTATGAACAAGACCGCACTCATCGCCGCCGTGGCCGAAAACACCGGCGTCAGCCAAAAAGACGCCGAAAAAGTGATCAGCGCCACCTTCGCCGCCATTGCTGCCAACCTGGCCAAAGGCGAGAAGATCCAGATCTCCGGCTTCGGCACCTTCGAGACCAAGCGCCGGCAGGCCCGGGTGGGCCGCCACCCCGTCACCGGGGCGCCTATGGAGATCCCCGCCACCCACACCCCCACCTTCAAACCCAGTAAAACATTGAAAGATTCGGTAGGTAAGTAATATGCGTCTGGATAAATATCTGAAAGTTTCCCGTCTCATCAAGCGCCGCACCGTGGCCAACGAAGCCTGCGACAATGGCCGCATCAGCGTCAACGGCCGGGTGGTGAAAGCCAGCTACGAAGTGAAGATCGGTGACCGCATCGAGATCACCATGGGCCCCCGCACCGTGGCCGTGGAGGTGACCCAGATCGCCGAGACCGTCCGCAAGGACGACGCCGCGGCCATGTATAAGGAAGTGTAAAACAAACTAAGGAGGATCCTAAATGAAAAAGAAGATCATTATCGGAATTTCTGTGGTGCTGGCCCTGGTTTTAGGCGTATGCGTCTTCTGCATTCTCAGCGGCCGTTGGATCCTGCCTCACCAGGTCCGGCTGGTGGAATTGCGGGGTTTTGATTCCTGCGATGATGCCGCAACTAAGAACGTACAGCTGACCAAAGACGAGATCGGCCAGTTGCTCTTCCATTACAATCTGTCCCAGCACCGCGGCCGGGTAGATGCCGAAAGCTGCGATTCCGACTATGGATTTGTGATCCATTTGACTTCCGGCGAAACGATCAAGGTCCGGGAAGCCGGTTCCCCACGTATCGAAGTCTACGACAAAAACAGCGCGTCAAATAAGTATTGGCGCAGCGGCATCGCTCTGGATCTGTACATCAAATTCCTGCTGGAAAAATACCAATTGGTCACCCCCTGATCCTTCCCCCACACCCCTTGCCCCCCGCTTTTAAGAGTTTTAAGAGGGGGCTGGCAAAAATCTACGATTTTTGACTGGGGGGCGTTCGATTAAAACCCAAGATCTCCCATAAAACACAAGGTGCGTTGCCTCTCGGCAACGCACCTCGAGACTGTCAAAATAGTGGTAAATTGGGGTTTATCGCGCCGGCGCGGGAGCGCCCAAGAGCTTCTCCCTGGGGAGAAGCTGTCAAAAATCGGCACCTCGAAACCGATTTTTGACTGATGAGGGGGCTCTTTTCCTGATTGTATCCCCTCCTCCGGCCCTTTGGGCCACCTTCCCCCCAGGGGGAAGGTTTTGGAACAGCGCGATAAACTGAAATTGGGTCTTCTTTGACAGACTGAAGGTGCGTTGCCTCTCGGCAACGCACCTCATTTCTTATTTCTTCGACGGTTTCACATTATTGGCCGGCGGAATATCTCCCACGATGGCCCCATGTTCCGCCTCGAAAGCATTGATACTCTCCCGCACCAATACCAGAATATGACTGTTGATACTGCGGCCTTCGTAATCCGCCACAAAGCCGATTTTTCTCAGCATTTCTTCTTCGATTCTGATCGACACATTCCTAACGGCCATATTCTCATCACTCTGTAGATATATGATGTGTCTATTGTAATTTCATCTTCATGCATTTTGTCAAAAATAGATATATAATATATCCACAAAATATAAGGAGGAATACTATGCCAACCAAAGAAAATCTGGACCTGGAATACCAATACTGCCTGGAACGGCTGAAAGCCCTGGAGCCTGCCTATCTGCAACTGCGCAGCAGCCTGACCGCTGATCAGCAATCCCTGCTGGATTCCTACATTGCGCTGTGTGAAGCTCTGACGGAAGCGGATTGCCAGCGCCAACTGCTCCACCCCCACACATAATGCCAAAGGGGACCGCATCCGCAGTCCCCTTTCCTTATTCCGCATCTTTCGGCATCAGCGCATCATAGAACCCGGCGTAAGTCACCTGCAGTTCATTGCCCCGCCACCAATACAGCGCCAACTGGCACACATAGCACAGCGCCATGAAAATATAGAACCAGGCATCCGCCGACCAGGGCAGTTCCACCCCGAACATGGGCAGGATCATGTCGCCGTAGCCCAGCAGCGTGGTCAGCGCCTGCAGGGCATAGAACCACCAAAAGCTCAGATCCAGCTTCAGCAGCGTCAGCCGCCGGCCCCGCATCAGCACCCGGCTCACCTGAATGGCCGCCAAAGCGCCCACCCGGCCCCGATCCATCACCGCAAAATCCACCAGCCGGTACCGATAGTACATGGGCACCACCAGCACCAGACATACCAGCGCCGTCAGGCCGTACAGCGGCACCATGCATTCCATCATGGCCGCCGTCATGGCCTCCGTGGTCCCAATAGCCGCCGCATCCATCAGCGGTTGGGCCCAGGGGGTCATCATCAGGATCATGGATGCCAGATAGGTGCAGGCGACCACCGCGCCGCCTAGGATCAGGGTCAGCAGCAGCCGCAGCCGCAGCACCGGTCCAAACCGCCGGAATCCCTCCAGCAGATCCATGGGACCCACATCCTCCCCCCGGTGGATCCGCAGGGACACATAGGCATAGCCGATCTGCCAAAATACCAGCGCCACCATTTGAGCAATGGTCAGCACCGCCTGAACGGTCTCCAGCACAGACCGGGCGCCAACGCCGCCCAATCCTCCGGTCTGGCCGATCTGTCGGTCCAGCAAATAGTGGATCAGCGCCAGCAGAAGGGACAGCGCCACCTGCACACCGCTGTGGATCAAAATCAATTTCTTCGGATCATAGGACGCCGCCGCCAGCCGCTCTGCGGCCTGGGCCTTCAGTCCCTTCCGGTCATGAATCTCCATGGCCATCCTCCTTGTTTCATTTCTCTCCCTATGGTAAACCAAATGATGTAAAATAGCAAATGAATTTTTGGTGAACAGTAGAAATTCCCAACAAAATATGCTATAGTGAGGTAAATTAAACTTACCTCCGGGAGGTGTTCCCATGTCCCTCGGCCAACGCATCCGCCAGGCCCGGCAGGAAGCCGGCCTTTCCCAGCGCCAGCTTTGCGGCGATGTCATCACCCGCAATATGCTCTCCCAAATTGAAAACGGCTCCGCCACCCCCTCCATGGCCACCCTGCAATACCTGGCCGACCGTCTGGGCAAAAGCGTCAGCTTTTTCCTGGAAGAAACGGTAGCCTCTCCCAACCAATCCTTGATGGATGCCGCCCGGGCCGCCTTTGCCGCCGGCAATATGACCGCCGCCCTGGCCGCTCTGGAGGATTATGCCGCCCCGGACCCCATTTTTGACGCCGAGCGCTACCTGTTGGAAGCCCTGGCCGCCATGGCCCTGGGCCGCCCGGCTCAGGCCGGATCCGCCGCCGCCCGGACGCCTTATTTCACCCCGGACCTGGAACGCCGCCGGCTGCTGCTCCTGGCCCGGAGCCCCGATGCCGACCTTTCTGCCCTGGCCGCCGCCCTGCCCAGCGATGACGATGCCCTGCTCCTCCGGGCCCGGGCCGCCCTCGGTTCCGGCGATGCCCATCGGGCCGCCGCTTTGCTGGATGCCGCCCAGGACCGGGCCGCTGTCCAATGGCTCTTGCTCCGGGGCGATGCCGCCGCAGCCGCCGGGGACGACCCCCTGGCCCTGACCCTCTACACCCGGGCCGAACCCCTGGCCCCCAGGGAAGCATGGCCCCGGCTGGAGCAATGCTGCCTCCGGCTGGAAGATTACAAAATGGCGTATTACTATGCCTGCAAACAGCGATGAAAAAGGCCACCGCCCAACGCGGTGGCCTTCGCCTTTTTAGCCCGAATCCATCAGATTTGCCTCACCCATGAGGATCTGCCGGACCCCCGACGCATCCCACACCCGGCGCTGATAGGTCCAGGTGCAGCCGATGTAGCTCTCCGAGCCGCTCTCGCAGACATAGGTCAGGTTGAATTCCCCGTAAGGATTGCTCTCCTCATTGTCCCCCACGGGATAGTATTCCTCCAGCTTGAAATTCCACTTGGCATCGGCCCAGTCCGTCACTTCGTCGTCCAGCGTCCGCCAACTGCTGAAGGCCACCACATGGGTCAGCTCCGTATCCCCCTGATAGACCTTGGGCCGCTTTTCCAGAAAATCACCCAGAACTTCCACCCGATACAGCCCCGCCCGGGCCTGCACCGCCTGCTCCTTTTCCTTCCGCTTCATTTCCTCCATACTCCTTTCAATTTTCCGTTTTCCCCACAGCTATTTCGCAGGGGAGGGTCAAGGCCCTCCCACAATGTCAACCTATGGGCTCCGTACATCCCGGTAAAACCTGCCGAAACCCCATTTACCGCCTCCGCTCCACCGCGCAGACCGCAAATCCCAATTCCGGCCGCTTCAGCACCGTGGACACAAAATACCGCATATCATCCATGGCGTGGTCATGTTCCTTCTTCACCCGGTCCCGACCGCCCCCGTCCGGCGCCCAAACATACTCCTCCATCTCCCGCAGGCAGTTGCGGCACCCCTGGCAAATGACGATCCGCCCCTCCTTCAGAGCATCCGACGTGGCCCGGATCCCGGACAGCACATCGTTGTCCGCCTTCTGCACCGGCCATCCCTTCCGCCGCAGTACCTCCATAAAGCTGGCTGCCGACGGATCCACGATCACCCCACGGACCTTCCGCCCGCCCACCAGCTTTTCCAGGGCCCCGGCATATTCCTCATCGGTCATCTGCCGCTGCTGCCGCCGGGAGTCGAAATAGAATTCCTGTACCCGATACCACACGCCTCCGGTCCGTCCCCACAGCCCCATGGAGGTGGGATTCACCGTTCCGTAATCGCAGGACACATACCATTCCTCAAAAGGCCCCGGCGGCACCGGCCGCGCCATATCCGGCTGAAAGAAATCATATACCCGCCCCTCCGCCTGGACCCATTGGCCCAGGATGAACCGCTGATAGAACACGCCGCTGTACAGCCGCTCATACCGCTGCCGGATCTGCGCCGTCAGGGAGGGGTTGTCCTCCATGGTGAATTTCAGCCGCAGGCAGTTCCGCTTCTCCGCCTCCAGGATCCAGTTTTGATAAAACCAATGGCCCGGCCCCGCCGGATTGCAGTTGAACCACAGCCGGCTCCCCGTCACGGAGCACCGGGCGCAGGCCTGCTCCACGAAACTGCGGGGCATCAGGGCCACCTCGTCCAGCAGTACCCCCGCAAAGGTCACCCCCTGGATCAGACCGGCGGCGCTTTCATCCCGGCCGCCAAAGATGTAATATTGATTCCGATGGCCCAAAAACGTCACCGTCACCAAATTTTCCGACCGCCGCTCCACCCATTTGGCCCCCAGTCCCACCAGCCGCGGCTGGATCTCCGCCAGCACATTCCGCCGCAGGGCCCCCACCGTCTTCCCGCAGACCCCGAACCGCTCCCCGTCAAAGCAGGTCTGGGCCCACAGGAAAAAGGAAAGACCCATGGCCAATGTCTTGCCGGACCGCACCGCCCCATCGCACACGATGGCATCCTTTTGGGCATCCACGCTCCCCGGCACCCACCAGTTCAGCACCCTCCGCTGCTTGGAGGAGAAGGCCCTATACCTCATCGTCCGCCGTCTCCCCCTGCAGAGCCATCAAAAACGCCTCCACATCCGTGCCGTTTTCCGCCGCCAGAAGCTGAAGCTGTTCCAAGGCCCGGAGCCGGTCGATGAGCCGCACCTCCACGGTCCCCTTGTCGTTCCGCTTCACCTCGCTGAGCAAGCTCAGGTCCAGCAGATCCACTCTGGCATTTTCATCCAGCACCAGCTTCACGCAATCGTTGGCCCGCCCGAAGGCCAGCTCCGCCAACCGCCGCACCACATCCTCCCGTTTGACCTGTCCTTCCCGGATCCGCTTTTTCAGTTGCGCATCCGATTTATTCTTGCCCATACCGAACCTCCCTTTCACCCATACCTTCAAAACGCAAAAAAGTTGCACCCGAAGGTGCAACTTTTTGAAAAGATTTTTTATTTTTTCAGAATTTAACCATAATTCGACGGTTTCCCTGGGCCAATTGCTCTTCCGTGCAAACTTTCAGCAGCCAGCCCTCTTCGCTCTCGCACCCATGGCCCACGGCCCAGGCACCGGCATCGCTGCCCACCGCCAGGTTTCCGCCCATCCGGGCAAAGTTCCCGATGTTCTCCAGCGCATTTTCCAGGATGGCCCTCACGGCCCCCTCGTCAAACCGGCCTTTCCCCAGCAGATTTCCAACAGTGGATACTGTGGGCACCCAAACCGTGCCGTTTTCCGCCATGGCCGCCAGGGCCTCACCGTCGGCATAGGCCCCGTGATCCACCGAATCCACCCCGGCCTCCGCCGCCGCCCGGATCACACGGGCCCCATTGGCGTGGGCCATCACGGAAAAGCCTTCCTCATGGGCGATGTGGATCAGCTCCCGGATCTCCGCATCCGGCAAACCTTCCTCCGTCAGCACGCCGAACCGGTCAAAATCCATCAACCCGGAGATCATGATCTTGATAAAATCCGCCCCCTGCCGCCGATGTTCCCGGACCAACTGCGTATATTCCACGAAGTTCTCATATTTCTGTCCGATGAAGGCGCCGTAATGTCCCACCTTGCACAGCGGCGCCAGAGGCGTCCGATACCGGATCCCCCGTTCTTCCGCCAGTTCCCGGGCCCGTTTGCCCACGCCCCAGCGATCGCCGCCGTCCCGAAGATACCCGTATCCCAGTTCCGCATACCGGTCCAATACCCGGTGGATAAACGCTTCATCCACGCCATGGGCATGCCGCCCGATGGCATCTTTCCAGAAAACCCCATCGAGTACCATGTGAATGTGACAATCCGCCTTCATCCCGCCCCTCCTTGCTTCTATGATCCATTGGTATACAAAATCTATCTGTTTCCG
This sequence comes from Oscillospiraceae bacterium, assembly GCA_015068175.1. The sequence continues at coordinate 8,530 of SVLA01000028.1, forward strand.
TGGTGTACCAAACTGATATGATTTCATAGTATACCAAATCCTCCCCGCCCCCGCAATCCCCAAATTCCCCCGTTCCTTGCCGCCGCACCCCTTGCCTACCCCCTGCCGAGGGAGCTGTCAAAAATCGTTGATTTTTGACCGGAAGAGTGCGGAAAAAGCACAAAAACCCTCCCCATTACGGGGAGGGTCCATGATCATAACCGCGCCAGTAGTCTCCGCAACGGCTCAAACAACGCCGTCACCGTCACCGCCGCGCAAATGCACTGCGGCACCATGGCCGTCAGCGACTGCAAAAAATACACCTTCGTCGCATTGGCTCCGAATCCGCTGATCACCGGGGTGATCACATCGTCCAGCAATGTAAACATGGCCGTAAATACCACCGCCGATGCCACCACCACAACATTTTTGAGCAGGCTCATGTTCCCGGCAAAGCGCCCGCCCAGCCATCCGAAAAAGAGGGCAAAAAGGTTATAGTACACCAAATACAGCACCAGAACATTGATATGGAATCCGAAGAAGAAGCACCGCAGCAGTGAAAACGTGGTAGCAATCGCCACACCGGTGCGGATTCCGTACACAAAGCACAGACTCAGCAGCACCACCGTCACGATCTCCACGCCGGACAGCGCAGTCAGGGCCATCTGGCCGCCGATGAGGATGGCCACAGACACGGCCACCCGGACGATCCATTTTGTTTTGCTCATCAGCTAAAGGACTGGAACACCCAGATATAGAGCTGACCGGCCTTGATCTTCAAAGCCTCTGCGCCGGAAATGGCGGAACCGTACTCCACGCCCTCATATTCCACCGTTCCCCAGGCGGTGTTGGCATTTTCCGCGTCGCTGGTATACAGCATCCAGCAACTGCTGTAATCCGCGGGATTTTCAATGCCGTTGATGGACGTGATCATACCGTCGCTGATGGTGCAGCTCAGTTCTCCCTCAGCCACCAGCTCGTTCATGTAGTCGATCAGCAGCATGTCCGTCTTCCCCTCCATGGATTCCGCCGTGGGTCGGATAACGATGCAGGTTTCTGAATCCTTGATGACCAGGGGCTCACTCTTGCAGGCGGACAGCATCATCCCCGCCGTCAGGACCAGGACCAGCAGAATGCTCACGGTTTTCTTGCTCATAAAAATTCCTCCTAAAAATGATGTAGCTGCGGCGCCCAAAAAGGACGCCGCAGCCGTTTTTCTGCGACAAACGCACTCCTCCGTAGACACGCGGAGAAGAGGAAAAGTCCGTTCCGTAGGTCTTCTGACTCGTGCTTTGCGTTGCCGGGAAGAACGCGCCGCGCTCTGCCTTCCCAGGGGAGATCCCCCAGTGACTGACTTTCGTCATAGGAGCGCGGTATGGGCACATACAGCGGCGGTACCGTCCGGGATTCGCACCCGGTTATCTTGTTCAGCAGCACCGGTTCATCGCCGGAGCCGCCACGGAACTTCTGTTCAGTTGTCTGTTTTACTATACCACACCGACGCGGAACTGTCAATGGCCATCGTCGGGGCAGTAACGGTTTGTTGCGCGGTTCCGTGCAACAAACCTGGTCCAAAGAAGGCCGAATGGGACCTTCTCTGGACCATATTTTGCCCTTTTGGGCCTGTATTTATGCCTGTTTTATTGTCAAATTCTGTCGGCATCAGCAGCAGAAGAACCGCCCGCGGCAGCAGAAAAGCTGGGCCAGCCAGCAAAGGCACAAACTGGTCAGCGGACTGCTGCGCATGGTGAATCCCCGGTAACTGCCGGCCTGCCGGCGGTAGGCCGTGCCGCCGTTTTCCATCCGGCTGAGGGCCTGCAGATAAATGCCGTTGTCCGGCTCCATGCTCACCGCCCGGCGGATATGCTCCAGGGCCGTCACCTGATTACCCAGACCGTCGTGGGCCAAAGCGCTGAGATAATACCACCGGGCATCCTTTTTGGCGCAGTTTTCCAGGGTATTCAGGGCCTCCCGATAGCGGCCAAAGCGGATGTAGTTTTCAGCCGCCTGCTGGTAGGTATCGCCGCTTTCCCCGGCGCCGTACTGCCGCTGATAGCCGCCGTAGCCGTATGGATCGTAACCGCCGCTCTGCTGCCGGCGGAATTTTTCCGGATTTTTGATCTGCTCATAGGCGGCGTTGACCTCCTGCATTTTCCGGGCCGCTTCCGCATCGCCGGGATTCAGATCCGGGTGATATTTCTTGGCCAGGCGCCGATAGGCCTGCTTGATCTGCTCGTCGTCCGCATCGGGACTGACGCCCAGCACTTTATATGGATCCTGGATCAAGGGCCCACCTCCTGCCGTTCTTTTCTCCTGAAATTCGTCCAAACACCGCTGTAAAGGATGTTATCCAACAATTTTTTATCCTGCACCAGGGGCAATTTTTCATATTCTGCGGTGCATCGGCCCATGGCCAGCACCAGATATTCTTCCCATTGGGGCCAGTTTTCTTCCATCCCCATGGCGATATAGGGGTTGTATTTCCCCTTTTTCCGATCTTTGGCATAATCCCGGGCCCCGTCGCCCAGGTAAATGAACCGGCCCAGGGCCATGCCCATCTGCCGCAGGGTATCCGCCCACAGGTCCTCCCGATACACCAGCAGCTCGGCCATCAATTCCCCGAACCGGTTGGCCGGCTCGTCGGGATTGGAACAGTTTTCCCGCTCCAGATCGTTCAGTTCCCGGATGCATTTTTCGATGGCGGCGCATTGCCGGGGCCATTGCCAGCGGATCTGCTCATAATGGCGGCCAAAGAGGCGCTCCAGGACCCGGGCGGAGAGGGTACGGTCATCCTGCACATCGTCCAGGGCCTTATAGTACGCCAGGGCCACGTTCATATCGGCAGCATAGCGGATGTATTCGTTGTCCACCCACCCTTTAGGCTTGCAGGGGTGGAGGGCGCAGGCCCGATCACCGGCCGTTTCCTCCGGCTCATAGAGGCTCATCAGCAGCAGCGCCAGGAAGGCCATGTCGTAGTTTAAGGCGATCCGGGCGGAATTGGAGGAACACTGTCGGATCTGGCGGCAGATGCCGCAGTAAACCTGATTATACCGCTTTCCCTGGTTCGGTGTCAATTCTTTCCAGCTTGCGGTGACATATCCAAACATGGCCTTTTCCTCCTTTTTTCTTTTATGGTAAAACTTGAATGTGAATAATGCTTAAACAAGGGGAAATTTTCTCACTTTTTGTAGGGGGGAACGGGTCACCTTTTTCGTCAGCCCTTACGGGGAGAAACCAGCTTGTCATCCCGACCAAGGCGTAGCCGCGTGGAGGGATCTTCGCACGGAATATCTGCACAGCAAGCGGTGAATGCGTAGATCCCTCGACGCCCGTTGGTCACTCGGGATGACAGGGTTTTCTGTAAAGGGTGCGGCGGGCGACCGCAAGGGTCGCCCCTACGCGGGAGGAGAGGGACGGATCCCTCGGCTACGCTCGGGATGACAGAATTTACGGTAGGGGGTGACAGCTTCTATTCCTCCAGCAAGTGGTTCAGGGCGCCGCCGCAGAAAAGGATGGCCAGGCAGCAATACAGCCACAGCATGGCCAGGGCAAAAGCATACACCGACCCATAGATATTGGCATAAGCCGCCCAGCGCTCCACATACAGCGAATACAGCGCCGAAAATCCCTGCCAGCCCAAACTGGCCAGGACCGCTCCGGGCAGACTGGCGGTGAAGGTATTGTTTTTATTGGGCAGGAACATATAGATCCCCGTAAACACCGCCGTCTGGAGCAGCAGCATCAGCACGAACCGCAGGTCGATCAGGTCCGTCCAAAAGCCGCCGGGCTGGGGCAGGAGGTCCTGGAGCATCTCACCGAACACATTCAGCGCCAATGTCAACAGCAGCACCAGAATGAACACGAAGGTATAAAAGGCCCCGATGGCCCGGGTATAGAGCCACCCCCGGTCTTCCCGGGCATCATAGATGGCATTGAGCCCCCGCAGGATACTGGACATTCCCCGGCTGGCGGACCACAGGGCCGTCACCGCCGATACGGACACCACCGCCGGCCCGGTACGGGCATAGGCCTGAATGATGATCTTTTCCAGAAATCCTTCCAAGGCATCGGGCAGGTAGGGCGCCACCAGGTCCATCAGGTCCCGGGTATCCAGGTGGGTGTAGCGGAGGATGCCGATGATCAGCACCAGCATGGGAAAAACCGACAGGATCATAAAAAATCCCGCATTGGCCGCGTGGTCCGGGATCTGCATCCGCCGCAGCCGCCGCAGCAGCGCCGCCCCTTTTCCCAGGATCCCGCCCCGGGGCAACTGCATATACATCAACTCCTTTGTGCTATGTATATGCAAAAAAGCAAAGCCCACCGCCCCGCAGGGCAGTGGGCCGCAATAAAATTATTCCGCAGAGATCAGGTAATAATACACCGGCTGGCCGCCGCGGAGCAGATTCACGTCCGCATCGGGGCAGATGTCCGCAAAGATGTCCGCCGCCTTCTGGGCGTGCTTCTCCTTCACGTCCTCACCGTAGTAAATGGTGACGAATTCCTTGCCGTCGTCCCGGATCTTTTCCGCCAGGGACTTGAGCAGGACCCGGATATCCTGGCTGGTGCCGAAGAGCTGGCTGCCGTAGAGGGCCAGGTAGTCACCCTCGTGGATGTCGTAGCCGTCGAAATCGGAATTCCGGGCGGCGTAGGTGATCTGCATGGTATCCACGGTGCCCAGGGCATCGGTCATGGCATCGATGTTTTCCTCCACGGTGCCTTCGGGATTGAAGTTCAGCATGGCGGTAATGCCCTGGGGGATGGTCTTGGAGGGGATGACCACCACATTCTTGGGGGTCAGGGCATCCACCTGCTGGGCAGCCATGATGATATTCTTGTTGTTGGGCAGCACATACACGGTCTCGGCAGGGACCCGGTTCACCACCTCCAGGATGTCCTGGGTGCTGGGGTTCATGGTCTGGCCGCCGGAAATGAGGCCGTCCACCCCCAGGTTGGAGAACACATCGCCGATACCGTCGCCTACGCAGACAGAGACCACGCCGATGGGCTTCATCGGCTCCGCGATCTTGGGGGCCTTTTCCTGCTCGGTCATGACCTTTTCGGTGTGCTGCAGGCGCATATTCTCGATCTTGACGGTGACGAAGGAGCCGTAATCCATGGCTTCATGGAGGGCCTTGCCGGGATCGTTGGTGTGGACGTGGACCTTGATGATCTCCTCGTCATCCACCAGCACCAGGCTGTCACCCAGGGAATCCAGGAAGCAGCGCAGGGCCTCGGGATCCTTGTCGTTTTCACGGGAAATGATGAACTCGGTGCAGTAGGTAAAGGTGATGTCGTCGGTGTCAAAATCGGCAAAATCGGCGGCATCCTTCACCGCGGCGGCATCGCCGGTCTCCGGGGCCACCAGGTCCTCGCCCCGCAGGGCCAGAAGCATGCTCTCCAGGGCCACCAGCCAGCCCTTGCCGCCGGCATCCACCACGCCGGCCTTCTTCAGCACCGGGTTCTGGTTGGTGGTATTGGCCAGGGCCACCTTGGCTTCGGCAATGGCTGCTTCATGGACGAATTCAAAATAGTTATTCTCTTCCGCTGCCTGGCGGGCCTTGGCGGCGGCCAGACGGGCCACGGTGAGGACCGTGCCTTCGGCGGGCTTCATGACGGCCTTATAGGCGGCATCCACACCCTCCTGCAGCGCGGCGGCCCACAGAACGCCGTCGCACTCGGCGGCACCCTTCAGCTTCTTGCTGATGCCCTTAAAGAGCAGGGACAAAATAACGCCGGAATTGCCCCGGGCGCCCCGCAGGGTGGCCGAAGCGGTCTGGGCGGCGGCCTTGTCCAGGGCCGGATCTTCCAGCTTCCGCAGGTCATTGGCGGCGGCATTGATGGTCATGGACATATTGGTGCCCGTATCACCGTCGGGCACGGGGAACACGTTCAGCTCGTTGAGAGCCTGCTTGTGGATCTCGATGCCGGCAGCGGCGCTGATGATCAGGCGACGAAAATCGGCGCCGTTGATTGTCTGTCTCAATTCTCTTCCCTCCGAAATCAGCCGATCGCCATGGAATCGACGTAAACATTGACGGCCCGGACTTCGGTACCGGTACATTTGGTGACCACATAGCGGACTTCGCTGATGATGGATGCGCCCACGGCATTCAGGTTCACGCCCTGGTCCACCATGATGTGCAGGTCGATGGAAATGGTATCGTCCTCATGGAACTCCACATGGACGCCCTTGGCCGCGGACTCTTTACGCAGCAGGTGGTACACGCCGTCGGTGACGCTGCGGGCAGCCATGCCCTTGACACCGAAGCAATTCATAGCGGCGGTGCCGGCAATATCGGTATACACGCTGGTGCTGACGCCCAGGGAACCGTTTTCATTATTCTGACGGATCATAATAAAACCTCCAGTGTTTTGAGTGAATAGCGAAAAGTGAAGAGCGAATAGTTGAGGTTTCGGCTTCGCCGACCATGGAAATCCATGGGCCTGCAGCCCATACATTCCTTCTTCACTATTCACTATTACCTCTTCACTGCGCTGCTGGCAGCGCTTAGATCATGCTTTCTTCCCAGCAATCGGGGGCAGTCAGGCCCATCATCTTCACGATGGTGGGGGCCACATTGGCCAGGCCGTAATGGCCCTCTCTGATGACCCATTCCTTGTCCTGATCGTAGATGATGAAGGGAACGGGGTTCAAAGAGTGGGCGGTACGGACGGAAGTCTTGCCCTTCTTGGTTTCGGTCATCTGATCGGCATTGCCATGGTCAGCGGTGACGATGAGGGTATAGCCGTACTTCTCAGCGGCTTCCTTTATGGCGGCGATGCCCCGGTCCACGCACTCCATGCCGTAGACCACGGCCTCCATGACGCCGGTGTGGCCCACCATGTCGCCGTTGGGGAAATTGCAGCGCAGGAACTGGAACTTGCCGGAGGCCATGGCGGCCACCATCTTCTCGGTGATCTCCCTGGATTTCATGGCCGGGGCCTGCTCGAAGGGGATCACATCGGAGGGCACTTCCTCATAAACTTCCAGGTTTTCATCCACCTTGCCGGAGCGGTTGCCGTTCCAGAAATAGGTGACATGGCCGTACTTCTGGGTCTCGGACAGGGCATATTCGTGGATGCCGGCGGCGCACAGCACTTCCGTCAGGGTGTTGGTGATGACGGGGGGCTGCACCAGGTAGTGCTCGGGGATGTTCAGGTCGCCGTCGTACTGCAGCATGCCGGCGAACTTGACGCCGGTATAGCCGGGACGGTCGAACTTGTCGAAATTCTTGCGGTCGAAGGCCAGGGAGATCTCCTGGGCGCGGTCGCCCCGGAAATTGAAGAGGATCACGCTGTCGCCATTGTTGATCTTTGCCACAGGCTCGCCGTTGCGGACGATGACGAAGGCGGGCAGATCCTGGTCAATGCAGCCGATCTCGGCGCGGTAAGTCTCGATGGCCTCTGCGGCGGAATGGAACTGCCGGCCCAGGCCCTGGACATGGGTGCGCCAGCCGATCTCCACCATCTTCCAGTTGGCTTCGTACCGGTCCATGGTGACCTGCATACGGCCGCCGCCGGAAGCGATGGCATAATCGCAGCCTTCGGTGTTCAGCTCGTCCAGCACTTCCTGGAGCTGGGCCACATACTCCAGCGCGGAGGTGGCCGGCACATCACGGCCGTCCAGCAGGATGTGGCAGTAGGCCTTCTTCACGCCCTCGGCATGGGCCTGGCGCAGCAGGGCGATGAGGTGAGAGATGTTGGAGTGGACGTTGCCGTCGGACAGCAGGCCCATGAAGTGCATGGCCTTGCCTTCGGCGTTGGCCACCAGGTCCTTCCAGGTATCATTGCGGTACAGGCTGCCGCTTTCAATGGACTCATTGACCAGCTTGGCGCCCTGGCT
>SVLA01000029.1 GCA_015068175.1 Oscillospiraceae bacterium
TCATTATTTCCTTTATTTTTCCCCAATACGTACCGAACCCCTGTCTTGCCTAACGCAAAACAGGGGTTTTTCTACGGTCTGCAATGGGCGCGTGCAAACGCGCCCATTGTTTTGCTTTATTTGTCCGTGTTTCCAAGCGCCGTGCGGTATTGTTCCAGGGCGTTGCGGATCCGCGCTGTGATCTCCGCCGGCTCGATCTCGTCCATACCCGCTTCGCTTACGCGGTCAAAGTACCGCGCCACTTCCTCGTCGACCATGGCTTCAAAACTGAACAGGCCCAATTCTTCCACCCGCTGATCAAATCCCGGATTGTAAATGTCATTGCGGAACAGTTTGGCAAGACCCCCGGCCGCCTCCCGGACACCGCTTCTGGCGGCCTTCAGGATATATTCCACACTTTCAACCGGATGCCGCGGCGCATACACGGTACCATCCGCATCCTGGGGCAGGCCGAACAGATACAGATAGCCCAGGCCGTAATGTCCCTCGGCGACCCCCAGGGAAATGGCTTTTTGGTAATAATTTTCCGCCTTTTTGTAAAAGTCCTTGTCCTCGCCCGTGTAACCCTGTGCAAATACCGGCGGTCTTTCATGGAAATACCATCCCAGCAGATACCAGGCATTGTCGTATCCGCCCTCAGCGCATTGGATCAGTCTCTGCTCGAAACCCGCCGCCAGCGGCCAGCGGCTAAAACCGTTGCCCTCCCGAATGCTGCGCCAAATGATCATCCAGGACGATACTTCCTCCGTCGTCTGCGGGATCCATTTTTTTCCTTCGTACTCCGCAAATCCGATAGGCGCTTCGTGCAAAAACGGATAGCTGTAGGGATATGGCGGTTCCGTGACCGGAGAGACCGGCGGCGCCTTGATCCCCGTTTTTTGTCTGGCCGCTTCCTCACCGATGCCCCGGAATACGTTCAAACCGTACCGCCCCGTGGGCAGAAGGTAGTATGTGCCGTCACTGTGGAACCCTTCTTCCATTTCGCGCCACTGTGGGTGGTGCTTCGGGATCCAATACTCAATACTGCCGTAAATACAGTCGGGATCATCGTCCGTAAAGATCCCGCCGCCGGCCAGCGCCAAATGGCAGTAACACTCTATTTGATCGTGGTATTTTTTCGGGTCCCAGTTGGCATAGTAGTCCGCCAGTTTCCAGCTTGCGCTCTGCCTTCCGCCATCGGAAGCGGCCGTCAGCAGCGACACCACTTCCTCCCGGCTGCTGTAGCCCCGCTTTGCGATGTGGTACGCCATCATCTCCATCGCTTCAAGGTCACCGTTTTCCGCCGCTTCCCTGAGGCCATTGATTTTTTCCGTGTGGTACTGTTCCCACTTCTCTCTTTCGCTTTCCCAGCCTGCCATGTTTCCACCTCTTTCAAAATGATCCTGCTCAAACACAGATTCCCCAGCTCATACGATGATCCTAACATAGTTCCTTTTGAAAAGCAAGGATCACTCATCCGTATTATCAAAAACTGCTCCCCCAGCTCGGCAGAGCAGTTTTCTTGCGTTCATTACAGATGCAGCACCCGGTCCTTGATCTCCTGGGTCCTTCCCTGGTTCCAATACTGGGTACCAATGTAGCCGCAGGTCCGGCGGGCCACATTCATCTTGCTTTGATCGGTGTTGCCGCAGTTGGGGCACACCCAGATCAGCTTGCCATCGTCTTCCTGGATCTGGATCTCGCCGTCATAGCCGCAGCACTGGCAGTAGTCGCTCTTGGTGTTCAGTTCTGCGTAGATGATATTCTCATACATGAACTTCATCAGCTCCAGCACCGCATCGATGTTCTGCTGCATATTGGGCACTTCCACATAGCTGATGGCGCCGCCGGGAGACAGATGCTGGAACTGGGCCTCAAAGCGCAGTTTGGTGAAGGCATCGATCTCTTCGGTCACATGGACATGGTAAGAATTGGTGATGTACCCCTTGTCCGTAATACCGGGCACGATGCCGAAGCGCTTCTGCAGGCATTTGGCAAACTTATAGGTAGTGGACTCCAGGGGGGTGCCGTACAGAGAGAAGTCGATATTGTGCTTTGCCTTCCACTTCTTGCAGGCCCCGTTCAGGGCATCCATGATCTCCAGGGCAAAGGGCGTTGCCTCGGGATCGGTGTGAGACTTGCCGGTCATGTACTTCACGCACTCATAAAGACCTGCATAGCCCAGAGAGATGGTGGAATAGCCGTTGAACAGCAGTTTGTCGATGGGTTCGCCCTTGGGCAGTCTGGCCAGGGCGCCGTACTGCCACAGAATGGGGGCCGCGTCGGACAGCGTACCCTTCAGCCGCTCATGGCGGCACAGCAGCGCCCTGTAGCACAGCTCCATACGCTCTTCCAGGATCTGCCAGAACTTGTCCTTGCTTCCGCCGGAGGACAGCGCCACATCCGGCAGATTGATGGTGACCACGCCCTGGTTGAACCGGCCGTAATACTTGTGCTTGCCGGGCTCGTAGTTGCCGGCGTTGGCAATATTGCCGATACCGGCATCGGTGAACCGGTCAGGGGTCAGGAAGCTGCGGCAGCCCATGCACACATACACATCGCCCTTCAGCTCCAGCATCTTCTTCTCGGAGATGTAATCCGGCACCATCCGCTTGGCGGTGCATTCGGCAGCCAGCCGGGTCAGGTACCAATAGGGGCTGTCCTCGGTGATGTTGTCCGGCTCCAGCACATAGATCAGCTTAGGGAAAGCGGGGGTGATCCATACGCCCTTCTCATTCTTCACGCCCTCATAGCGCTGGCGCAGGGTCTCCTCGATGATCATGGCCAGATCCTTTTTCTCCTGCTCATTGCGGGCCTCGTTGAGGTACATGAACACGGTGATAAAGGGTGCCTGACCGTTGGTGGTCATCAATGTCACCACCTGGTACTGGATGGTCTGCACGCCCTTGCGGACTTCCTCTCGGAGCCGCTCTTCCACCACCCTGGAGATGGATTCTTCATCGGCAGTTGCGCCCAGAATCTCCAATTCCTTTTCCACAGCCTTGTGGATCTTCTCACGGCTGACCTGAACAAAGGGCGCCAGATGGGTCAGGCTGATGGACTGACCGCCGTACTGATTGGATGCCACCTGGGCAATGATCTGGGTGGCGATGTTGCAGGCGGTGGAGAAGGAATGGGGCTTCTCAATGCAGGTGCCGGAGATGACGGTGCCGTTCTGCAGCATGTCCTCCAGGTTCACCAGATCGCAGTTGTGCATATGCTGGGCATAGTAGTCGGCGTCATGGAAATGGATGATGCCGGCCTCATGGGCATCCACGATCTCCTTGGGCAGCAGGATCCGGCTGGTGATGTCCTTGCTGACTTCGCCGGCCATGTAGTCTCGCTGCACCGCATTGATGGTGGGGTTCTTGTTGGCGTTTTCCTGCTTGACTTCCTCGTTGTTGCACTCGATGAGGCTCAGGATCCGGTCATCGGTGGTGTTGGACTGGCGCAGCAGGCTGCGGGTGTAGCGGTAAGTGATGTAGCCCTTGGCCACTTCAAACGCGCCATGGGCCATGATGGCCTTCTCCACCAGGTCCTGGATCTCTTCCACGGAAGGACTGCGGCCCATCTCCTCGCAGGAGATCCGCACGCTTTCGGAAATGCGCCGGATCTGCAGCGGGGTCATGCGGGCGCTTTCTTCCACCGCTTCATTGGCCTTGGTGACGGCCATAACGATCTTTTCAATATCAAATACCACTTCAGAGCCGTTTCTCTTAATGATCTTCATTCTCTTTTCCTCCCTTTCCCGCATCATTCTTTATGGCGGAGCAGTTCTCATTATACTACATCTTGTGGTTTTTGCAAGAGGTAAATCACAAAATATTGAATATTTTCTATTTTCGACCACAATATATTGTGTTTTCGTTATTTTCGTTTTTCCAGCACCCGGCGCAAAAGTTCCTCATTTTTGTCTTTTTTTAAATAATGGATTGAAAATCGAGGCAGGATATAGTATAATCCCCGCCAAAGGGCCCACCGCCATATTCCGCGGTCTTTCGCCCGGATCTTTCAAAAAGGAGCCGTTTCTATGAAAACCTTCTTCGGCACCCTCCCCAGCGGAGAGACCGCCTCTTTATACACCATCCGCGCCGGCCGCCTTACCGCCACCGTCTCCGACTTCGGCGCCACCCTGATCAGCCTCCTGGTCCCCGACCGCAACGGTGTCTGCGCCGATGTGGTCCTGGGTTATGGGGACCCCAATGCCTACGCCGCCAGCGGCAGCGGCATGGGCGCCACCGTGGGCCGCAATGCCAACCGCCTCCAGGGTGCCGCATTCACCCTGAACGGTCAGGAATACCGCATGGATGCCAACGACAACGGCAACAACCTCCACAGCGGTTTTGACCATTACCATAAGCGGCTCTGGACCGTGGCGGAGCATACCGAAAACGCCATCACCTTCGCCCTCCACAGCCCCCACGGCGACCAGGGTTTCCCCGGCAATGCCGATGTACGGGTGGAGTACCGCCTGGACCCCGCCGGCGCCCTGCACATCACTTACGACGCCGTCAGCGACGAAGACACCGTGTTCAACCTGACCAACCACAGCTATTTCAACCTGGCCGGCCATGACTGCCCCGAAAAAGCCATGGAGCAGCTTCTGTCCCTCCCGGGCCGGTTCTTCACCGCCGCCGATGCCGAGAGCATCCCCACCGGCGAACTGCGCCCCGTGGCCGGCACCCCCATGGATTTCCGCGTCCCCAAACCCATCGGCCGGGACATCAACGCCGACTATGACGCCTTGAACCTCCAGGGCGGCTATGACCACAACTGGGAAGTGTTCTGCAATCCCTGCGCCACCCTCACGGATCCCGATTCCGGCCGGACTATGGCGGTCTACACCGATTGCCCCGGCATCCAGTTCTACGCCGGCAATTATCTGGACGGTGAGACCGGCAAAGGCGGCGTCACCTACCCCAAGCGCAGCGGCATCTGCCTGGAGACCCAGTATTATCCCGATGCCATCCACCATCCCCAATGGCCCCAGCCCATCACCAAAGCCGGCCAGAAATACCACTCCGAGACCGTATTCAAATTCAATTGATCCTTTTGCAGGGCGCCCCGGCGGCGCCCTGCTTTTTTGCCGTTTTCCGCACCTTCCCGTCACCGACGCATAAACTGTGTTTGTAAGCAGTATGCTTGCAACTGTGATAGGAGGTATCACCATGTCCCAAGAATGTCAGGACACCATGTCCATCCACGTCCGCAAGATCACGGACTCCTGCCGTGACAAAGACTGCATTGAGGACCTGCGGGTATACCTGACCCGCTGTTCCCAAAATCTGCTGGATACCGCAACCAACGTCCGGGTCCGCCACGCCGAACTGATCTATACCTACATCGATGTGGAGCCGGTCGCCTTCGACCGCCACCACTACTGCGTGGATGTCACCTTCTTCTACCGGATCCTGGCAGATGCCACCGTGGGCGCCGGCCGCCCCGTGGCCCTCCATGGCTGCGCCGTGTTCACCAAGCGGGCCGTCCTCTGCGGCGAGGACAGCAAGGCCCACATCTACCGCAGCGACACCCGCATCGACGGCCCCGACGGCATCACCCGCCACTACGCCAACCGACCCACCGCCGTGGTGGAAGTCCTGGATCCCATGGTCCTCAACTCCAAAGTCCGCGATCTCTGCGACAAACCCTGCGAAACGCCGGCCCTGCAGATCCCTGCCGCGGTCTGCGGTCTGTTCGACGACGAATTGCTGGTGACCCCGGAGCGGCGGCGCCTTTTCGTCAGCCTGGGCCAGTTCTCCATCATCCGCCTGGAGCGGGACGCCCAACTGGTGGTCCCCGTGGTGGATTACGCCCTGCCCACCAAGGAATGCTGCGAAAACCCCGGCTGCGCCGAGGATCCCTGCGAGATGTTCTCCCGGATCCCCTTCCCCACCAAGCAGTTCACCCCCACCGGCTGCGACGGCAACGCCGATTGCGGCTGTCACCAATGAGCAAAGCCGCCGGAGCGATCCGGCGGCTTTCCCATACTATTGTGCCCCATCATCCACAGCAACCACCGCCGTGGGCTCCGGGCCTCCTTCCGCGGCCCCATCCATGAGCCGGACGATCCATAATCCCATCAGCAGCGCCGCCGCCCACAGTAAGCACATCAGCCGCATGTACCCATCCCCCTTTTCCGTACTGATGGGCATTATAAAAAAAGATCCATGGCCGTTTCAAGGGAAACGTCATGGATCTTGTAGGCTGAAAAAATAAAAGGCCCTTTACTCCAGCACGTGCTCCAGGCCCATCTCCAAAATGGTCCGCACATGGTCATCGGCCAGGGAGTACAGCACACTCTTACCCTCCCGGCGATACTTGATCAGATGCATCTGCTTCAGGATCCGAAGCTGGTGGGAGACAGCGCTCTGGGACAACTCCACAGCCTCCGCAATATGGCTGACACACCGTTCCTGCCCCTGCAGATGGGACAAGATACGCACCCGGGTCGGATCCCCGAAGGCCTTAAAAAGCTCCGCAATAGCCTCTACGGTCTCAACATCCGGCATCACGCCCATTGCTCTCCCTCCTCTGTCTTTTTTTCTATTCTAACCGAAAATCACCCAACTTGCAACCTAAAATTTCCGTGTATGGTCCGCCGAAAACTGCATATTCTAAAACCCGGAGGGATGCCAATTGAAAAAGTGGACCATTTTGCTGCTGACCGCCCTGCTCCTGGCCGGCTGCACCCGGGTCGACCAGACCCAGCCGGGCCGCCCGCGGGTGGTCACCCGGATCCAGGCCAGCTACAACAGCGGCACCGTCAAACTGCAGCGCACCTATACCGATGCGGAAAAAATGCAGGCTGTCCTCACTTACCTGCGGTGCCTGGACGTCAGCGGCCCTGCCGAATCGCCTCCGGCCGACGACGAAATGCCCCTAGGTCACGTCCGCCTTTACTACTCCGACAATACCTATAAAGACTACTTCCAGCGCAGTGACCGCTATCTGCAGATCAACGGCGGCCCCTGGCAGAATATCCCCCTGGACCGGGGCCGGGAATTCCCCATCCTCCTGGGTCTCATGGAAAGCGACCAGCCATAAAAATCCCCCGGCCGACGCCAAAAATAAGTCGGCCGGGGTTCATTATTTATTTGCCGTCTTTCTTCTTGCCTTTTTTCACAACTACACCGGCAACTACCGCCGCGCAGGCCGTAGCGGTGCCGATGGCCGCAGGCAGGATCCAGCCATTGCTGTCATTCTGTTGGTCACCAGGTTCTCCGGCGCCGTTGGTCTGCTCCGTCGCATCAGGCTCGGTTGCCTGGGTCTGTCCCGGGACCGTAGGCTCCGCGGTGCCCTCTGTCGCGCCGGGCACGGAGGGTTCGGTGGCCACGGGTGTACCGGGCGCAGAAGGCTCCGTCGCCACGGGCACATCGGGCGTATCCGGCAGGATCGGCTCTCCAACGGGGATCAGATTGCTGCACCATACCGGCGTTCCGTTCTTCTCATACTTCACCTGATCAATGGTCCCTTCCGTCCGCAGCCAGCTTCTGTAGGAAGATCCGTCGTTGCCCACGTCCGCAAACGAGATCAGCGTGACCGTATTTCCCCGGTTATCCACCGCATCCACCGTCAGCAGCATATTGTCCTTGCGGTAGATCTTGGCGTTGACCAGATCTTCAATATTGATCTTCGCGGTCAGATTGGCATATTTGGTGTCCGCGGCCAGCAGCACCGGCCCATAATACACGGAGGTATAACCGTTGCACTGATTCTCGCCCTTCCAGAAGTGGAAGGTCATACCGATCTCGATGTCCACGGTGGTCCCATTGCGCCAGGTACCGGTAATGGGCAGATATTCACCGGTGTTTTCTGCCATGAACGACTGATCCCCGATGGTGACTTTATATGCGCTGGCCCAGGAGGGAACACGGAACCAAACGGTAAACTGTTCCTCCTGCTTCAAACCGCTGATCTCAATGTGGATCTTGCCGTCCTCGGGATAGATCGTGGTCTGCTGCGCGCAAACCGTCTGTCCGCCGGGGGTCTGAGTGGTAATATGGGCGCTGCCGTAGAAATTCCAGTACAGACCGGTGTTGTCCGTCAAAACTGCCCACTGGCTCAGCTCACCGATGCCCCGGGCCGCATTGGCCTGGCAGCAGCTAAAGTCCGGAGAATTGGCCCGGGCCTGGAACGCCAACTGCTGGGTCGCGGGGATCAGGCTGCCGTTCATCTGGGTATCATAGGTCACATATTTGCCCCCTTCCAGCAGGGAGGCCATCATGGTGTTGTAGTAGCCCAGCTCCAGCTCATCCGCAGCAATGGAGTTGCGGGACACCTGCAGATATTCGGTGGTCAGTCCCAGCCACGCCACAGAGCAGCAGGTCTCGATGCCGCCGATCTGGAACGGATCGCCGCAGGCTCCTTCGCCCACGGAGAAGGAGCCGGAGTTGTGCCGGTCCGTCTTTTGAATGCTGGTCCACAGGTTCTCCAGGCCGGTAAAATACCGCTCCTCGCCGGTGATCTCATACAGCACCGCCAGGGTCATCAGCGGATGCAGGGCCTCCCAGCGGTTGGTGTAGGGATTGCTGGTACCCACCATCTGATAAAAGTCCTTGCCTGCCAGGGCCGCTTCCAGCCAGTTGCCGGCCATGGGATCCTTCCAGCAGGTATCCACGATCTTAATGGCTTCGTCCAGATACTTCTGCTCACCGGTCTCCAGATACAGCACCGCAAAGGCATGGCCGATGGCCATATTGGTCTGGGCCGTGCCGGCCGCAACATAAGAAGTGCGCTGAGATGCGAAGTGCTTGATCACATAATCCGCCGCCTTGGCAGCCACGGTGAGGGCATCCTCATTACCGGTGGCGCGATGCCATTGATAAAGGCCGTAGATGATGTGATAATGGCCCCAAACGTCCCAGTTGGCACCGCCGCCGCCCATGCGCTGGGCACCGTCAAAAATGCCGAGGTAACCGGTGCTTTCCTGGACACGCTTCAGTTCCGAAACCAGCTTGTCACCGGCTTCCTTCAGTTCCTTGGAAGGAGACAGCCGGTAAGAATAGGAAACACCGGTCAGCAGCTTGCCGGGATACTCATTGTACCAGGCCCAGGCCGCCTCCACCATCCAGGCGTTGGGATCGTTCTGCTGGGTATCCTTCACACCGTTCAGGTTCCAAATATTGGTATAATTCGCTTTGGTTGCCGTGGTAGGCACCTCGTCCGTCTTGCCGGAAAGCATGAAGGGCCCCAGATAGGCTTCGCCGCCGGCGCTGTCCGCCGTGCTTTCCAGGCACAGATTGAACTGATGCACATCCGCCAGATCCAGCTTTCCGTTGGCGGAGGGATACTCCCAATACCTAAAGAAATTGGTCTCGTTCAGCGGGATCCGGATCCAGCCCTTAAAGTCCGCAGGCAGGATCACGCGGCCATTATTGACATTGCCGTTGGTTGTGGAGGTGCCGATGACCGCATCCTGGGCATCTCCCCGGTCCGGATACAGCCGGACAGTGCTGCCTTTGGTCAGGGCCCAGGATTCTCTGTCGGCGCTGATTTGGCCGTCGACCACGTCATATTCCTCAAAGGCGATGCCCAGCGGCACTTCCGAATTGCCGTAGAGGGATACGTCGATGTAGAACCACAGATATTCAAATCCCCGCCAATCCCGCTGGGTACCGGCCTGCCGTCCAAAGGCAAGATCCAGGTCCATATAGGCGCCGGCCGCTTTATTGGTCCACTTTACAGCGGTGCCGAAGGCGGTGTGATTTTCCTTGACCGTCAGGGCCACCAGGCCGTTGCCCATCATGTTCCAGCCGTCGTTGATCAGGCCGGCCAGTTCCGCAGATGTACCGGAGGCATGATCCCAGATCTTCTCAATGATGCCGGGATTGTCTGCCAAGGCGTTAAGCTGCCAGGTCTCGATGTTGGCGTTGATGATCTCAGACAGATATCCGTCCGCAACCAGGCTGGACAGATAACTGTAAGCACGCCGATCTTTTTCTGTTTCAGGCATAGCGTCCGTAAAATCTCCTTGCTCATTTGTTGCGTTGACTCCCGTTACCATGGTACCCCAGGGCAGCATCAGCAGCGCCAGGGCAATGGCAATGATCCGTTTCAAAATGTTTTTCAATGGAATGTCGCCTCCTTTTCTTTTTTGGACAACTCCATTATAGCGTCAGCGCATTGACAAAGTCACGGCCAATTGATATACTGTTTCTATCACATAATTTGACAAACCTGCACCGATTTTCCGTTCTTCCCACATTTTCACAGGGTTTTGTGTATTTTCTGTGTTTTCCTATATACCAAAAATATCAAACCAGGTTTGGTAAGCTCTCCCATCCTGCCCCAAGTGATAAAAGTCCCGCAGCCGGATCCCGCCGGGCAGTACCAGCGACACGCCCCCATCCGTCCGGCGCAGTTCCGCCCGGGCGATATGGGCCGCCGGGATTCGGGGCCGAATGCCTCCCGCAGGTTCCCGCATTCCAAACAGCAGCGGACCGCGGTAAATGCTGCAGAGTCCCTTATAATTCTCCTGACCCGGCAAATAACGGATCGCCATGGGAATATGCACTGTAACTTCTTTCTCTTCCATGGGGATCCGGGCATAAGCGCCGCAGAATCGTTTCTTCTCCCCGGCCTCTGTGATCTGCACATATTCCGCCCACCCGGGGATCCGCAGATTCAAATTCCTAAATCGGTTTCCCGGACGGATCTCTATCGTCAGGACATTACCATAAGGATAATCGCCGCCGGTCCGCACCCGGCCCCCATCCGACAGTTCCACTTCCGCCGCGCCCAGGAAATTCAGATACACTTCCCCGTTTTCCTCCCGCAGCATCCAGCGGACCGCTTCGCCCACGCCCCGGGGGCTGTTGGCGCTGCAGCAATTCAGCTCCGGCGCGCCGGGGCGGATCTGAAAGCCGTTTTCCTTGATGCTGGCATTGCGGACGCCCTCCATAGGCGTCGAATAGGTACACCAGCCGCCGGTCACGGAATTGTAACCCATCACCGCATTATAGTAAGAAAGTTCCAGATGATCCAGCACATGTCCGTGATCCCGTACTGGGGTGATGTCCAGATACTCACAGCACAGTCCATTAAAGACGATCACACAGCAGGTCTCCACAGAACTGTTGATGAACCGACCGTTTCTGGCCCACTCTTCCGTGGAAAATCCCCCCGTATTGTGAATATCCGTCTGCAGAATGCTGTCCACGATGTAACGCAGCATTCGCGCATATGCTTCGTCCCCGGTCCCCTTGTACATCTCCGCCGCCCCCATGACCGTGTGGAGCCGTTCCCAGCGGGGCGTGGCGCACTGATAGAAATGGAGTTTCCGGCGCTCCGCCGCCATCCAGTTCTTCGGCGTCTCCGCCTGAATATCCTGCTCCAACTGCCGGGCAAACCGCAGGTATTTCTTCTTTCCGGTGATCCGGAACACCTTGGCAGCGGTATGATAAACCGACAGATTCATTTCCGGCGAGCCCATGGAAAGCACCGAGCGTTTTCCTTCAAAGAAATGCGCGTACAGCAGATCCGTGCCGGCCAGCACTGCCTGCATCAGCCGTTCCTCTCCGGTGATCTCATGCCACAGCAGCAGCCCTTCCATCATGTGGTAGCAGCTCCAGGCATCCCAGATCATGCCGGTCAATCCCGGCGCATCCTGCCCCGCGCCGGTCAGGCGCAGGTGCCTGGGCACCACACCGAAATAGCATTCCGGTTCCGTCAGATCCAAAAAGCGGTGGATAAATTCCAACGTATCCGCCTTCAGTTCCTCATCGCCGGTAACCCGGTAAATATACGCCGCGCCTGTAATATACTTTCCGGAAAATTCGCCGGACCACAGCAGCAGATCCGGCCATGGATCCCCATCCCGGTCCCGGACCATCCCCAGCATGGCCGGGTTTCTCTTCCACAATCCTTTCAGCCATCGGTCGCTGATCCCCTGCGCCAGATGTCCCGCATCTCCCAGGAGCTTCACCGATGCAATGCTCTTCGCAGCCATCACCGCACCTCCTTTGGTTTATTATAGCACACGCCGTTTTTCATCACAATATGGAACGTTGCACGAAAATGAGGTACCGCCATGATCAGTAAAGATTTTCAGCTTTGGAATATGGAGCGGCAGATCCAGCAGCTCGCTGCCGTTCTGCCGGAAGGACGGCTCCTGCAAATCGCCTATCGGCAAAACGGCCGTTATACCGATGCCGCCGCCACGGGACTGGTCTGCCGGGTCTACAGCGTCAGCCGTTGTATTTATGAAAAGGATTTCCGCGTGGCCGGGAATATCCCCGGCTTACTGGATGTGGTCTATATCTATGGGGGGCAACTGCGCTGGACCCACAAAAACACCTCCGGCGAAGCCGGCCCCGGCGCTTTGCTCTTGCTTTCACATCACGATAAGGGCACATTGACCCAAACCGGCAGCGCTCCTCTGGAGGTCCTCCTGATCCGCTGCACCGGCGAGCTGAGCGAGAATTTCTACCGCATGCTGCTGCGTCAGGCCGGCATGCTCCATTCTGTCCCCCAGCCGCGGATCGACCGCTGCGCTCAGGATCTGCTGCACTATATGAAATACCCCGCCGGTTCCGCCCACGCCCGTCTGGCCCTGATCATGACCCAGCTCTTCAGCGATCTGTTGCTGGACATCATGGACCGTACCGCCCGGAAGCACCCCCAATGGTTCGTATCCGCCGTGACCTACATGGAGCAGCACTACGCCGAAGAGATCACCGTGGAAGCAATGGCTGCCCATGTCCGGATCAGCGTCCCCCATTTCCACCGTCTTTTTTTGGAATATACCGGGCAAACCCCTTACCGGTATTTACTGGAACTGCGCATTCAGAAAGCCGAGGAATTGCTGAAAGATCCTCTTCTCCAGATCAAGCACATCAGCCAGGATGTGGGATTCCGCAATGCCACTCATTTTATCCGCCATTTCAAACAGCGGACCGGCCTGACCCCCGGCCAATACCGCCAGGCACATTATCAGACCCCCTCCGTATAACACAAATCCACCGGCGGTAGCCGGTGGGGCCTCAATGTAAAAAGAAAAGCCGTTGTCTTACGACAACGGCTTTTTGGAGCGGGTGACGAGGCTCGAACTCGCTACCTCCACCTTGGCAAGGTGGCGCTCTACCGGATGAGCTACACCCGCGGAACGAGATGAATTATAGCACATCCTTCAAAAAAGTCAATACCTATTTTTCATTTTTTTCAAATTATTCTTCAGCCTGGCCCGTAGGTTCCACCGGCTCCGTTTCCTGCGGCGGTTCCGGCAAGGTCTGGCAGACCGGATAAGCGGAATAATCCCAAACATAGCCGCTCATATCCTGATCCCCCAGGAACTGCGGTCCCTCCGCGGGTCCCGCCAGCACATCCACATGATGGTAAACCCCATCCAGGCAAACGATATTCCAGTACCAGGGCGCGCCGGCCTTGGTGCCGGTCACCGTCACGCAATCCAGCTCCGCCTTTTTGCACAGCGCCTCATAGACCTGAGCCACCGTCCTGGAGTCGCCCACGCCATGGACCAGCAGACTGTAAGCCGGTGTAATGGAAGTTTCCTGCTCCAGTTCCCGTGCCGGATCCCGCAGGACGCTGTACAGCGATGCAAACCGCTCCTGGGGCATCATGTCCTCCCCAAGCTGTTCCACCGCCCGGCTGAACAGATAGGCCACATGGCTCTGCATGGCTTTCAGCACGTCCCGGCCGTTCTGATAGTGGAATTTCAGCTCCACCACCCGGCTCCGCCCCTCTTCGGGATAGACGGCCGATGCCACATTGGGCAATTCCATCACCTTGTCAGGATTCTGTGCCCCGTAAGACGAGACCCACAGATCAAAGTCCACATCCGCAAACTGATCCACATACAGCACGATACCGGCCTCGCACTTGTCGATGGCGCCGGCCACAGCCGTCATCATCTGCTCCACATTGGTGACCCGCCGAATCTTCTGGATCTGGGCCCGGCTGTACCGGTAGATCACGGTCACCGCGATGGCCGGCTGACCGCCGCTGGTGCCCAGTTCAAACTGGATGTCCTCCACCGCATAAGCGCCGATGGGGTCCCGCACCAGGACCTCCCGCACGGCGTCATTGGTATCCGAAGTGATCCTGCTCTGATCATAGCGGGTCATGGAAATGATGCCGCTTTCTTTGCCTTCCCGGATCATGTCCACCAGGGTGCTGTGCAATTCATCATAGCGGGAAACGGAAACGATCTCCTCCTCTTCCTGATCCTCCGGCTTTTCGTTGCCGATGACGTGATGATAACTGCCGTCCATCATATCGCCGCAGCCTGCCAGCACCAAACTCAGCGCCAGCAAGACCGCCCAAATTCGCTTCATAGACTTCCTCCTTTACAGAGAATCCTTGGAATACTTGCTGAATCCGTCACCCAGCACATGGTGCGCTTCCTGCACGATGATAAATGCGTTGGGATCGATGTGGGTGACCAGCTCCTTCAGCTCCGCCACCTGCTGTTTTTTTACCGCCGTCAGCACCACCTTGGTGGCCCGATGGCTGTAACTGCCCTCACCGTGGAGGAACGTGGCGCCCCGGTCCAGCTTCTCACCGATCTCCTGAGCGACCCGTTCGTATTGATCCGAAATGATCAGAGCCACCTTGGAATAGTCGAACCGATACACCACCGCATCCAGCACCTGGCCGGTAACAAACACCGCAATGCCGGTGTACAGCGCTTTCGTAATATCGCCGTACACGATGCCCGTCAGCAGCACCACGACGGCATCGAACGCCATGGCGATCTGCCCGATGGGCACATTCCGCCAATGCAGCTTCAGCAGCCGCACCAAAATATCGGAGCCGCCGGTGGATGCGCCGCAGACGAACACCAATCCCAGGCCCAAACCGCCCAACACGCCGCCGTACAGCGCCCCGATCAGCGGTTCCACCACCGGAAGCTGTATGGCCGCAAACAAGTCGATCAGCACAGAGCTGAGCACCATGCCCAGCAAGGAACCGACAAAAAACTTCCGTCCGATCTTCATACCGCTCAAGACAAACAGCGGCAGGTTGATCACGATGCTGACCACACCCACGCTGCCCACGCCCAACAGTTTCACAATAATCTGCGCCAAACCGGAAATACCGCCGGCGTTCATCTCATTGGGCGCCAGAAATGCGGCAAACCCGAAAGAAAATACAGCGCTGCCGACGATCGTCGCCAGGATCCACTTGTAACGATTCCAGATCTTTTGCATATAATCCTCCCGAAATCTATAACATCACAGCATCAGCAACCCCAACAACAGGGACGCTGTATTGGCACAGACCGTAAAAGCAAGGCAACGCTTCCAGGACACTTCCGGCATTTTTCCGCGATAAATCAAAAACTCGCCGATATACACCGGGATCTCCAAAAACAGCACCACGAACCAATATTCCATACTCGAACTGCAGATGGCAATAAACCAAAGCAAAAAGATCTGGGCCAGCCGCATCAGAAACTGAGAAACCACGTTGACCAGGAACACGAATCTTGCATGGGCCTGGATCTGCCGGAACCAGCGGGCCACCAACCATTCCACACCGCTGCTGGCCAGGATCCCCAAAATACCGAGGATCACAAAAACGGCGATCAGGCTGAAATTGGATTGGCTTTCCACCTTCAGTTGATCCTTGGCGCCATCATAGAAAAACCGATTCAGGCTGTAGGACAGAATGCCGGACGGCTCCAGCGACAGCGCTCCGGAAACCTGCAGGATATTCCCTTCCCCGTCCAGCATGGCCAGGCGGATCTTGCCTCGCTTCTCCACATCCTGCTGATGATCGTCGGCCAAACCCCAGTCTCCATCATACATCACGGAGCTATTGGCGAAGAAACAAACCATGCCCTGCTTGCTCATCAGGATTTCCGACCGTGCATTCCGATAATGGAATGTATAAGACCGAAAATCACCTTCACAATACATTACGATGGGGGCATCCTCCGCAAATCCCTCCGGAAGATTTCCCTTCTCCAAGGGGCTGTATCGGGCATCGGTTTCCGGCAAATAGATCAGAAGATCCACATACACCGTTCCTTCCGGAACGTTTTCAAGAAAAAACTCATAACTCGGGCCCGGAGCCGGCGCATTTGCAGAAACCGCTATGGGGCAGATCCACAGGAAAGCCAGAATCACCATACAAATCGAGCAAAACTTCTTCATATCCGTTCCTCCGATCCCGCAGTTATTACTTTCCGTTACACATCAAAACTCTGCTGTTTTTCCACCGAATCTTCTTCCTTCAGCAGGGCACCTGCCGCAGGAATGGTCTTGGTGCGGTAGCGGCTCAGATTGGTGATACCGCTGTCCGCCACCGTCAGGGCATGGCTCAGCACCGCCTTCTTCTTCAGGCTGATGACGCTGACACCCTGGGTATTGCGGGTGGTCTTGGGCAGTAGCTGCGCCGTG
>SVLA01000030.1 GCA_015068175.1 Oscillospiraceae bacterium
CGGGACTATCCGGTTATGAGCCGGAGGCTCTAACCAACTGAGCTAAGGGCCCATTCAGTCTCAAGTGCCTGAGCACCATCAGCGGTTAGTATTCTAACACGGGCAGGGCGTTCTGTCAAGAGTTTTTTTCCTTTTTTGTAAATCCGGGAGGGTCTCCCCTCCCGGCATCATTTTACTCCTGGACGATCTTGGGCTCGCGGAGGTCGCTGCGGCGGCGACGGCGGCGGCGATGGGTGGGCCGCTGCTCCTCAGGATCCGCCTTCTCCGCCCGGCGGGCATAGGCTTCCGCCGCCTCGGAGGTAGCCTCATAAGTCAGCCGGCTGACCCGAACCAGGCCATTGGGCTGTTCCGACAGCCGCACCCGAATGAGGAACTTACCGTGGTCGGCGCAGGTGGCCAGGTCCATATACCGATGGCCCTGCTGAGAGAACCACCGGGATCCCAGCATTCTCCGGCCGCAAACGGGGCACAGGTTCTCTTCACCCGCCATGGCGGCCAGGGCCGCCCGCTTATCGGCATAATCGTAATACACTTTCCGGGCGATACAGCCGGGGATCTCAGCGCCGTGGAAGCCATTCTCGTGGCTCTGCAAGGCATGTTCATACTCCGTAATGCCCCGTTCCAGATCCAGACGGGCGCAGATCAGGGCCGTGTGATAGGCATCACCCAGGGCATCGTGGGCCGGGCGGCTGGGTTCGATCTCAAAGATCTCCAGAGCGGTCTTCAGGGCCTTCTGTGCCGTGGAGCCGTCGGTTTGGGCGTTGAAGATCATCTGTGCATTGAACCAGCGCTCCGTCCAGGCCGTTTCCAGACCGAACAGCAGAAGATTTTCCTGCAGAATGGTGATATCGTCAAATCCCCAGGTCAGGAAGACGATATCCTCCCCGCACCAGGCCCGGAACTGCTCCATGGCCTCCGGGAAAGGAATACCCTCCGCCTTCAGGCGGGACTCTTTGATGCCGGTGAGCTTGCTGACCCGGCGATTCAGGCTCCGGTAATATTTCGGGCGGATCAGCACCTGGAATTCGTCCGCCACCTGCCGGTCCTCCGTGAGACGTACCGCGCCGATCTGAATGATCTCGCCGCGGATCTGCACCGGCAGAACTTTCTTGGAGGAAGGCGAACCGGGCCAGGGCTGGTTCCACTCCATATCCATTACAATGTAATTCATTGAAATAACCTCTGTTTTTGTTCTACAGTATATCATAGCATACGGACATAGGTTCTGTAAACACCAATTTCCGCAACTTTTGAAAAATTCCCGGCACTCCTTGACAAAGCATATACCTCATGTTACGATGTATTGTGTAAAAGGAGGTATGGTATGGATATTCAATTGAAACGGGGCCTTCTGGATGTCTGCGTTTTGGCGGCCATCAAGAACGAAGATTCCTACGGCTACAAGATCATCAAAGATATGAAACCATATATGGAGCTTTCCGAATCCACGCTGTATACCATTCTGAAGCGTCTGGAAAATGGAAAGCTGCTGACTGTCCGCACCGCGGAGCATGGGGGTCGGCTTCGGAAATATTATCACATCACCGGCCTGGGGTTGAAGCGGATCGAGGATTTCAAACACGAGTGGGACGAGATACTGTCGATCTATCGGTTTGTAACAAAGGAGGACGATGTCCATGGATAAGAAAGATTTTCTGGCCCGTCTGCGGGAAGGCTTGGCCGGCCTTCCTGAAGAGGATATTGAAGAACGAATCATTTTTTACACCGAAATGATCGACGACCGAATGGAAGAAGGTCTGACGGAGGAGGAAGCCGTGCTGGCTGTTGGTCCCGTTCAGGAGATCATTGCCCAGATCAAAGGTGAGATCCCCCACGCAAAGCCGGCAAAGAGCAAACGGCATCTCGCGGCCTGGGAGATCCTGCTGTTGGTACTTGGTGCGCCTTTGTGGGGATCGCTGGCGATTGCCCTGTTGGCCGTGGTCTTTGCATTGTATGTTTCGTTGTGGTCCGTGGTCCTTTCTCTGTGGGCTGTTTTCGGTTCCCTGGCGGCATGCGCGGCAGGCGTTCTGATCGCAGGCATTTTCTGCATTTGCATCGGCAATGTATTCCCCGGTCTGGCTATGATCGCCGCCAGTCTGATCTGCGCCGGTTTTTCCATTTTCCTCTTCTGGGGCGCCCATGCCGCGACCAGGGGCGCAGTTTGGCTTACCAAAAAGTGTTTTGCTTCATTCCAAAGGAGGTAATATTATGAAAAAAGCAGTCAAAGCATGGTTACTGACCGCCGCCGCCCTTGTGTTGGCCGGGTGCATCCTCTTTGCAGTGATCCTTGCCGCAAATCAATGGGACCTGGCCCTTATGTCCACAAAGCAATACGAAACCAACGAATACGAGATCACCGAAGAATTTGAAAACATCTCCATTCGCACAGATACCGCTGACATCAAATTTACGGTCTCCGACGACGGAAGATGCCGGGTTGTGTGCCACGAAGAGGAAAACGCCCGCCATAGTGTCAGCGTCCAAAACGGCATTCTGACTGCGGAAGTAGTGGACCGGCGATCCCCTGCAGACTATATCGGTATCAATACTGACTCAGCCAGGATCACCGTCCATCTCCCGGTCCGGGAATACGCTTCCCTGCTGATCCGGGCCGATACGGGTGACATTGAGATCCCCGGGGAATTCCGGTTCCTGGATGCGGACATAGCGCTCAGTACCGGCGATGTGAATTTCTGCGCTTCGGTGTCCGGAACGGCGCGGATCAAGACCTCCACCGGCGGGATACGCATCGAACACGCCCCTGCCGGTGCCCTCGATCTTTCCACCGCCACCGGCCACATCCGCGTTTCCGATCTGAATTGCGCCGGCGATGTAAACATCCAGGTCAGCACCGGATCGGTCGAAGTGACCGATGTCACCTGCAAGACCTTCCATACCACCGGCAGCACGGGGGATGTGACCCTCAAAAACGTCGTTGCCGCCGAGAGTATTTCCATTGAACGAAGTACCGGCGCTGTCCGCTTTGATGCTTCGGATGCCGACCGGATCCATGTGCAGACCAGCACCGGCAGCGTCACCGGCAGTTTACTGACACCAAAGATCTTTACCGCTCACAGCGCCACCGGCCGGGTCGACGTCCCGCCCTCTGCCGGCCAGGGCCAATGTCAGATCCGGACAGATACGGGCAGCATCCGCATCAGTATCAGCAACTGACCGCAGAACCAACGACCCCCGGCAGAAGTATCTGCCGGGGGGTATTGGGGAATATTCCTTTAGCCGTCCGGGAACAAGGAGCGGAAGTAGTCCGAATCCAGGACCAGCTCGCAATAGCGCACCTTATTCTTGACGATCTGCTTGATGGCGCTGACATATCCCTCAGGGATCACCAGGTCATCGCTGATGGGATAGAATTTATTCTTGGAAGCGATATAAGTGCCGTACTCCGTCTTCCAGTCGTAGCTCATGTTGAACACCAGCACCGGGGCGTCGGAGAACACGTCCCGGCCCGGGAAGAGGCGGGAGTCGAACTCCGTGCCGAAGAGGTTGGAGAGCGTGGGCAGGATATCCAGCACACCCACAGGTTCATCCACCACGATGGGATCCTGATCTTCCAGGCAGCCGCTCCAGATGATCAGCCGGTTGTGATCGCGGTCGAACTTGTTGTTGACCTCAAATCCGTACAGTTCTTCCAGATAGGGATCGTCCAGACCGTAGGGGTAATGGTCGGTGGTCAGGACAATGACCGTATCATCGGCAATACCGGCCAGCTCCAACTGCTCCACCAGGTATGCCAGGGCATCTTCCAGGCCCAACTGGGCAGCAAAATAACCCTTGACCTCATCGGAATAAGGCAGGTGCTGTACCCGGCTCCAGTTCTGCTTGACGATGGTATTGCCGCTGGTGGTATAGTTGCTGTGACCGCTGACGGTCATATAGTAGATATTAAAGGGCTGCTGGTCGATATACAGCGGCAGGGTGCCTTTTATCATCTCAAGGTCGCTCTGGGGCCACTGTTTTCTCACATACTCCTCCATACCGTTGCCGTAGCCCATGAAACCGGCGCTGTAGCCCAGGTTGTTATGGGTCTTATGGCGGTCATAGTAGGTATAGGAATTGTTGTGGAATGCCTGGCCGTAGTAACCCAGGCGGTTCAACTGGCTGCCCATGGTGAAGTAGTTCAGGTGCTTCTGGGTATTCTTCACGGACTGGCCGCCGTCGGTGGGCAGCATGCCGAAAAGGTGCAGGTATTCGCCGCCGGTAGTTCCGGCATCGGCGGTCTGGTAGTAATCCGTAAACTGGATACCGGAATTGGCCAGTCGGTACAGCGTCGGGGTCAGTTCGGGATCAATGACCTCTGCGGCAAAGGCCTCCGCCGTGATCATGATCAGATTCTTGCCGGCAAACATCCCCGTGTAGGCATTTTTCATGGAGGCTGTCAGGGACTGGACATACTCGTTCAGCTCCTTGATCTTGCCCTTGGCGTCCGTATCAAACTGCAGGTCCATGATATTGGGGGTATAGACGATGGGTTCGGTCTCCGTAGGCGCAGGATCCGTATCCGAAGGATCGGTGGTGCCGGGTTCCGTGGCCTCCGTGGGTTTTGTGGGCATAATGATCTGGGGAATGGTGGGCACCGTTCCGCCCAGTTCGAACCCTTCCTCATCTTCCACAAACATATTCTGCACATCCAGTCGGAAAGCCGTGATCAGGCCCAGGCCGCTGACAGAGCTGTTGAAGCTGTATTGCTCTCCCTGGAGCGCATCCAGTTGGGGTACCGCCATGATGCCAAACAGCGCCGCCATATACACGATGACAGCCGCGGAGGCGGCGCCGATCCTGCGCAATGCGCCGGCGCGCTGATGACGGACAAAATTTCTGCCCAGCACCGCATAAAGGCCGGCAGGAAGCAGAAACAGCAGGATCTTGGTAAACCCGTCCCAGGAAAAGACCATCCGCAGGATCTCTTTATAAAAACCGCCCACCGCATCGGCACCGTTGCTGAACATGGAGCCGATGTCGTAAAAAGTCTTAAACTGCTTGTAAATGAAAAATTCGATCAGATAGGGAACTGCCGTCAGAACCAGCAGAACAATGTTCAGGATATAATTCGCTTTCTTATTCCGCACCAGGGTGGAAAGCAGATAACCCACCACACCAAAGGCCAAAGAGAACAACACCGTAAACAATGTGCCTATATCCCAGAATTCCCCTACGGTAGAGATCTTAAAGACGATCTCAAAATAAACCAACACAGCCGGATACAGCGCAAAGGTCAGGATCTGTCCTGCCCAGCTCCGGGATCGCGTTTTTTTACGCATAATCTTTTCCTCCTCCGGAACATACAGACGATATGGAGTTATTATATGTCATCCTTCGACAATTGTCAATTTGCCCATTGTTATAAATCTGTGAATTTTCCTTATTGTTTTATTGCAAAATCATGGTATAATTATCTCTATCATATCCCGAAAAAGAAGGTTTATTATGTCTTACCGCAGAATTCTCACCATCCAGGATATTTCCTGCGTCGGCCAGTGCTCCATGACTGTTGCGCTGCCCATCATCTCCGCCTGCGGCGTGGAGTGCGCCGTCCTTCCCTCCGCCGTTCTGTCCACCCATACCGCCGGCTTCACCGGCTTTACGGTCCGGGATCTGACGGAGGATATGCCCGGTATTTTGGCCCATTGGCAGAAGGAGAAGCTCTCCTTTGAAGCCATCTACACCGGCTATCTGGGCAGCACTCTGCAGATCGGCTATGTTGCCGCCATTTTTGAAGGTGTGGGCGCCCCCGGTTGCCTGAAGGTGGTGGATCCCGCCATGGCCGACAACGGCAAGCTGTATCCCGCTTTTGACGATGAATATGTGCAGGCCATGAAGGGTCTGTGCGGCAAGGCGGACTTTGTGGTGCCCAACATCACGGAAGCCTGCTTCCTGACCGGCATGGACTACCGCACCGAATATGACCGCGCTTACATCGACAGCCTGCTGGCCGGCCTGACCGCCCTGGGCAGTAAGAACGTGATCCTCACCGGCGTTTCCTACGCCCCCGGCAAGACCGGCGTGGTGGTCTTTGAAAACGGTGTCTATCAATACTATGAGCATGAACTGCTGCCCAATTCCTGCCACGGCACCGGCGACATCTACGCCTCCGCCTTTGTGGGCAGTCTGATGCGGGGCAAGTCTGCCTTTGAGGCCGCCCGGATCGCCGCCGATTACACTCTGGAATGCATCCGCTGCACCGCCCAGCTCCCCAACCATTGGTACGGCGCCGCCTTTGAGCCTGCCCTGGGCAGCCTCATTGATATGCTGAAGTAATTACGAAAACGCCTTCCCGTCGGGAGGGCGTTTCTCTTTACATCGCTCCGGGAATATGCTACCATAAAAGAAAACCAAAGGAGGACTCCCCATGTCCCTTCAAAGTATCCTCTTCCGCATCGGCGCCGGTAAAAGCGACCGGAAGCGGGACAGCCTGATCCCCCTGCCCAGCGGCGTCACCCAGCATTGCAACATTTCCTACGGCCCTTACGGAAAGTGGAATCTGCTGGACATTTACCATCCCGAGGGCGCTCAATGCTGCCCCGTCATCATCAACGTCCACGGCGGCGGTTTCGTTTACGGCAGCAAGGAGATCTACAAGCGCTATTGCATGGACCTGGCCCGCCGGGGTTTTACCGTGGTGAACATCAATTACCGCCTGGCCCCCCGGTGGAAATTCCCTGCCCCTCTGGAGGACATCAACAATGCCCTGCTGTGGCTCAACGCGCAGTATCGATACTATCACGCCGACATCAGCCGGATCTTTATGGTAGGCGATTCCGCCGGCGGCCAGTTGGTCAGCCAGTATGCCGCCATGCTGTCCAATCCCGACTATATGGCGCTGTTCGGTCTGCCCCGTCCAGATCCGGGCATCCGCCTCCGGGCCGTGGGCCTGAACTGCGGCTTGTATGACCTGAAGACCGTGGCCAGCGGCCAGCGTCAGGGTCTGGAGCTGGATTATCTGGGCAAGAAGATCTCCAATGACGATCCCCGGCTGGGGGTGCTGCAGGCCATTACCCGCCGATTCCCTCCGGCCCACGTCACCACCGCCTGCCATGACTTCCTTCGGGGCGCGGCTCAGCCTATGGCGGATCTGCTGGCTTCCAAGGGGATCCCTTGCCGCTGTGATTGCTACGGAAGTGAAGAGGACACCGCCACCGGTCATGTGTTCCACATCAACATCCTCAAACCGGAAGCCATCCGCTGTAATGATGACCAATGCGCCTTCTTCCGGGAATATTGCAAATAAAACAACTGCAGGGACCGATGATGTCATCGGTCCCTGTTTTTATGCTCGGCCAATATAGTCATAGTCGCAATGGGGGCATTGGGGATAATCGAAGTCATGGTTTTTGCCGCAGCGGGGGCATTTTTTCTGGGGCAGCGTATCGTCCAGGATGGCCGGCTTTTTTTGGTCTGGGATCAGCAGTCCCACCACAAACACCAGGATGCCCAGGACGAAACAAAGGCCCGCCACATCCATCATTCCGCTGTCGGCCACATACAAAAAGGTTCCGATCAGCAGAAGCATGATGCCCGTCATCATCACCTTCACGCAGCTGATATCCACCGGTCCGCCGGATGCCGGCACATGGTCCTCCACCATCTCCCCGGTGATCAGATCATCCATGGGGATCCCCAGCACCAGGGCGATCTTCTTGGCCATCACCAGATCCGGGCAACGGGTACCGTTTTCCCAACGGCAGACGGTCTGCCGGGAAACGAACAGTTTCTCCGCCAGTTCCTGCTGTGTCAGGCCGATCTGCTCCCTTTTTTTCTTCATTGCTTCTCCAAAGGTCATGGTCAGCGCCTCCTTCCTTTTCCATGATGATACCACTTCCCGGACCAAAACGGAAGCATTTTCTGTCGTTTTCTCTGTTTCCAATGCGGTAACACCCCGGAAACACGAAGGCTGGCCCGCGCAGCATCGGCGCAGGCCGGCAATTTTTCATTCCAGGACCCACTTGGACGGGTCCCGGTCATAGCTGATCACGTCCGGATAATCCAACGTCTGATCCGCCTTTACTTCGTAAGGCATGTCGCAGACCATATAGGTCCGCCCGTTTCCGTCGGTCACCATCAACGCCGGCATGATCAAATCGCCCGGTTCCAGATCCTCCACGGAAGCATTGGTCAATCTGTAAAACTGATAACTGTCGTCAAACCCCTGATAATTGGCCGGCCGCTCACAAGGTTCCGCCCACGCCACCAGTTTTTGATTGCAGAACAACCCCAGCTTGCATTCCGTGATACCTTCGCCGCCCTTCCCCGGGTGAAGCTGCCTGGTATGGAAAACCACATTGCTGAGGGACAGCTTTCCGTCTTTGATCTTGGCATCCCACAGCGCATGGCCGTCAATGGAATAATCCCCATAACTGTCCGACAGAAGATACATATAGGTATCCAACAGTTGTGTTTGCCGGGTCCCGTCCGGACCGACAAACACCACCGACATGGTAATTTTATCCGTCAACGGCACCGTGGCCTCCGCAGAAAAAGTGCGCCCATCAGCCAGAATGCCTGCAAATGCAACGGGTCCGGTGCCGGTGTCCACCACAAATTCCGCCTGCATCTCCCGGACATATGTCTTTGGTACCGCCGTCATTTTCACGGTGATCTGTCCTGTCCGGTAATCCGTGGATATGGTCTCCGTTCCGTATTCCGCCGTCAAATCATTTTGCGCTTTCAGGATCTCTTCCACTCTGCCCGCAATACCGTTGACCTGCATATTCACGGAATTTGAAATGCTCCCCACCGCATTTTGCAGATTGTTGTAGCGGCTGTTGAGTTGATCCATTTCAGAAAACAGATTGATCAGCACCAGCGCCGCAGCGCAGGCACCCAGAACCCACGGCCATTTACGGCGGGGTTTCGGCTGGGGAATGGCCCGGATATATCGGCGGGCGATTTCCTCCACCATTTTCAGTTGCGCCGGTGTCAGTTCTTCCTGCTCTCCGTGAACAGTCTCCGCTTCGTCCTCCACACCCAAGAGCCAGCCGACGCGAACACCAAACAACTGTGACAGCATCACCAGTTTTTCGATCTCCGGCAGCGCCGCGTCCGACTCCCATTTATATATGGCCTGACGGGAAACCCCCATCCGTTCTCCCAGGGCCTCCTGAGATAAACCCAACTCTTTGCGCCTTTGTGCAATCCGTTGTCCAATGGTCATAAAACCACATCCTTTCCATATGGTGGCATTATTGTCTTACATCGGCCTCCAAAATGCCACCAACTGTTACCTTTCTTTTTGTCAACCAGCGGTTAACAACGCAAAAAAGCAGAGGATCTCCGGAGAGATCCCCTGCTGTTTGACACAATTACACGCCGGAGTAGGCAGAGAAGCCGCAGTCGATGGGCAGAACCACGCCGGTGATGGCGGAGGACGCCTTATCGTCGGTCAGGAAAAACAGACCGCCCAGCAGCTCTTCGGAATCCACGAAACGGCCCATGGGGGTGCCGTTCAGGATCTTGGCGGAACGGGCCGTGGGGGTGCCGTCGGGATTGAACAGCAGGGCCCGGTTCTGATTGGACACCAGGAAACCGGGAGCAATGGCGTTGCAGCGGATGCCGGAGCCGGCAAAGTGGGTAGCCAGCCACTGAGTGAAGTTGGAGATGGCAGCCTTGGCGCCGGAGTAGGCAGGGATCTTGGTCAGGGGGATATAGGCGTTCATGGAAGAGATGTTCAGGATATTGCCATGCTTCTTCTCCACCATATCCTTGGCAAAGACCTGGGTGGGCAGCAGGGTGCCCTGGTAGTTCAGCTTGAACACGAAGTCGATACCGGCGGCATCCAGGTCGAAGAAGGTCTTGCAGCCTTCCCATGCCTCGTGATGATACTCATTATCGGTGGTAGCCCGGGGATTGTTGCCGCCGGCGCCGTTGATCAGGATGTCGCAGGGGCCCAGGTCCGTCAGGATCTGCTGGTGAACAGCCTCCAGGGCATCCAGCTCCAGCACATTGGCCTTGTAACCGATCATGGTATAGCCCTCCGCGGTGACCTCCGCAGCCAGCTTCTTGACAGCTTCCTCGTTCAGGTCCAAAGCGGCGACCTTCGCGCCAGCCTGGGCATAAGCACGGGCCATATCGCCGCACAGCACGCCGCCGGCGCCGGTAACCACCACGACCTTGCCGGTAAAATCACAATTCAGGGGCAGATTGATCATTTGAATAACCTCCGTTGATTGGGGTGCCTTTGCGCGACCCCATATTTTAACGAATATATTATAGACTATTTTCTCCCCGGAAGCAAGAGCGAATTACAAATTTATTGCGGACTGTGCCGCATTTTCGAAAAAAGGAAGAGGAGTGGGTCGCCCCACTCCCCTATTTATGAAATGATCAGTTGGCGTTGGCCACGGTGACCTTGCCTTCCAGCTTGTCCAGCATATCCCACAGACCCAGCATATACATGATGCCCAGGGCGCGGTCATACAGACCGTAGCCGGGACGGACGTTGCCGGGGCCTTCGTCCCACAGATGACGGCCATGGTCGGGGCGGATATAGCCCTCGAAGCCGCAGTCGTGGTATGCCTTGATGATGTCCGCGATGCCGGTGTCGCCATCGCAGTCACGATGGCTTGCCTCGGAGAAGTCACCGTTGTCGAAGTGCTTGACGTTGCGGATATGGGCAAAAGCGATGCGGTCGCAATGCTTGCGGACGATGTCGGCCACGTTATTGTTGGGGTCGGCATTCAAAGAGCCGGAGCAGAGGGTCAGGCAGTTGTAGGGATGGTCCACCATCTTCAGGAAACGGTCGATGTTCTCGCCGTTGATCAGCAGACGGGGCAGACCGAAAATATCCCAGGGGGGATCGTCCATGTGGATGGCCATTTTCACGTCGCACTCTTCACAGGTAGGCATGATGGCTTCCAGGAAATACTTCAGGTTGGCCCACAGAGTCTCGTGATCCACATGGGCATAGTCCTTAAAGAGCTGGTCCAGCTTGGCCATGCGCTCCGGCTCCCAGCCCGGGAAGGACATATTATACTTTTCGGTGAAGTCCAGGATGTACTTGGCCATGGCGTTGTAATCGTCCTGGATCATGCCCTTTTCATAGAACAGCGCGGTGGAACCGTCGCCCACTTCATGGAACAGATTGGAGCGGGTCCAGTCGAAAATGGGCATGAAGTTGTAACAGATGACCTTCACGCCGAACTTGCTCAGGTTACGGATGCACTGCTTATAATTCTCAATGAGGGCATCCCGGGTGGGCTTGCCGATCTTGATGTCGTCATGAACGTTGACAGACTCCACCACGTCGCCGTTGAAACCGTAAGCATGGAGTTGGTCCATCACTTCCTTGATCTCATGTTCTTCCCATATCTCGCCGGGCATTTTGTGGTGCAGGGCCCAAACGATACTGGTAACGCCGGGGATCTGCTTGATGTCGCTGAGCTTGATCTTGTCATTGCCCTCGCCGTACCAACGGAAACCCATGTGCATAGGCATATCTTCTTCCTCCAAATGATCGTATTTTTATCCGTTCCCCAGGGGATCGGAACATAACCGGAATGATTATATCACAAAAAAAGCAGTCTGACAATGAAGGAAATAAAAAAACATCAAAAAATCTCTAATCTTTTGAGATAATGGCAGTATATCCCAGTCAAATCCCGTAAAAACTTTCCAATTCCGTATTGACACATCCTCCCGGAGTGTGATACTATGTAAAAGTACAAAACCAAAGAAAAAGGAGAACATAACAATGGCAACTTTTAACGAACTCATGCAGAAGTATGTCAACGCTGACTACGACACTCTGGTTCACCTGGCTCAGACCGCTCTGAACAACCTGCTGCCCGCCTGCAAGGCTGTGGACAAGGACAACGACGGCCTGTTCCTGGCTACCTCCATCATCCTGACCGCCATCGCCGCTGACGGCTACCTGACCGGCCTGGAGAAGAAGTTCCTGGGCGACGCCCTGGGCCAGAACGAGGAGACCATCCAGAAGTTCATCAGCCTGTACGACAGCAGAATGGTTGAAATGGTCAACTCTTTCGCTGACAGCATCAACGATGACATCAAGGCTGACGTCATGATGCTGGTCACCGCCATCTGCGCTGTTGACGAGAAGATCTCCCGCGAGGAGACCGCTCTGATCCGCAAGATCCTGGAGTAATTTCGTTTCTGTACAAAGTGCCCTCCGGCCAAAAGCCGGAGGGTTTCTTTATTCTGCCACCGTCCCGTCCGGGCGGACCGTCACCACTTCCAGAGGGATCTCCTTACCGCTGGCCTCCAGGGCCCGCTGTACCGCATAGGTCAATCCGCCGCAGCAGGGCACGCTCATCCGCACCACCGTCACACTTTCGATGTCGTTGCGCTGCAGGATCCGGGTCAGTTTGACGGCATAATCCACGCCGTCCAATTTGGGACAGCCCACCAGGAGGATGTGATCCCGGATGAAGGTCCCGTAGAAATCCTGATGGCAAAAAGCGGTACAATCCGCCGCGATCAGCAGCCGGGCCTTGTGAAACCAGGGGGCCTCCGCCGGCACCAGTTTCAGTTGCACCGGAAAATTTCGCAATTGCGCCGGCCTGGCAGCGGCTTTTGCGGCCAGGACCGCCGCCTCATCGTAGGCCGGCGCCTCCCGTTCTTCAAAGGAGATGGCCTTTTGGGGGCAGGCCGGCAGGCAGTCCCCCAGGCCGTCGCAATAATCCTCCCGCAGAAGCTTTGCTTTTCCGTTCACGATGCCGATGGCACCTTCGTGGCAGGCACGGGCGCAGAGGCCGCAGCCGTCGCACCGGGTCTCATCGATGGTAATGATCCTGCGGATCATGCCGTTTCCTCCTTTTTCTGTCGCTGTGCGATCTTCATCATCTGCTCATACATCTCATCACCCACGCACTGACGGGCATAGGCGCACCATTGCACACAGCTCAGGGTATCGTTGTACGCCACAAAGCCGCATTTTTCGCAGGCCATCTGGGTATCGATGGAAAACATTTCGATCTCGCTGCCGCATTGGGGGCAGACTTTTTCTATAATGGTGGGGGTACGGGGTTTCCCCTGACATCCTTCCAACATAACATTTCCTCCTTTATAAGTTGTTGTGATGTTCCCGATTGACAGACCGCCCCGGGCCGTGGTATCATCAGAATATATACCACACGGGAGGGCGCGCCATGAATTTTCGGGAACAATCCAAATTGAAAGCCGTCACCTTCAGCTTCGACGACGGTGTCACCCAGGACATCCGTATGATCGAAATGCTGAATAAGTACGGTCTGAAAGCTACATTTAATCTGAATTCCCAGCTACTGGGTACCAAGGGATTTCTCCAGCGCTTTGATCAGCGGATCTCCCATTACAAGATCCACCCGGATCACGTCAAGGTGATCTACCATGGCCACGAAGTGGCTGTCCACACCCTGACCCATCCCAATCTGACCACCCTGGATGATGACGAGATCGTCCGCCAGGTGGAGCAGGACCGGCTGAAGCTGTCGGAAATGGTGGGTTATGAAGTGGTTGGCATGGCCTATCCCTGCGGTGGTGTCAACAATAACGACCATGTCGCCCAGGTGATCCGGGAGAAGACCGGTGTTGCCTACAGCCGGACCATCACCTGCAGCGGTTCTTTTGAACCCCAGGATCAACTGCATCGGTTCAACCCCACCGTGGGCATCCATTTTGACCGGCTCATGGAACTGGGCCGGCAATTTGTGGAACTGAAGCCCGATTCCCCGCAGATCTTCTACATTTGGGGCCATACCTTTGAAATGGACTACGCGCCGGAGAACTGGCAGCGGATGGAAGAATTCTTCCGGCTCATCAGCGGCCGGGAGGACATCTTCTACGGCACCAACCGGGAAGTTCTTCTTTGACTCTTCTACACCGGGGCGGATATTCCGCTCCGGTCTTTTACTGCCCATTGATCATGTCGATGCCCTTTTGTAAGGTCTTCCCATCAATGGAGCCGCTGGCATAGGCAATCATGAAACCATCTGCATCGATGAAGAATGTAGTGGGGATAGATTGGATCCCATAAGCTGCCGCTGCCTGACCCTCCAGGTCATAAAACACCGGGAATGTGTACCTTTCTTCATCGATCAGCGCCCGGGCACTCTCCACGGTCTCATTCCAGGTGGTGAGATTCACCATCAGGAAGGTCACATCAACGCCCAGTTCTTTGTATTTCTCTTCAAATTCGGGCATTTCCCGTCTGCACGGACCGCACCAACTGGCCCAAAAATTCAGCACCACCGGTTTCCCCCGAAAGTCAGACAGCCGGACCTTCTCTCCGTTTTCATCGTACACCGAAAAATCCGGTGCCGAGGTATGTGTGGGCTCTGTGGCTGCTGTCTGGGTAGATTGTGTTTCCTCCGTCCGGGCCGACTCCGTGGGCGCAGTCTGCATAGAGGTTGGTTCTCCGTTCTGTACCGGCGGCGGCTGCTGCCCGCAACCGACAACGATCGCCAACACAACCGCCATCATCAACACAAATCCAATCCGCATTTTATTCATCGCGGCACCTCACAGCAGCGCCAGAATACCCTGCTTGGTACGGGCACCCACCGCCTGGTTGACGATCCTGCCCCGTTCCATCACCACCAGTGTCGGAATACTCACGATACCAAATTGGGCTGCCAGTTCCGGGTTCTCATCCACATTGATCTTTCCGACCAAGAGATCCGACCGTTCTTCCGCAATTTCTTCCACGATGGGTACCACCATCCGGCAGGGACCGCACCAGGGTGCCCAAAAGTCCAGCAGGACCTTCTTTTCCGATTCCAATACTTCCTGCCGGAAGTTCTCCCGATTGATATTGATCGCTTTCATATTCGATCCTCCTTTTCTGTTTGTGACCATATTATATCACGCCGCCGCTGCCCTTTCCGTGACTTTCTCACATTGGGGCGAAATATCTTGCAAAAAGGCATTTGACCCTCTATAATAACAGTATCCCAGTCCGCAAACGAAAGGAGCGCCATTATGAACACCCTCGTGAGGATCCTCATTTTCATCGCCATCATCATTCTCAATGTGTACATCGCCGGCCAATTCCGGAACGCGGCCGCAGACAAGGGTTATGACAGCAGCAAATATTTCCATCTTTGCTTCTGGTGCGGCATCGTGGGCTATCTGCTGGTTATCGCTCTGCCGGACCGGGGTGACCGCACTCCTGCCCCCACCCATCTGTCCGCCCCCACCCTCCCGGATACGGAAGTCAAACCTATGGCAGAAGCGGAAGAACCCCATTTCTGGTCTCCCGGCGGCACCGCTACCGCCACCGCCTGCGGTGAAAACAATATCCGCTGCAACAACTGCCACAAAGTCCAGTTCAAGGGCAACCGTCGGTGTGTTCAATGCGGCACCGCTTTTTCCCATATCTATCATTAAGAAGCGAGGCTTGACCCCACGGTCAAGCCTTTACTTTTCCGGATTTCCGTAGTATACTGGAAACAACAGAAACAGAGGAGGCGCCCAGCTTGCATTCTCAACGTCAATCCCTGACCGAGGGGCCCATTTGGAAGTCGATCCTGCTTTTCGCTCTGCCGGTCTTCCTGGGAAATGTGTTCCAGCAACTTTATAATGCTTTTGACGCCTGGTGCGTGGGCAACTATATCGGTGACGATGCCCTGGCTGCCGTCACTTCCTCCGGCAGTCTGATCTTTATGATGGTCAGCTTCTTCAACGGCGTGGCCATGGGTGCCGGCGTTGTCATCGCCCGGGCCTTCGGCGCCAAGCAGTATGACCCCATGAGCAAAGCCATCCACACCGCCATCGCCTTCGGCCTGGTCACCGGCACTCTGCTGACCGTGGCCGGCGTGACCCTGACCCCCATCATCCTGCAATGGATGGGGACCCCCGCCGAAGTATTGCCCCAATCCATCGAATATTTCCGCTTCTACTTCTGCGGTGCCATTTTTACGGTGATGTATAACATCTTTGTGGGCATTCTCCACGCCGTAGGCGACAGCAGACATCCGCTGTATTACCTGATCTTCTCCACCTTCGTCAACATCGCGCTGGATATGCTTTTCGTTGCAGGTCTGGGATTGGGCGTAGGCTCCGCCGCCGTTGCCACCACCATTTCTCAGGGCATCAGCGCCCTGCTGTGCATCCTGCATATGCTCCGGGTGGATGCCCCCTACCGGGTCAGCCTGAACAAGATCCGTTTCCACAAAGAGAGCCTGGTGCAGATCGTCCGCTACGGCCTGCCTTCCGGTGTCCAAAACAGCGTCATCGCCCTGGCCAACGTAGTGGTCCAGAGCAACATCAACAGTTTCGGCAAGGCCGCCATGGCCGGCTGCGGTTCCTACTCCAAGCTGGAAGGCTTC
>SVLA01000177.1 GCA_015068175.1 Oscillospiraceae bacterium
AAGTCCAGCAGTTCCACCACCATCTCCGTCAGACGACGGGTCTCACGGTGGATGATGCTCATGCCGCGGCGGGTTTCCGAATCCAGTTGATCCGATGCCAGCAGTGTCTCGCTCCATCCGTTGATGGCCGTCAATGGTGTGCGCAGCTCATGGGACAGATTGGAAATGAACTCTGTCTGCATCTTTTCGTTCTGGTTGATCTGGCTGGACATTTCATTGATGGTGTCCACCAATTCACCGATTTCGTCCTGGAACTTACCCTCGATCTGGATGCCGTAGGTGCCGCCGGCAATGCGTTTCGCCTTCTCCGTGATCTGTGCGATGGGGCCCAGGATGGACCGGATATAGAGATTGCTGCTGATGAACACGATCAGCACAACAACTGCCAGCACGGCCAAGGCGACAAGCGCCACAACCGTGATCTGCCGGTCCAGCTTTTGGGTGGTAAGAACATAGCGCATCACACCGACGACCTCGCCGCTGGTGTGGATCACTGGGGCTGAAACCGTCATGATCCGCTCCCCGGTGTCAGGATCCGTTCCATGAAACGGTTCGATGCCGCGAGTATTCACGACCCGGAGGATCTCCTCAGCGATTGGGGCGGGGCCGGATTCCGCATCATAAGAAGTCGCGACGGTGCGTCCCTGGGGATCGACAAACTGCAGCTCAATTCCATCCGGATCATCAAAGCCCTGCGCATAGTGGATGCAGGATTGATAATACGCATCGTAATCCTGGATCAAGTATTCCGCAAAGAACTCCGCAGTAACTTCCGCCCGCCGCAGGAGATTATCCTGCATATCGGAATAATAACAAGTGGCAAAGAAAGCCGTCACCGCCAGAACACATACCAGCCCCAGTGTGGAAACCACCGCCACAGTATTAAGCAGCCAGCGCCTGTGCAGGCCGCCGTATTTTTTCATGGGGTATCCTCCCGTTCAAACACTTTGGGACTGTTAGGCGCCCCATTTGTAGCCGAAGCCCCAAACTGTCGTGATATAGGTGGGGTTCGCGGTATCGTCCTCGATCTTGATCCGCAGACGGCGGATGTTCACGTCCACGATCTTCAGGTCGCCCTCGTATTCCCGGCCCCAGACGCTGCTCAGGATACCCTCCCGGGACAGAGCCCGGCCTGGATTCTGCATAAACAGCTTCAGAATGGCATACTCCACCTGAGTCAGCCGGATCCGAACGCCTGCCTTCTCCAGGGTGTGGTTCCGGGTATTCATCAGGAAGGGGCCCTGGTGCAGCAGTTCGGAATCGGGGCTGCTGTCGCCACCGATGCGGCGGTACAGGGCATCGATCCGGGCTGTCAGCTCCGCGGGAGAGAAGGGCTTGGTCACATAGTCATCGGCGCCGGTCATGAGGCCGGTGATCTTGTCCATCTCCTGGGTCCGGGCCGTCAGCATGATGATGCCGATATGCTTGCTGCCGGCTCGGATCTGACGGCAGACCTCAAAGCCGTCCATGTCGCCGGGAACCATAATGTCCAGAATGGCAACGCCGATATCAGGATTCTTCTGGAGCTTGTCCAGAGCCTCCGCGCCGTCGCCGGCTTCGATCACATCATAGCCCGCCCGCTTCAGATTGATGACCACAAAGGAACGAATATTCAATTCGTCTTCCATGATAAGAACTTTTTTCATTGTCTACCTCACATTGATTCGTAGGTATTTCTCCCAGATGCAACACAGGGTATGTAGCATTTCCCATCTGTACGGCATCTCTTTCAACGAATTATTATAGCACAATTCATCAGAAAATGGAAGTTATTTTAACACCACATTGACCTCTCCCAGAACATTTTTCAGTTCTGCCACCATTCTTGTATCCAGAGCGCACCGGGCACCCAGCCGCTGGCGGGTATCGGCAAAGAACACCACCGCCTGGCTGTCGCCGGGGAACATGTTCAGGATCGCTTTGATTTTGGGGAACAGCTTATCGTCCCGGGTGGGCAGCCGCAGATAGAGTGTTCCCTGCATCTGTACGGGCGCTGCCGGCCGTTCCGGTTCCGCCGGAACCTGGGGCTCATTGGCAAAATCGGAAATGGGCCGTGCCCGGTTGATGACGATCTGGGGATCCTTGTCATCCCGCAACGACAGACGACCGGTAATCACCACCGGGGAATTTTCCCGCAGATAGCCGCCGTACTGGTTCAGAACATTGGAAAACGCCAGCATTTCAATAGATGCCGTATCGTCCTCCACCGTCACATAGGCCATCATGGAGTTGTTGCGGGTGGCCTTCATCTTCACCGCCTGGACGATACCCGCAACAGACACGATCTGATCGTCGGTATAGTGGCTTTCCTCGTCCATCAGCGTACCCATGGGGACCACATGGGTGTTCTTTAAGTAAGGCCGGTAATCATCCATGGGGTGACCGGAAATGTAGATCCCGGTGGTCTCTTTCTCCAGGGCCATGAGATCCGCCCGGTTCATTTCCGCCAGCTTGGGGATGGGTACCGCGGCGGCACCGTCATCCTCATCCAGCATGGCAAACAGCCCCATCTGGCCTTCCAGATTCTTCTTCCGGCTGGCCGCAACGCTGTCCATCATAGTTTCATACACCGCCAGCAGCTCGCTGCGGTGATAGCCGAAGCAATCCATGGCGCCGCACTTGATGAAATTCTCCACGGCCCGCTTGTTCAGCTCGCCCTCCCCCATCCGCTGGAGGAAATCTTCCAGGGATTTGAAGGGGCCGCCCTCCTCGCGCTTGGCCACCACACTGCGGATCAATCCGTGACCCACATTCTTCACCGCGCCCATACCGAAGCGGATGGCGTTGCCTTCCACCGTGAAATGGTCATGGGAGCTGTTGATATCCGGCGGCAGGACAGGAATGCC
>SVLA01000031.1 GCA_015068175.1 Oscillospiraceae bacterium
GTTTTTTCGAATTTTGAGATGCTTTTTCCACAACTTCGTTGCTGCAAAGAAAAAGAAAGAGGTGCTGCCTCTTATGATCCTGTAAAATCATTTTGAGACAGCACCTTTGGTGGGGGAGGACGGATTCGA
Organism: Oscillospiraceae bacterium; assembly: GCA_015068175.1. The sequence continues at coordinate 130 of SVLA01000031.1, forward strand.
ACCATCGAAGCGATACGCAGCAGATTTACAGTCTGTCCCCTTTGGCCACTCGGGAACTCCCCCATATTCAATTTCGGCTCGGTCCAACCCTCGCCGGCAACGCTCATCCGCGTTGCATTTGAATCTTCGAGTCCTTCGAAGAGGTCCGGCTCGGTGGAGCCGGTAGACGGACTCGAACCCCCGACCTACTGATTACAAATCAGTTGCTCTACCAACTGAGCTATACCGGCGCGTCGAACCGAACACGCACATTATAGCACGGAAAACAAAATTGTCAAGCATTATTTTTGCATTTTACAAATATCTCCTCCGGGCATTGCATTCCCCTTCGGTTTCCTTTATAATATATAAAAAAACCCAGGAGGTTCCACCATGGAATACAGAATTTTAGGCAAGACCGGCCTGCGGGTCTCCCGCATGGGCTTCGGCGGCATTCCCATTCAGAAGATCGATGCCCAGCGGACCCGGCAGTTGATGCTGCAGCTTCGGGACGCCGGCGTCAACTACATCGATACCGCCCGGGTCTACACCGTCAGCGAGAGCTTCCTGGGCCAGGCCCTGGAGGGCATCCGGCAGGATTTCATCCTGGCTTCCAAGAGTATGGCCCGGGATCGGGAATCCATGGCCCGGGACATCGACATCAGCCTGGAAAACCTGCGGACGGACCATATCGAGCTGTATCAGGTCCACAATCCCTCCGCGGCGGATCTGGAGAAGATCTGCGCCCCCGGCGGCGCCCTGGAGGCCCTGCTGGAGGCCAAGGCCGCCGGCAAGATCGGCCACCTGGGCCTGACCGCCCATTCCGCCGCCGTATTTGCCAGGGCCCTGGAGCTGGATTGGGTGGAGACCGTCATGTTCCCCTACAACATCGTGGAAGACCAGGGCGCGGAGCTGATGGCCCTGGCCCGGGAGAAAAATATCGGCTTCATCGACATGAAACCCCTGGCCGGCGGCGCCATCGACGATGCCCGGCTGGCTCTGCGCTACTGCTGCAGCAACGACGATGTGACCGTGGTGATCCCCGGCATGGCCGATCCCCGGGAGCTGGAGGAAAATCTGGCCGCCTGCAGCGACCCTTCCCCCCTCTCTGCTGAGGAGCAGGAAAAGATCGACGCCGTCCGGGCCCAACTGGGCACCGTGTTCTGCCGCCGCTGCAATTACTGCGCCCCCTGCGCCGTCGGCATTTCCGTGCTGGATATTTTCCTGGCGGAGAGCTACTGGACCCGTTACGGACTGGAGGAATTTGCCAAACGCAAATACAACGGCATGGCCAAGCACGGCTCCGATTGCATCGGCTGCGGCGTCTGCGAGACCCGCTGTCCCTACCACCTCCCCATCCGGGATATGATGAAAAAAGTCACCAAAATGTTTGGTAAATAACAAAAACGGAGCGGTTTCTGATGAAACCGCCCCGTTTTTTATTCTTTTTACAGTTCTTCGCCGGCCAGGAAGACCCGTTTGCCGGTATAGTCGCTGCGGCAGACGATAAAGTCCGCATGGAGGCCGGGAGCAATGCTGCCCACCCGGTCCTGGACACCCAGGGCACAAGCAGGATTGTAGCTGGCCGCACGGACCGCATCCTCCTCCTCAATGCCGAAGAGGATGGCATTGCGCATACAGTCAAACAGATTGGTTGCCGCGCCGGCAATGGTGCCGTCAGCCAATTTGGCCACGCCGCCGGACAGGAAGGCGCTCTGGCCGCCGATCTCATACTCGCCCTCGGGCATACCGCAGCAACGCAGAGCATCGGAGATCAGAATCATCCGATGGCCGCCGAACATGGCAAAGGCCAGCCGGACGGAGGCCGGATGGATATGGTAGCCGTCGCAGATCAGCTCCGCCCGGACCTTGGGGCATTCCACCGCCGCCGGGATCACGCCGGGGTGCCGGTGGTGGACCGGGGGCATGGCGTTATACAGATGGGTCAGGTGGGTGGCGCCCCGCTCGTAGGCCATCCGGGCGTCCTCGTAGGCCGCGTCGGTATGGGCCACGGAAACGGTGCAGAGTTTACTGACCTTTTCGATAAATTCCGCCGCGCCGGGCAGTTCCGGTGCCACATCCGCAATGCGGATCAGGCCGCCGCAGCCGTCGTAGAGCTTCTTAAAGCCTTCATAATCGGGATTTTTCAGGTAATCCGCATTCTGTGCGCCCTTTTTCTTCACGTTGAAGTAGGGGCCCTCCATGTGGATGCCCATGAGCCGGGCGTGGCCCGCCGGGGCCTCGTCATAAAGCTGTTTGGCGGTGCCGAAGGCCTTTTCCAGCACGTCATAGGGCAGCGTCAGGGATGCGGGGGCAAAGGACGTGACGCCGCTGACGGCCAGGTAACGGGCCATTTTTTTCAGGCCCTCATAGTCGCCGTCGGAAAAATCATAGCCGGAATTGCCGTGATTGTGGACGTCGATGAGGCCGGGAATCACGGTGGCGCCCCCTAAATCGACAGCATTTTCGGGTACGAATTGGGGCAAAACGGCACCAAAACGGCCATTTTTGACCTCAAAAGCGCCCAAATGGAACCTGTGATCCGTGCCGAAAATCCGCGCATTTTTGTAGAACATAGGGTTTTCTCCTTTACTTGCCAATGTCGGGCAAACTGGCGGCGGCCACGGACTGACCCACCCGGCGGGTGTTTTCGTCGGGCAGCATCACCCGGATGCCGGCATACAGTTGGGGGAATTCATCGGCCAAAACGGCCTGGCAGGTGGCCAGGATCTTTTCGCCGCCCTTGCCGGACATGACCCGGCCCAGGACCATCATATGCTTGATTTCGTAGAACCGGCTGTATTGCACCACGGCGTAGGCCAGGTAGATGCCGATGTCACGGAACACCGCCTGGGCCCGGGGATCGTCGGCCTCCATCAGGCCCTGGACCACCTTCAGCTTCTCCGCGGGGGACAGGCTTTCGTCCAGTTCAATGCCGGCTCTGGGAGCCAGCTTGATGACCGCATCCTGGGAGAAATACTTGCAGCCCACGCCGATGTCGGTGGACCATTCGTCCACCAGGGCCTTTTCGCTGAGATCCACGGGGGCGAAGGCCAGCTCGCTGATCCAGCCCAGAACATTCTGGTCCTTATCCACATAGCCAACAGCCTCGGAAGTACCCATGGCCAGGCCCATGATGGAGCCGACGCCCATACCCATGGCGCCGGCCAGGGCGGTAACGTCGCCGTCGTTGGCCACTACGATGGGCACATCACCGATGGCGGCGGCGGCCCGGTCGTAGACGGTCTTCACTTCATCCCAGCGGTCCCGGGGCACACAGTAGAAAATACTGGAGATCATGGGGGCGTTGCCGATGAACACGCCGGCGGAGGAAACGCCGATGCCGTCCACCCGGGGCATTTTGGAAGCGGCGGTGCGGAAGGACTCCAGGATGCCTTCATACTGGTAGGAAGGATCGGGATTCAGCTTGGGATGCCACACCACTTCTTCGGAATAGACCACTTCTCCGTCGATGACCGCAGAGACCTTCCGGTCGGAGCCGCCGGCATCGAAGCCGATGCGGCAGCCTTCCGTATGGCCGCCGATGGGTTTGGGGGATTCATTGGGGGCGGGGCAGCGGTCCAGGGGCAGATCCAGGATCTCCAGGGGCCGCTCGTAGAGCTTGCCGAAGAAATCGTAATCAAAGGCCCGCTCCCCCTCGGGGGTATAGGCCTGCTGCAATTTTTGGGCGATATGGCTGCAGCCGCAGACATAGACCCGGAAGCCGCCGATGGACCACAGCAGGAACTTCATATACCGCTCCACAAAGCGGTAATCCGCGGCGGCCATAGCCTCCGTGCCGTGGATCCGGGCGCGGCGGACGGAAATAAAGCCTTCATTCCGCTCCACCGCAATGGCGATGGGCACTTCAGCACCGGCCTCATAGGCGTTCATCCAAACGCCGAAGGGGATAAATTCCGGGTCCAGGGCCGGGATATGCTTCTGGGAATATTCAACACCGAGATAGCGCATAATTTACTCCTGTCACTTTCCGCGGACCTGGGCGGACACTTCCGCCACGATCCGGTTCATTTCGTCCCACTTGGCTTCCATATCCGCCGCCAGCTTGATCTGGGTACGGGCGCGGATCAGGTTATGCTCGGGGTAGGCGGTCTTGAAATACAGGTCGCCGTCCAGATAGTCCTTCAGGAACCGGACCGCCACTTCCATGGTCATGGTCAGGGCGCCCAGGGGCAGCATCTGCACTTCCAGATCCGTCAGAGAGGGGGCGGCCTCCAGGTAACCCTGGGTATAGGCCCGGAACCGGTTCAGATCCAGTTCCATCTTCATATAATCCGGCTCGTCTTCAGCGGCGGTGGCGGCGCCGAAACGGATGGAATCGCCGAAGTCATGGACGCTGAGACCGGGCATGACGGTGTCCAGGTCCAGCACGCACAGACTCTTGCGGGTAGCGCTGTCCAGCAGGACGTTGTTCAGCTTGGTGTCGTTGTGGGTGACCCGCAGGGGCAGGCGGCCGTCCTCCCGCATTTTCTGGAGCTGGCTCATCTTCTCTTCCCGCTCCAGCAGGAACCACACTTCCTCCCGGACGGTCTTCAGCCGGTCGCAGGCATCGGCTTCCACGCTGGCCCGGAACTGGCGGTAACGGTCGATGGTATTGTGGAACTCGGGGATGGTCTCAAAGAGGGTATGGGCGGGGAAATCCGCCAGCATTTCCTGAAAGCGGCCGAAGGCAATGGCGCTTTCGTAGAAATCCCGGTCGCTCTCCGGCATATCCAGGCAGAAACCGCCCAGATAATCGTAGCAGCGCCAGAATTCGCCCTTCCGGTCCCGGTGGTAATAAAGGCCGGTATGGGTGGGGATGAAGTGCAGGGCGCCGCGGGGATCTTCTGACCGCTGGCGCAGGTAATCCGTGACGGAAATGATGTTGCCCATCAGCCGGATGGGGTCCCGGAATACGTACTTGTTGATCTGCTGCAGAACGTATTTCATGCCGGTATCGGTGGTCAGTCTGTAGGTATGGTTGATATGTCCGCTGCCAAACTCCACACAACTGATGGGGGTACCATCCAGGCGGAAGGCAAAGGCGGCTTTTTCGATGTTCATAGGATTCACCTCTTATATATTCTAAGCGCAAAGTTGTTTTTTATACCATTCCAGTCGAAAATTATAACACAGCTCCATAAAAAAAGCAATGTTTATTTCAAACGGTAGGTTTTGGCTTCAGGGATGGCTGTCCCGAAGCAGGTCGGCAATGGTGATCCCTTCGAAAAATTCATCGATCATCTTGTCCAGCCGGTCCCACATGGGCTTGGTTTGGCAGCACTCGCTGCGGTCGCAGGCGGCCGGACCCTGGGTGGTGCAGGACACGGCGGCCAGGGAGCCTTCCGTCAGCTTCAAAATGGAACCGATGGTATACCCTTCCGGGTCACGGTTCAGGCGGTAGCCACCGCCTTTGCCATGGACGGCATCCACAAAGCCGGCCTTGGAAAGGACGGTCATGATGGATTCCAGGTATTTCTGGGACATATGCTCCGCCTCTGCGATCTCTTTCAGAGGCACATATTCATCGCTGTGCCGGGCCAGGTTCACCATGACCCGCAGGGCATAGCGGCCCTTGGTGGATACGATCATGGCTTATTCCCCGTGGACGGCGTTGTGGAGTTCGTCGTGGTCGATCTCCTTGAACTTCTCCGCGTCATAGGGGATGCCGTTCCGGTCGAAATAGTCCTTCAGGGCATTCTTGATGGCTTCCTCCGCCAGGACGGAGCAATGGAGCTTATGGGCAGGCAGACCGTCCAGGGCCTCCGCCACCGCCTTATTGGTCAGGGCCAGGGCCTCATGGATGGACTTGCCCTTGATCATTTCCGTGGCCATGGAAGAAGACGCAATGGCGCTGCCGCAGCCAAAGGTCTCGAACTTGCAGTCCACGATGATGTCGTTTTCGATCTTCAGGTAGATCTTCATAATATCGCCGCACTTGGCGTTGCCCACTTCGCCCACGCCGTCGGCATTCTCGATGACGCCCACGTTCCGGGGGTTGGTGAAGTGATCCATAACTTTTTCGCTGTAAAGTGCCATAGTTCATGCTCTCCTTATATTCTTTCTGTGCCGCTTGGCTCTCCCTCCGGGAGAGCCAAGGGATCACAAAATATACGTTCTCTTGCCGGTCTGGAGGTCCCGCCAGACAGGGCTGATATTACGCAGGTACTGGACCACCTGGGGGACCACTTCCAGGATATGATCCACTTCTTCCGCCGTATTGTACGCGCACAAAGACAGACGCAGACTGCCGTGGGCCACGTCATGGACCCGGCCGATGGCCAGCAGCACATGGCTGGGATCCAGGCTGCCGGAGGTGCAGGCGGAGCCGGAGGATGCCTGGACACCCTTCATATCCAGCAGCAGCAGGAGGCTTTCGCCTTCGATGCCCTCGAAGCAGAAGCTGACGTTACCGGGCAGACGGTGGACGGCGTCGCCGTTCAGGGCGCAATGGGGGATGGCGGAAAGGCCGGCGATGAGCCGGTCCCGCAGAGCGGTAACGTGGGCGGTGTTTTCTTCCATATGGGCCACTGCCTCTTCCAGGGCGGTGACCATGCCGCAGATGCCGGGCAGATTTTCCGTGCCGGCCCGCTTGCCCCGCTCCTGGGCGCCGCCGTCGATGAGGTTGGACAGCAGGATGCCCCGGCGGCAATACAGCGCGCCCACGCCCTTGGGGCCGTGGAACTTATGGGCGGACAGACTCAGCATATCGATGTTCTGCTCCTTCACATTGATGGCCAGATGGCCCACGGCCTGGACCGCGTCGGTGTGAAAGGGCACGCCGGCTTCCCTGCACACCGCGCCGATGGCAGCGATGGGCAGGACAGAACCGATCTCGTTATTGGCGTACATGCAGGTCACCAGGCAGGTATCGGGCCGCAGGGCGCCGCGGACCTGGTCGACGGTGACATTGTGGTCGTTCCGCACGTCCAGCAAGGTCACTTCAAAGCCTTCGCCCCGGAGCTTTTCCAGGGTATGGAGAACGGCGTGATGCTCAAAAGCGGTGGAAATGATGTGCTTTTTGCCTTTCCGGGCACCGTTGCGGGCGGCGGAGAGGATGGCCTGGTTATCGGCTTCGCTGCCGCCGGAGGTGAAATAAATCTCCCGGGGTTCGCAGCCCAGAATGGCCGCCAGGCGGGCCCGATGATCCTCCAGCACTTCCTTGGCTTCCTGGCCCACGGAATGGAGGGAAGAAGGGTTGCCGTAGTATTGCTGGCTGCAGGCGATCATGGCTTCCAATGCGGCGCGGCTGATCTTGGTGGTGGCCGCGTTATCGGCGTATACTTGCATAGATGTTCCTCCTTGGGGAATTAACCTAGTATCATTGTAGGTAAATACTACCATTACTTACCTACTTTGTCAATAGGTAAATAGCGTGTGGAACAGGGAGGGTCAAGACCCTCCCCTGCATTATAGAATTGTTTCCAAAATGGCCGCGAATTGTTCCAGGCCGGTTTGGTCCGCCCGGGTGAAGCGGCCGACGGTGGGGCTGTCCATATCCAGGACGCCCCAGACAGCGCCCCGGACATGGATGGGCACCACGATCTCGGAATTGGAGGCGCTGTCGCAGGCGATATGGCCGGGGAATCGGTGAACGTCCGCCACCAATTGGGTCCGGTCCTCCGCCACGGCGGCACCGCAGACCCCCTTCCCCACCGGGATCCGGACGCAGGCCGGTTTCCCCTGGAAGGGACCCAGCACCAGGGCGCCGTCGGTCATTTTATAGAAGCCGGCCCAGTTGATGTCCGGCAGGAACTGCCACAGCAGGGCCGAAGCATTGGCCAGGTTAGCCGTTTCATAGGGTACATCTTCCGTCAGGGCCTTCAAGGCGGAACACAACGCGGTATAGTCGGTCATAGGGACGCTCCTTTGGGTGTTTTTCTGCATTATACCTCAAACGGCTGCCTATTGCAAGGATTTGTATTTTTTCGGCGTTTATGCCGCAAAAACCGCCGCCCGGCCCGGGCGGCGATTGGCGTTTGGGATCATTCGCAGAGGGGACGGATCTTTTGGCGGTAGATCCGCAGGAAGAAGAACAAGGTCGCCAGCAGACTCACCACCTCCGCAATGGGGAAGGACCACCAGACATTGTTCACGTCCCCGGTCAGGCTCAGCAGGTAGGCCGCCGGCAGCAGGGCCACCATCTGGCGGAACAGAGCCGTAATGGAAGAATACAGGCCGTTGCCCAGGGCCTGGAAGGAGGCGCTGAGGACAATGCACACCGCCGCCACGGGGAAATGGATGGCGATGATCCGCAGGGCCACGGTGCCCAGCTCCATGAAGGTATCGGTGAGATTGAACATACTCAGCAAAACCTGGGGGATCAGCTCAAAAGCGGCCAAACCCAGGAGCATAAAACCCAGAGCGCCGACCAGGGCCAGTTTCAACGTCCGGGTAATGCGCTGGGGATTCCGGGCGCCGTAATTGTAGGCCACCACGGAAATGGTGGCGTTGTTCAGGCCGAACAAGGGCATAAAGAAGAAGCTCTGGAGCTTATAATAGATGGAGAACACGCCGGCGGCGGTCTCGCCCACGCCCTCAAAGGCCAGCAGGATCTGGTTCATGGAGAAATTCATGACGGAACTGATGGAGTTCATGATCATGGAAGGTACGCCCACGGTCAGGACCGGGCGGATAATGTCTCCCCGGGGGACGATATTCTTCAGGGACAACTGCACATCCCGGTTATACTTCAGGTTGAAGATCAGCGCCAGCAGTGCGGCCACCCATTGGCCGGCCACCGTGGCGATGGCGGCGCCGGCAGCGCCCATGGCGGGGATCCCCAGCCACTCCACGCCGAAAATGAACACAGGGTCCAGGGCAATATTGATCACGGCGCCCACGCCCTGGGTGATCATGGTGTGGAAGGTGCGGCCGGTGGCCTGGAGCATCCGCTCGAACAGCACCTCAAAATAGATGCCCAGGGTGAAGGTGCAGCAGATGGAGGTATAGGCCATGCCGGCATCCAGGACCTCCCGGGAGCAATCCTGGCTGGAATAATACAGCTCCGTGCCGAAAATGCCAAAGAGCATGAAGATCACCGTGGCGCAGATGCTCAGGAAAATGCCGTTGCCGGCCACCCGGTTGGCCCGGTCCCGGTTGCCTTCACCCAGGGACTTGCTCAGCACGGAATTGATACCCACGCCGATACCCACGGCCACACCGATCTGCACATTCTGCACCGGGAAGGCCAGGCCCAGCGCCGTCACCGCGCTGGGATCGTAATGGGAAATATAAATGCTGTCCACCACATTATAAAATGCCTGGACCAGCATACTCAAAATCATGGGCACCGCCATATTGATCAGCAATTTGCCGATGGGCATGGTACCCATTTTATTATCCCCCAGGCGGGGCGTATTCTTCTCGGACATGGTATTTCTCTCCCGGATCAAAAAATCGTATAACAAAATAGCACAGTTTCACCAAAAAAGCAAGGCAGAAAAAACCCCGGCTTCAGCCGGGGTTTTCAAATCTTACTCTTCGGTTCTCCAGCCGGAACCCATGGTACTCACAACGGGGTTCACCGTGGGCATGGCGGCCACGGGGGGCGCATCGGAAAGGATCACCCGGCGGGCGCACTGGTAATGCTTGGTGAAGTAGGAGTTGGACAGCTCCACGATGGTGATGCCCTTGGTCTCGCTGGCATGGATCAGCTTGCCGTTGCCCAGGTAGATGCCTACATGGGAAGCAAAGCCCCGGGGGCTGGTATTGGAGAAGATGATCAGGTCACCGGCCTGGAGATCTTCCTTGGCGATGATCACGCCGTCCTGCAGCTGGGTGCGGACGTTGCGGTTGATCCGGATGCCGGCCTCCCGGAACACATACTGGGTATAGCCGGAGCAATCAAAGCCGCGGGGGGTGGTACCGCCGGAAACGTAGCGGACACCGATGTACTTCTTGGAATAGGCAACGATATCGCTCTTCAGCTTCAAGGCTTCCTGCATGGAGTAGGAAGGCAGGTACTTGCTGTGGGCGCTTTCGGTGTTGGAACGGACGTAGTAATCGCCGTTTTCATCCTGGACCACCTGGTCCTTGGGGATGTAGCCCACCATATCGAAGCAATCCACTTTGTAGAAGTTCTTGCTGGTGCCCAGCACGGTGATCTTGGTGCCGTCTTCAAAACAGCCGATGACCACGGAGCTGGTGGTCTTGTAGTAGACCTGGCTCACCAAATGGCCGGCCGAATTGGAACTCAGGTTCCCTTCGGAAACGGCGGGGGCATCCGGCATGGCACTGCCGGCCAGATCGGTATAGGCAGCAGCCGGGGCCAGCAGGCACCCGACGCAGCAGGCCAGGATCACAGCAACCCTCGCCAAGCGCTTAAAATCAAACATAGAAAAGTCCTTTCGGATTACATTTTTGAATCAATTGGTTACAACAGCGTTACGAATTGTAACATATTGTTTCCAATCTGTCAAGCTTTTCCTGTGTTTGATTTCAAAAAATCGGACAAATTTCTCTCTTTTTTCAGATTTTTCCTCCACTTCGCCCCCGTTTCGGCCAGAAAAACGATGTTATGTCACCCCGGAGCCATGAATATCCCGGCGCAAAAAGGGTAACACTATTGCAATATATCTGTTACCAATGTTCCCGGGCCGGGGCGGAAAGAGGACAGCACCCGGATGGGGACCCGGTAGAGCATGGCCAGTTCCACGCTGCGGTCGTGGAGGACCTGGGCCCCCTGTCGGGCCATGGTCAGCATGGTATCGTAGTCCACGGTCTCCAGCCGCACGGCATCCGGGTATTTCCGCGGATCCCGGTCATAGACCCCGTCCACATCCGTGTAGATGCGGCATTCGTCCGCCTTCAGGAAGGCCGCCAGGGCCACGGCGGTGGTATCGGAACCGCCCCGGCCCAAGGTGGTGATGTCCTCCCGGCCGTCGATGCCCTGAAAACCGGCCACGATGACGGCTTTGCCTTCCGCCAGTTCCCGGCGGATACGGTCGTTCCCCAGGCCCAGGAGCCGGGCGTTGCCGTGTTCCCCATCGGTGCGCAGCCGGGCCTGCCAGCCGGTCAGGCTGACGGCTTCATGGCCCAGTTCCCCCACCGCCATGGCCAAAAGGGCCGCCGACATCTGTTCCCCGGCGCTCAGCAGGGCATCCAGCTCCCGGGGCGGCGGCGCAGGGGTCACGGCCAGGGCGTTTTCCAGCAGCACATCGGTGGTATCTCCCTGGGCGGAGACCACGGTCACCACTTGGTTGCCCAACGCCAATTCCCCGGCGATCCGTCCGGCGGCTGCTTCCAGCCGGGACGGGTCCCGGAGGGATGTTCCTCCGAATTTCAATACGATGAGCATATGATTCACCTCCATGGCATACTACGGCAGACGGTGACAAAATGTGCCCCGGGACGCAAAAAACCGCCCCGCCAAACGACGGAGCGGTTTTGAAATTCAAAATCAGCCACCCAGGACCTCAGCCTTGAGGACGCCGGGGGTGGAAGCCATCATGTGGATCAGCTCATCCAGGGTCACCCGCAGGTCGGAGACCTCCGCGGTGATGGTAACCAGGGCACAACCGTTGCTGGGGACCACGGAATTGATGGTAAGGATATTCACTTCCTGATCCGCCAGTGAGATCAGCATGGCGGACAGAACGCCGGGCTCGTCCTGAAGACGGAACTGCAACGTAATGACCCGGCCCATGGCGGACTTGTCGAAGGGCATGACCGCATCACGGTACTTATAAAAAGCGCTGCGGCTGATACCCATCATCTGGGTGGCCGTATTGACGGTGCGGGCTTCTCCGGTGGAAAGCATACGTTTGACTTCTGCGACCTTCACAAAAATCTCAGGCAGAGCAGAAGCTTCTACAATATAATACTTCGGTTTCTTTGCCATGATGACCTCCAAAAGCACAGAGATCCACTATAGGGATCCCTTGGTGATGTAAAACCATTGTAGCACAGATTTTTGAAAAATCAAGCAGTAATAGCACCATTTTTTGTGAAAGGATACCAATTATGTCTTCTTTTTTTCAATCCAAAGTTCTGCCTGCCGTTCTTTTGGGGGTCATTGCCTGGTTGGCGCTGCGATTTCTGCTGCCCCTTTGCCTGCCGCTCCTCCTGGGGATGGGGCTGGCCCTGGCGGCAGAACCGCTGGTATCAGTCTGTTCCCGGCGGCTGAAACTGCCCCGGTCCGCCGCCACCGGCATCGGTGTCACCGTGACGGTGCTGTTCCTGACGGCGGTGCCGGTGAGCATCGGCGCCCTGGTGATGGACCGGCTCCGGAGTCTGGTGGCCCGGCTGCCGGATCTGGGGGCGGCGGCCGGCGCCGGATTGCAGGCTCTGGAGGATTGGATGCTGGAGTTGGCGGCCCAGGCGCCGGAGAGCCTGCAGCCCCTGGCGCGGCAAGGGGTGGATCAGCTTTTTGCCAGCGGGGACCGGATCCCGGAAAAACTGACGGATCTGGCCGGGTCCCTGGCCTCCGGCATTGTGATGAAGATCCCGGACGGGGCGCTGAATATCGGCACTTTTTTGCTGGCGGCCTTCATGTTTTCCGCCCGGCTGCCGAAGATCCGCCATTGGCTCAGCCGCAGTCACAGCGAAGCCTGGGACAAGGCCAAAGGGCTGTGGCGCCGGCTGCGGCGGTCCGTCGGCGGGTGGCTGGGGGCCCAGGCGAAGCTGATCGCCGTAACGTTTGGGGTGCTGGCCCCGGGATTTCTGCTTCTGCGGATCGAAAACGCCCTGCTGTGGGCGGCGCTGATTGCCCTGGCCGATGCCCTGCCGGTGCTGGGCACCGGGGTGATCCTGGTGCCCTGGAGCATCGTCTGCTTTATTCAGGGACAGAATGTCCGGGCGGTGGGCCTGCTGGGGGTGTGCGCCGTGGCGGTGCTGCTGCGGTCGATCCTGGAGCCGAAACTGGTGGGCAAACAGTTGGGGTTGGATCCGCTGGTGACCCTGGGGGCCATTTATCTGGGGTATCGGCTGTGGGGATTGCCGGGCATGCTGGCGGCGCCGCTGCTGGCGGTGACGGTCAAACAGTTGGCCGCCGGCCGGGATCCGGCATAAAGCCGGGAGAAAATCGAAATCGGGGACATTTTTTCATTATTCCTATTGTGCATTCCGTTATATTTTGCTATAATATTGAGAAAAAGTTATAATGGATGTGTATTGTCGTGAAATATGGAATTTGGAATGTACATGAACCGCAAATGAATGCCGTCAACGCCCTTGCGGTCAGCGGCTGCGCGCCCCTGACCGCCATGGTCCTGGCTTCCCGGGGCATCGAAGACCCCCAAAGCGCCCGGGATTATCTGTCCTGCGACGCGCCCCTGGACGACCCCTTCCTGATGAAGGATATGGACCTGGCCGTGGGCCGGGTGGCCCTGGCCATGACCCGGGGCGAAAAGATCGCCGTATTCGGCGACTATGACGTGGACGGCATCACCTCCACCTGCCTGCTGACGGATTTTCTGCGGAAAAACGGCGCCGACGCGGTCAGCTATATCCCGGGGCGGATGGAGGAAGGCTACGGCCTGAACCCCATCGCCCTGCGGCAGTTGGCCGCCGAAGGCGTGAAGCTGATCATCACCGTGGACTGCGGTATCACCGCCGTCAGCGAGGCACAGCTTTGCAAGGAGCTGGGCATCGACCTGGTGATCACCGACCACCACGAATGCAAAGACACCCTGCCCGATGCCGTGGCGGTGGTGGATCCCCATCGGCCGGACTGCACCTATCCCCACCGGAATCTGTGCGGCGTGGGCGTGGCCTTCAAGCTGGCCTGCGCCCTCAGCGGCGATCAGCAGTCGGTGCTGGATGAATACGGCGACATGGTCTGCCTGGGCACCGTGGCCGACGTGATGCCCCTCCTGGGGGAAAACCGGACATTCGTGGCCAAGGGTCTGACCCTTTTGCAGCACACCCGCCGGCCCGGCATCGCCGCCCTGATGAAAGAAGGGGGCTGCGATCCCGAAAACATCAGCGCTTCCACCATCGGTTTTGTCCTGGCGCCCCGGATCAATGCCGCCGGCCGCATGGGACAGATCGATCTGGCCGTGGAGCTGTTTTGGACCGATGATGACGAGAAGGCCCAGCTTTTGGCCCGGGCCCTGTGCGACCTGAACCGCCAGCGGCAGGCGGTGGAATCGGAGATCTATGCCCAGGCCGTATCCATGCTGCCGGAAAACAAGAAAATGGAGGCCATCGTGCTGGCGGACGAAAGCTGGCACCAGGGCGTGGTGGGCATCGTGGCCAGCCGCATGGCCGAAGAATTCAGTTGCCCCGCCTTCCTCATCTGCCTGGACGGTGAGCATGGCAAGGCCAGCTCCCGCAGTTTCGGCGGATTTAATCTGTTTGCATCCCTGACGGCCCTGGCCCCCCTGCTGGAAAGCTACGGCGGTCACGAACTGGCGGCAGGATTTACCATCCACCGGGATCAGATCGCCAATTTCCGGCAGGAGATCTGCCGTCTGGCCGCGGAATACTACGCTTCTTCCGAAGGACCCCGGACGGTGCTGGATGCGGATTGCGCCGTGACGGCGGAACTGCTGACGGTGAAGGGTATCGATGCCCTGGCCGCCCTGGAACCCTGCGGCAACGGCTGTCCCAAGCCTCTGCTGGTGATGGAAAAGATGACCGTGGACCGCATCAGCATGGTGGGCAGCGGCCGGCATATGCGCCTGCGGCTGAAGCAGGGCCGCCATTACATCAACGCCATCTATTTTTCCGCCACCCCGGAGACCGCTTCCATCGAGCCGGGAGATCTGGTGGACGTGGCCTTCCATCCCCAGGTCAACGAATTCAAGGGGGATCGGACGGTCCAGATGAATCTGGTGGACATCCGCCCAAGCTGCAGCGCCCGGTGCGATCCCGATGCCACCGGCTACAGCCGCCTGCGGAATGGCCGGCCGGAAGCCGCCGACGCCGAAGCGCTGTGTCCCGACCGGCAGATGCTGGGCACCGTATGGCGCTATCTGGCCCAGGTGGGCCGCCCCATTCAGGAATCCCCCATGTGTCTGTGCCGCAAGATCGTCCGCTGGTCCGACAGTCCCATGAGTCTGGGCCAGTTGCTGACCTGCCTGGACATTTTCAGCGACGTGGGTCTGCTGCAGATCCAGAAAATGCACAAGCACCTGCTCATCCAGCTTACACCCGGCCCCAACAAGGCCGATCTGAATACCAGCACCACCATGCAGCGGCTGCTGCAGGCAAAAGAAAGTTGAGTTTACTATGGAAAGTTTTGAAGCCCACTATGAATCCATGATGGCCGTACTGCGGCAGCATATGCCCGGCGCGGACATGAACCTGATCCAGCGGGCCGTGGAATACGCCGATGCCAAGCATTGCCATCAGAAGCGGAAAGACGGTTCGCCCTATATCATCCACCCCCTGGCGGTGGCGGAGATCGTGGTGGAAATGGGCCTGGACACCGACGCGGTGCTGGGCGCCCTGCTCCACGATTGCATTGAGGACACCGACGCCTCCCACGAGGAGATCGAGAAGATCTTCGGCACCAGCGTTGCCGAACTGGTGGAAGGCGTTACCAAACTGACCCGGACGGATTTCACCTCCACCGAAGAAGCCCAGATGGAAAATCTGCGGAAAATGTTCATGGCCATGTCCAAGGACATCCGGGTGGTGCTGATCAAAATCGCCGACCGGCTCCACAATATGCGGACCATGCAGTACCAGACCCCGGAAAAGCAGATCAAAAAATGCCGGGAGACCATGGACATCTACGCGCCTCTGGCCCACCGGCTCGGTATGCAGAAGGTCAAATGGGAGCTGGAAGACATTGCCCTGCGGTATCTGGACCCTGAGAATTACAATGCCATCATGGCCTATCTGAACGCCCACAGAGAAGAAGACGATGCCTTTATGCGGACGATCCAGAACACCATCCAGGAACGGCTGGATGCCATGGGTATCCACAGCAAGACCTATGGACGCATCAAGCATGTCTACTCCATCTACCGCAAAATGCGGGCCCAGGGCAAGACCATCGACGAACTGTACGACATCTACGCCTTCCGGTGTCTGGTGGACTCCATCCCCGATTGCTACAACGTTCTGGGTCATGTCCACGATCTGTTCAACCTGGTGCCGGGCCGGTTCAAGGACTACATTTCCACCCCCAAGCCCAACATGTACCAGAGTCTGCACACCACCGTCATCGGCAAGCAGGGTATCCCCTTTGAGGTG
>SVLA01000178.1 GCA_015068175.1 Oscillospiraceae bacterium
TAAATTATCGTTTAGCTTAATACCTTCCCCCTGGGGGGAAGGTGGCCCAAAGGGCCGGATGAGGGGACCGCAGTACGGTTTTTCGGAAGATTACCGTTCAATCAGGTGAGTCCCCTCATCAGTCACCGCTTACGCGGTGCCAGCTTCCCCCCGGGGGGAAGCTCTTGTAAACAATAATTTATCCTCCCAAGCAATGGGGAAAACAGGCTGCGGCTTGTGCCGCAGCCTGTTGCGTTGGCTGTGATTTACTCGGTGGCGACGGTGACACCCTTTTCAGCGAAGTACTTGGCAGCACCTGCGTGGAAGGGAGCGGTCATGCCGGAGGTGGCATTCTCAACGGACAGCTCAGCGCCCTTGCCGTTCTCGGCGGCGATGGCATCGATGTTCTCGAAGATGGCCTTGGTCAGATTGTAGACATCATCCTCGGAAGCGTCGGCGGAGACAATCAGGGTAGCCTTGACGGTGACGGTGGTCACATCAGCATCCTGACCGGCGTAGGTACCGGCGGGGATGGTGTAGGCGGTGTAGAAGGGGGAAGCGGCGAAGAGAGCCTCAGCAACGTCGCCGTCAATGGGAACCAGGAAAGCGTCGTTGGTGGTGCACAGCTCGGTGATGGCGGCGGTGGGGGCACCGGCCACGATGAAGGCTGCGTCGATCTTGCCGTCCTTCAGACCGTCGGTGGAGTCGGCGAAGCTCATGTACTGGGGATTGATGTCAGCCTCGGTCAGACCGGCAGCGGCCAGAATGTCGATGGCGTTGAAGTAGACGCCGGAGTTGGGGGCGCCGATGGACACGTTCTTACCGGCCAGGTCGGCAACGGACTGGATCTCGGGATCCATGGTGATCAGCTGCACAGCCTCAGCGTACAGACCGGCCACAACACGGAAGGAGTCAATCTTGCCGTTTGCTTCGAAGGAGCGGGTGCCGGCCCAGGCATAAGCCATAACGTCGGACTGGACGGTGCCCAGCTGGTAGTCACCGGCGGCGATGGACTCGATATTGGCCTTGGAGCCGTCGGTGGAAACAACAGTCACATCGATGCCAGCATGGTTCTTGATGTACTGACCCAGAACGCCGCCGAAGGCGTAGTAGGTGCCGGAGGTGCCGCCGGTACCCATGGTCATCTTGGTGGCAGCACTGCCGCCGCAGGCGGCCAGGGTCATGGCCAGAGCCAGGACCAGCACGATGGAAATCATTCTTCTCATTTTCATATTCTTTTCCTCCTTGTCTCCGGGGACGGCCCCGGAAAAATGATGATGGGTGCATTATACAATTTGTTTTGCAACATTTCAAGTCGAAAATTGCAAAGCGAGCTGGGAAACCCCATTTGATAGGGAGATACCGAAAAAATTATGCAATTTTTCCGGCAGAAAAACTCCAATTTTTGCTGTTTTTTAAGCAAATCAAAAACGGCCCTTGTGCAAGCTGCACAAGGGCCGTTTTCAGGAAAATCAAATTTTACGCAAAACGCTGATTTGTTCGCGGAGCGCGGAAAAGTGTGTTTTTGGGGCGGACTTTAGCCGGAAATGGAATTAAATGGTAATAAGTTCGTACTGATCCTCGCCCAGACCGATCTTTTTCGCGTGGGCGATCTGGCTGCGCCAGTTGGTGTGGGGGAAGGAACCGGTCAGGTTGTCCAGGTCGGGCCGGTTGGCCTTGTCCAGCTTGGAGCCGGGGTTCACAGACTGGGCGTTGACCGCATCGGCGCAGGCCAGGTCCAGGGCCACGGGATCAAAGGAGGCGAACATACCTACATCGGGCACGATGGGCAGGTCGTTCTCCGCGTGGCAGTCGCAGTAGGGGCTCACGTCCCGAACCAGGGAGATATGGAAATGGGGACGGCCGTCCAGGATGGCCTTGGTGTACTCGGCCATCTTGTAGTTCAGAATCCGGCCTGCCTCCCGGTTGTCGTGGTAAATAGCCTTCACGGGGCA
The DNA here is from genome assembly GCA_015068175.1 of Oscillospiraceae bacterium. The sequence continues at coordinate 1,935 of SVLA01000178.1, forward strand.
TACATCCAGGCACCGGCCGCAGCCCATGCAGGTGACCCAGTCGATCTTATAGGTCTTGCCCTCCTTCTTGGGGCCCTCATGGGCGCAGTATTTGGCGCAGGTGCCGCAGCCGATGCACTTGGTCTCATCGATCAGGGGGCGGCCGTCGGAGTGCATGTCCCGCTTGCCCTCATTGGAGCCGCAGCCCATGCCCAGGTTCTTGATGGCGCCGCCGAAGCCGGCCTCCTCATGGCCCTTGAAGTGATTCAGGGAGATGACGATGTCTGCATCCATCACAGCCCGGCCGATTTTGGCGAACTTGACGTACTCGCCGCCCTCCACAGGCACAGCCACATCGTCGGTGCCCTTCAGACCGTCGGCGATGATCACATGGCAGCCGGTGGAATAGGGGGTGAAGCCGTTGAGATAAGCGGTCTCAATGTGGTCCAGAGCGTTCTTCCGGGAGCCCACATACATGGTGTTGGCATCGGTCAGGAAGGGCTTGCCGCCCAGGTCCTTGATGATGTCCACCAGCACCCGGGCATAGCCGGGCCGCAGGTGGGCCATATTGCCCAGCTCGCCGAAGTGGATCTTGATGGCCACAAACTTATCCTGGAAGTCGATCTGGTCGATACCGGCGGACATAATCAGCCGTGCCAGCTTCTGGGGCAGGGTCTCGGATGTGCCGGTGCAAAAGTCAGTGAAATAAACCTTGGGTGCCATGGGGGAGTACCTCCTCATATAATATCAAATATCAGTTTACCTGCTGGCTGTGAGAAAGTCAAGGCCGGGGTTTGGAATGGTAAATTATCGTTTAGCTTAATACCTTCCCCCTGGGGGGAAGGTGGCCCAAAGGGCCGGATGAGGGGACCGCAGTACGGTTTTTCGGAAGATTACCGTTCAATCAGGTGAGTCCCCTCATCAGTCACC
>SVLA01000179.1 GCA_015068175.1 Oscillospiraceae bacterium
CCGGCAGATCCTGGATGGGCAGGAGGTGAAGCTGCCGTGAAGATCTATTCCATGACCGCCACCTTCGGCAAGCTGGAGAACGCCACATTGACCCTCCAGCCGGGGCTGAACATCATCCAGGCCCCCAACGAATGGGGCAAATCCACCTGGTGCGCCTTTCTGGTGAATATGCTCTACGGCATCGACACCCGGGCCCGCAGTACCGCCGCATCCCTGGCGGATAAGGACCGCTATGCCCCCTGGTCCGGGGTCCCGATGGCCGGCCGCATCGACCTGAACTGGAACGGACGGGACATCACCATCGAGCGCTCCACCCGGGGCCGGGTGATCTTTGGCAATTTCCGGGCCTACGAAACGGACACCGGCCTGGATGTTCCCGAATTGAACGGTCTGAAATGCGGCGAGATCCTCCTGGGCGTGGAGCGGAGCGTGTTCGTCCGGTCCGGTTTCCTGCGGCTGAACGATCTCCCCGTGACCCAGGATGATGCCCTCCGCCGGCGGCTGAACAATCTGGTGACCACCGGCGACGAGAGCGACGACGGGGACCGATTGGGAGAGACCCTGAAAAATCTGAAAAACAAGTGCCGGCACAACCGCACCGGTCTCCTGCCCCAGGCAGAGAACGATCGGGATCAGATCCAGCAATCTCTTTATGACCTCCAGGACCTGAATCATCGGGCCGCCGAATTGCAGGCCGAACAGCAGCAGGTCGCCGGTCAGATCGCCGCTCTGAAAAATCACGCCGCGGCGCTGAATTATCAGGCATCCCTGGACAATCAGGCGAAGCTGGCCCAGGCCGAGGAGGCCCTGGCCCAGACGGAGGGGCATTGCGCCGCCTTGGAAAATGCCTGCAAGGATCAGCTCCCCCGGATCGAGGCGCAGAATTGTCTGGAACGGGCCCAACTGCTGAGCGACGAGATCTATCGCCTTCAGCAGCGGGAGCGTGAACTGCCGCCCGGGCCGGCTCAGCCTGCCCTCCCCCGCCCCGCCGTGGATGCAGAATCCGCCGGCCGGGATCAGGCGCAGTACGCCGCCCTGGAAGCCGGCAAGAAGAAAAACAGCCTCTTTGTGGCCATTTATGCCCTGTTGGCGGTGGCCGTCCTGGCCTTTGGCCTGTGGCAGAGCCAATGGCTGCTGTGGTGCGGTCTGGCGGCGGCCGTAGCCGGCATTGCGGTACTGACAGCCTGCGTCCTGCGCACCAAGGGCATCCGCCGGAAGCAGCAGGCGTTGGCAGAACGTTATCCCGGCCTGGCGCCCAAAGATTGGGCGTCCCACGTCCGACTGGCCGCCGAAGCATGGGAAAAATATGACCGGGATCTGGCCGCCGCCCAGGCTGACCGGGCCGATCTGGACCGGCAGCGCAGGGATCTGCAGGAACGCATCCAGGCCCTCACCGGCGGCGCCCCATTGTCCCAGTGCCTAGCCAAATGGAAAAAGGCTGTGGATCTTTGGGAGGATTATGACCGGGCCCGGAAGGATCTGACGCAATGCAAACAGCACCATCAGATCCTGCAGAGCATGGTCAAACCCGTTTCCGCGCCGGAAGGACCGGATCCCCTCCAGTACACCGCCGAGGAAACGGAGCGGCTGCTGGAACAGGGCAGCCAGCGTCAGCAGCAGCTCCACGCGCAGTTGGGTCAGACCCAGGGCAAGGCCGAGTCTTTGGGTTCCGAATTCCAGCTTCGGGCCCGTTTGGATGCATTGAACCGGCGGATCCATCGGCTGGAGGACCTCTACTACGCCCTGGAAATGGCCCAGGACGCTCTCCGCAGCGCCAAGCAGCAGCTTCAGCGCCGCTTCGCGCCCCGGATCTCTCAGCGGGCCCAGGCGCTCTTCAGCCGGCTCACCGGCGGCCGTTACCGGCGCATCACCCTGGGCGACGACTTCAGCCTCACCGCTTCCGCCGAAGGCGAGGTCAACCTCCACCCTGCCCAATACCGAAGTGATGGCACCGTGGATCAGCTTTATCTGGCCCTGCGTCTGGCGGTGGCCGAGGAACTGACCCCCGACGCGCCCCTGGTATTAGACGATGTATTCGCCCGTTTCGATGACACCCGCCTGGCCATCGCCATGGATGTTCTTCGGGAGACCGCAGAAACCAAGCAAGTGATCTTGTTCACCTGCCAGGGCCGGGAAAAGGAAGCATAAGAAAAACGGCTCCCTCATCCGAGGGAGTCGTTTCACTCTTTTTCATGGCAGATGATCTCTTCCACCTTGCAATCCAGTGCCTCGCACAGCGCATCCAGGGTCTTGGTGCTGATATGCTTGCCCTGGCGCATCCGGTGCAATGTATTGGCGGAGAATCCTTGCTTATATATCAAATTGTATTCGGTCAAATTTTTCCGAAGTAACGTTTCATAGAACGGTTTATAGCTGATCATTTTGCATCACCGGATTTATTTTACCATGCTCAATCGCTTGACTATGCCTAATATATTGAGTATAATGTAAATTGAGGTGATCATCATGACACAGCAAGAGGAACAACTGCTGGCCAGCCTAACGCTTTGCGACGAAATTTATCAAAGTACACTATCGGAATGCTTAGCTCTTGAAACAGAATACCTGCGTATTGTGGAACAATTGCCGCCTCAGGACCGGGCCCTGTTAGAGCACTACATTGCACTTTGCGAGGAACTGGAATACCGCCGCACCGACATCGCTCTGCACACAAAAATGGACTCCCTCGGGTGAGGGAGTCCAAATTGTTTATGGATGGCAATTAGGCCTTGCCGGCGCAGCCCAGGACATGGATCAGCTTGTGGCGGACGATCTCCTTGATGTTGGCGCGGGCGGGCTTCAGGTACTGACGGGGATCGAAGTGATCGGG
>SVLA01000032.1 GCA_015068175.1 Oscillospiraceae bacterium
TGGTGACCGAAGGAACCATGGAACTGCGGGACGGCGGCTGGGATGTGAGCTATGTGGAAAGCGACCTGACGGGCCTTGAGGGGGTCACCACCACCTTCCGGGTGGAGCCGGACAAGGTGATCCTGACCCGCCGTGGAAAGCTGAATTCCCAAATGATCTTCCAGCGGGGCGTGCCCCACGATTCCCTTTATCAAATGGACATCGGCGCCCTGATGATGCGGGTCTGCGCCAAGCAGATCCTCTTCGACATTACGCCGGCCGGCGGCTTTATCGACCTGGTGTATGCCATCGAGATCGAAAACACCGCGGCAGGGGAGATCGACTACCATTTGGATATTCGTGCAATGGAATAAGAAACGGCCCCGGAACGGATCCGGGGCCGTACTTTTTATGCTGCGGGAGCGGGGTCCGTGGGCTGACTGGGATCGGTGGGGGTCACAGGAATACTGGGCTCCGTGGGATCTGAGGGCACCGTAGGATCGGAAGGATCCGTAGGACCGATGGGATCGGTGGGATCGGAGGGATCGGTGGGACCGATGGGATCCGTGGGATCGGTAGGATCGGTAGGATCGGTGGGATCAATGGGCGGTTCGTAAATGTCTACTACCACCTGATCCCGCTTAGCGTAGTATGTAGTGGCCACCAGGACTTCCTCCACGGTCTTTTCCGTCTCCTTATCGATCCGGGTGATGTAGGTGCTGATCTTGTAACCCACAATGCCTTCGCTGAGGACGGTGCCTTCGGTGTAACCGCCGGCGTTGAACTCATACATGGTATTGTAGACTGTGCCGGGCACGTAGGTCTCATCCACCACATAGCTGAGCATGGAACTGTAACTCCGGGTATCGGAACCCAGAATGGTCACCGTCAGCTCGCCGGCGGTAACGGACAGATCAATGCGGATGGCGTTGTCCGTGTTGTTGGTGAACTTCAGATCCATAAGGCCGTCCATGATCTCGGCATCGAAACCGGCCTGGATGTAGGACACGGCGTAAGAGTGGCTGCTGCGCTCCAGGATCTGCAGATCCGCCATGAGGGCGCAGTAATAAATGGTGGATGCGGCCTGGCAGACACCGCCGCCCAGGACGCTCTGATAGGACTTGCCCACATATTTGTAGGCATTCTGGAAACCGGCGCTGGCGGTCAGCTGACCCAGGGCGGTGTTGAAGGAGAAGCTGTCGCCGGTCTTGACGATGGTGCCGTTCAGGAGCTGGGCCGCCAGTTTCACATTCTCATTCCAGGCAGGATCCGTGGAAAGAGGCGTGGAGAAGGTGGCCAGAGTGTCCTGGAACATATCCTTGGTGTACCAGTCGGACTTGATCTCCGGCTCCAGGAACCGCAGTTCCAGGGTCAGGGTATCGCCGTATTTTGCGCTCTCCAGAGCAGTCCTGAGCTGATCCAGCGTAAAGCCGTAGCCGTAGATGTGGGGTGTGACCTCGTAGGTCGCGGGATCCAGCACCGCATTGACCGGATCAACACAGCCTGCGTAATCATACAGCGTCTCGGCATCCAGATTCTGGGGCGCCAGGAGGGAGCATTGTGCGGTCACGTCAAAGAGGTTGATCTCATAGGCATCCATGACCTGCTCATAGAGGGTGTCGGTGTTCAGGCCGTATTCGGCGGTGCCGATCTGAATGGTCAAAGTCTGGTGGACCACGGAAGGATCGTGTTCTCCCTGGGTCAGCTCGGGCCGGGTGCCTTCCAGATTGTAACTGGGCTGCTTCAGAGTGGTTGCATACTGGTTGCCCAGGTCGTTGATAAAGCTCTGGATGTACGCGGTATCCAGATTCAGATACTCCAGAATAGACACGTTGTAAGCCGTGGACGGATCCACCTTGGAATCACGGCCGTAGTTATAGGCGGCCTCCACCACAGCATCCACATCCAAAGAGGCGCCGGTCTGGGCAGGGGACAGCACATACTTGTTGTCCAGGATGGAGATGGTCATGTCCAGAACGCTGTAGGTGTTGTCGGTCTGGGCCTTCAGTTCGGCCTTGGCCTGCTCCGGGGTCATGCCGCTCAGATCCACGCCGGCGGCAAAGACGTTGTTGCGGATCAGACCGTCGTCATCCTCCGGCTTGCTCAGCATGGAGATCAAAATACCCACCATGACCAGCAGGATCACCACGGCACCGATGCAAACGCCGATGAGGATCCGCTGCTGCTGCCGCCGTTTCTGCGCGGCCCGGCGGGAGGGTGTCGGACGGGGACGGGTGGCAGGACGCTTCCGTTCGTTGGAAGCGGGCCGGCCGCCGGCATCCATAGAGACCCGACGGGTCTCGTCAAAAGTATCCGGATTGTTCATAAACTGCTCCTGTCTGTCAGCGGCCGAAGCCGCGGGAATGGTAATGGTCATACATGGGTATTGTACCATATTTGTCCTAAATTTCAATGACAAATCGTAACCAAACCGTGAATTTCCTGTAAATTTCGGTTATTTTTTGCAATATTTCAGGTATCGCTCCACAAAAATGCGGCTCTGGCGCAGACTGTCTACGCCGGAAGAAAGCTTCAGCCGCAGCGTCGGCACCTTTGCGGTGGCCACCAACTGTACCCGGGCCTTGTAATCCGGGTCGGCGCACAGGGCGCTGACGGCCTCAAAATCCAACCCGGCCAGGGTAAACAGCACCTCGCCGGCCTTCTGCCGGATGTCCAGGATCCCGCACAGCCGGGCCCGGGCCCGGAGCAGAGCGATGTCGATGAGGTTCAGCACGCCCTTGGGCGGATCGCCGTAGCGGTCGATGATCTCGTCCAGCAGATCGTCGGCATCTTCCTGACTGCGGATGGCGGCCATACGGCGGTAGAGGTCCATCCGTTCCTCCCCCCGGCTGACGTAATCCTGATCCACATTGGCGGTGACGTTCAGGTCGGCGGTGCAATCGGGCTGACGGGGCTTCTCGCCTTTTTCTTCCAGCACCGCCTCGTCCAGCAATTTCAGGTACATATCATAGCCTACGCTCATCATGTGGCCGGATTGCTCTGCGCCCAGCAAATTTCCTGCGCCCCGGATTTCCAGATCCCGCATGGCGATCTTGAAGCCGGAACCGAATTCCGCGAAATCCCGAATGGCGGAGAGCCGCTTTTCGGCCACTTCCGACAGATTTTTGGCCGGCTTGTAGGTGAAATATGCGTAAGCATGCCGGGTGGAGCGGCCCACACGGCCCCGGAGCTGATGGAGCTGGGAAAGGCCGAACCGGTCCGCGTTTTCGATGATGAGGGTGTTGGCATTGGGAATGTCCAGACCGGTCTCGATGATGGTGGTGCAGACCAGCACCTGGATCTCTCCGGCGGCCATAGCCTGCATCACGTCGCCCAGGGCGTCTTCACCCATCTGTCCGTGGGCAACAGCCACATTCAACCCTGGGATCCGCCGACGGAGAGCGCCGGCACATTGGTCGATGGTATCGGTGCGGTTGTGCAGGTAGTAGACCTGGCCGCCCCGCTCCACCTCCCGCCGGATGGCATCGTCGATGATGGCAGGATTGTGTTCCATCACAAAGGTCTGCACCGGATAACGGTCCTGGGGCGGCTGCTCGATGGTGGACATATCCCGGATGCCGGACAGCGCCATGTTCAGCGTCCGGGGAATGGGGGTGGCGGAGAGGGTCAGCACATCCACGCCGGTGGAGATCTCCTTCAGCCGCTCCTTGTGGCTGACGCCGAAGCGCTGCTCCTCGTCCACAATCAGCAAACCCAGATCCTTGAACTCCACGGTTTTTTGCAGCAGCTTATGGGTGCCGATCACCAGATCCACACTGCCGCTGCGGAGATTCTGCAATGTCCGCTTCTGCTCCGCCGTGGAACGGAAGCGGCTGAGAACATCGATGTTTACCGGGAATCCCCGGAACCGGCCGATGGCGGTCTGATAATGCTGCTGCGCCAGGACCGTGGTGGGCACCAGAATGGCCACCTGCTTGCCGTCCATAATGGCTTTCATCACCGCCCGCAGGGCCACCTCCGTCTTGCCGAAGCCCACGTCGCCGCAGAGAAGCCGATCCATGGGAATGGGGGATTCCATGTCATGCTTGATGTCCGCGATGCATCGGAGCTGATCGTCGGTTTCCGGGTAGGGGAAATTGTCTTCAAATTCTTGCTGCCAGGGGGTGTCGGCGGAAAAGGCAAAACCTTCCTGCCGCCGCCGGGCGGCGTAAAGCTGAATCAGCTCCGCGGCCATGTCCTTGGCGGCCTTCCGGGCCTTGGCCTTGGTCTTTTGCCAGGCATCGGTGCCGATCTTGTTCAGACGCACGGTGGCGTCCTCACCGCCGCTGCCGATATATTTGCTTACCAGGTCCAATTGTGTGGCCGGGACAAACAGGGTGTCCGTGCCCTGATAAGCGATCTTGATATAGTCCTTGACAGCGCCGTCCACCTTGATCTGCTCCATGGCCACGAACCGGCCGATGCCGTAATTCTCATGGACCACCAGATCGCCGGGGGTCAGGTCCGTAAAGGAATTCAGTTTTTGCCGGTTGGTGGCGGTGGTTTTGGCCGGCCGCCGCTTGGGTTGGGTTCGGGCCACCAGTTGTCCCTCGGTGAGAATGGCCAGCTTGGTGTCGGGATATTCCATGCCGAAGGGCAGCGTCCCCTCCGTCAGCAGGATCTGTCTCTGCTTGGGCTGGGTCTCCAGTGGGATGGCGATGAATGCGGAGATGCCCTTGGCAGAGATCATCTCCTGGAGCATTTCCGCTCTGCGGCGGCTGCCGCAGAGGACCAGGGTGGCGAATTCCAGCCGCTGATAGTGCTGCAGATCCGCCACGGCGGTGTCCAGGGAACTGCCGTAGCTGGGTAGCTGCTTGGCGACCATGGGCAGAAGATGCTTGGGCCGGTTTTCTTCGGGATAGGAACTGCCGCTGAAGGAGTCGAAATATACGCAGATCCGGCCGGAAAGCTGGGCGCAGAAATCCTCCCATTGGCACACATAGTCGCACAGTTCGCCGGCCAGCAGACCGCCCTGCAGCAGGGAATCCAGTTGCAGTCCCACCCCTTCGGTCCGGGTCCGGGCGGCCCGCTTCAGATTGCCCTGATCGCAAAGGACCAACGTGGCCCCTTCCGGGATATAATCCATGGCCGTGGCAAAATCCGGATAGATCAAGGCCATATAACGGTCCGATGCGGGGTTTTGCAGGCCGTTTTCGTATTTTTGCAGGTCTTTTTCCAATGTGGCCACCAGGGCCTCATTTATATTTTTGCGGCGGCGCTGACGCTGGATCAGGTGCCGCAGATCGTCGCACAGGCCCTGGATCCCCTGGGGATGAAGCCGGGGCTGGGTCTCACCCACGGGCAGGATCACCACGGCGTCGGTGTTCTCCGTCCGCCGCTGGGTGGCCGGGTCAAAATAGCCGATGGTGTCCAGTTCGTCACCGAAAAATTCCGCCCGGAAGGGCCGGTCGGCGGCAGGGGAGAACACGTCCAGAATGCCGCCGCGAATGGCAAACTGACCGGGACCCTCCACCATGCCGCAGCGGCTGTAGCCGGAGGCGGCCAGCCGGGCGGCCAGATCGTCCATGGCGTATTCCGCCCCGATGGTCAGGCAGAACGCCGCGTTCCGCAGGACCTGAGGGGGCATGGTCCGCTGACTGAGGGCCTCCCAGCTCATGATCTGCACCCGGGTCTGCCCACGTTGGAGATCGTAAAGCTGCCGCAGCCGCTTTTGCTCCCAGGCCCGGGATACCACGGCGGTGTCATAAAGGGTCAGTTCCCGGCTGGGCAGGATGGGGAAGGTCTCCCCCAGGAAGCTTTGCAGATCCTCCTGCAGCCGCCGGGCGGCCATATCGTCCTGGGTGATCAGGACCATGGGCGCAGAAGTATCCTGCCGCAGCGCCGCGATGAGATGGCTGCGGTTGATCTGACCGATGCCGGTAACGGCGGCGCTCTGCCGATTCTGAACGGCGGAGCGGAGGGCGGCGTATTCCGGTACGGATGAGAGCAGGGAAAGAAGATGGGTCATGATTACCTCCACGCAGGAACGCGGAAAGGGGACTTTACCTCCCCTTTCCGTGTTTTTTCGATTGTTTACGGCCTGGATCCGTTGTAGCGGTTGGCGGCCTCCGGCACGCCGTGATCAATGATGCACAGCGCCGCATCGACGGCCCGGTCCAGGGCCGAGGCCAATGCCTTTTCCTCCCCGGAGGAGAAATGGGACAGCACATGATCCGCCAGATTCTGATCCGGATGAGCTTTGCCGCCCACGCCGATCTTTACCCGGGGGAAATCCTGGCTCCCTACTTCCGCAATAATGGACTTGATGCCGTTGTGACCGCCGGCGCTGCCGTCAGCGCGGACCCGCAGCCGGCCGGGTTCCAGGGAAATATCGTCAAACAGAACGATGATCCGCTGGGGCGGGATATTGAAATATGCGCTGAGCTGAAGCACCGACCGGCCGGACAGATTCATATAGGTCATGGGCTTCAGCAGATACACCTTATTGCCGGCGTAATTGGCCTGACCGTAAAGGCCCTGAAACTTGCCCTTGTCGATCTTGCAGCCGAGCTGATCCGCCAGACGGTCCAGGGCCATCCAGCCGGCATTGTGCCGGGTGCGCTCATATTCCTTGCCGGGATTGCCCAGACCCACAATGAGCCAGGCGTCGCTTTTCCTTCCGAGCATCAGAACAGATCCTGGATGGAAGTGCCGCCGTGGATATGATCAATGGCCCGGGCGAATACGGGCGCCACGTCCAGATAGTGGAGCTTGCCGCTGGGGGTATTGCCGCTCTGGGGAATGGTGTTCAGGAAGACCATCTCCGTCAGGGCGCTTTCCTCGATCCGGTCGTAAGCGGGGCCGGACAGAACGCCGTGAGTGGCGCAGGCGTACACCGCCTTGGCGCCGCCGACGGTGACCAGGGCATTGGCGGCGTTGCACAGAGAACCGGCGGTATCCACGATGTCGTCGTACAGAATGCAGGTCTTGCCGCGGACGTCGCCGATGATGTTCATCACTTCACAGACATTGGCCTTGGGGCGGCGCTTGTCCACGATGGCCAGGCCCATGTGCATCTTGGCGGCGAAGGCCCGGGAGCGGGCCACGGAGCCCACGTCGGGGGAGACCACCACGAAATCATTTTCGTGATCGAATTCAGTTTCGGGGAACTTCTTCATAAAGTAGTCCACAAAGGTCACGTTACCCAGCAGATGGTCCAGGGGAATGTCAAAGAAACCCTGGATCTGGGCGGCGTGGAGGTCCATGGTCAGCACCCGGTCGGCGCCGGCCACGGTGACCATGTTGGCCACCAGCTTGGCGGAGATGGGATCGCGGCTCTTGGCCTTGCGGTCCTGACGGGCGTAGCCGAAGTAGGGGATCACGGCGGTGATGCGGCCGGCGGAAGCACGGCGGCAGGCGTCGATCATCACCAGCAGTTCCATCAGATGATCATTGACGGGCTTGCAGGTGGACTGGATCAGGAACACGTCCGCGCCGCGGACGGTCTCACTCAGAGTGACGGATGCTTCACCGTCGGCAAAGGTGCGGACTTCGCTCTTACCAAGCTCAATACCCAGCTCTTTGCAGACGGTCTTGGCAAATTCCGGATTGGAATTGCCGCAGAAAACCTTGATATTCTCCGAATACGCAATCATCAGGCTGACCTCACTTTGTAAATATTTATATGTAGTGCGGTGTATATATCATACCAAAAGTATTATAGCATTCCACCGTAGGAAAAAGCAACAGCAATGTACAAAAATTACAGCCAAAAAATGGAAGGGAAAAAGAGGGAATTCGGGCAAAAAGACAAAGGCAGAAACGGGATGGTCAGAAACGAAATTTTGTTTGAATTCGCTCTTGTGAAATTGTTTGGAATGTGGTATAATACTACGAAGAATTTTGACAGACGGAGGGGCTTATGAACGACAAGATCATCATTCAGGGCGCCAGAGAGAATAACCTTAAAAATGTCAGCCTGACCATTCCCCGGGACAAGCTGGTGGTCTTTACGGGCCTTTCCGGCTCCGGCAAATCCAGCCTGGCCTTTGATACCATCTATGCCGAAGGCCAGCGCCGGTATGTGGAGAGCCTCAGCTCCTACGCCCGGCAGTTTTTGGGGCAGATGGACAAACCCGACGTGGATTCCATCGACGGCCTTTCCCCGGCCATTTCCATCGACCAAAAGACCACTTCCAAAAATCCCCGTTCCACCGTAGGCACCGTCACGGAGATCTATGACTACCTGCGCCTGCTGTGGGCCCGGGCCGGCATTCCCCATTGCCCAAAATGCGGCAAAGAGATCGCCCGGCAGACTATCGACCAGATCGTGGACCGGGTGGAGGCCCTGGGAGAGGGCACCCGGTTTATCGTGCTGTCCCCGGTGATCCGGGGCAAAAAAGGCGAGCATCTGAAAGTTTTTGAAGATGCCCGGAAGCAGGGCTTCGCCCGTGTCCGGGTGGACGGCATCCTCTACGATCTGACCGAGGAGATCAAACCGGAGAAAAATAAAAAGCACAATATCGAACTGGTGGTGGACCGCCTGGTGCTGAAGGAGGGTCTCCGCCGCCGTCTGACGGACTCCATCGAGACCGCCTGCGCCCATTCCGGCGGCCTGGTGATCATCGAATTGCCCGCCACCAAGGAAGAACTGAGCTTCTCCCAGAATTACGCCTGCGAAGATTGCGGCATCAGCCTGACGGAACTGGAACCCCGGATGTTCTCCTTCAACAATCCCGCCGGCGCCTGCCCCCATTGCACGGGCCTGGGATTCCAATTGGTGGCGGACCCGGAACTGGTGATCCCCGACGGCAGCAAATCCATTATGGACGGCGCCATCCAGGTCTCCGGCTGGAGCAACTGCCGCACCGACAGCGTCTTCCGGATGTATTTTGAGGCCCTGGCGCAAAAATACCGTTTTTCCCTGAATGCCCCCTTCCGGGACCTGTCCGACGAAGCAAAAAATGTGATCCTCTACGGCACCGGCGGCGAAAAACTGCGGATGACCTATAACCGGGGCAACGGCATGGGCGTTTTGGAACAGCCTTTCGAAGGCATCATGAACAACATCGCCCGGCGGTTCCGGGAGACCCAATCCGATGCGGCCCGGAAGGAACTGGAAGAATGTATGTCCAGCGCCCCCTGCCCTCATTGCGGCGGCAAGCGCCTCAGCGACATCGCCCGGGCGGTGACCGTGGGCGGCATGGGCATCATGGACTTCTGCGACCTGAGCATCGAAAAAGAGCTGGAATTTATGGAAAACCTTCGCCTGGAAGGAAATTCCGCCATCATCGCCGCCCAGATCGTCAAAGAGATCAAGGCCCGTCTGCAATTTCTGACCGATGTGGGCCTGCGCTACCTGACCCTGACCCGTTCCGCCGGCACCTTGTCCGGCGGCGAGAGCCAGCGCATCCGCCTGGCCACCCAGATCGGCTCCTCCCTCATGGGCGTGCTGTATATCCTGGACGAACCTTCCATCGGTCTGCATCAGCGGGATAATGACAAACTGCTGGCAACCTTGAAGCGCCTCCGGGACCTGGGCAATACCCTCATCGTGGTGGAACACGACGAGGACACTATGCGCGCGGCGGATTATATTGTGGACGTGGGACCCGGTGCCGGTAGCCGCGGCGGTGAGATCGTGGCCGCGGGCACCCTGGAAGAGATCATGGCCGAACCCCGGTCCATTACGGGCCAGTACCTCGCCGGCGTGAAGAAGATCCCCGTGCCCTCTGCCCGTCGGGCCGGCAACGGCAAAATGCTGACCGTCCGGGGCGCTACGGAAAATAACCTGAAAGACATCGACGTACAGATCCCCCTGGGGACCCTGACCTGCGTCACCGGTGTGTCCGGCTCCGGCAAGTCCAGCCTGGTGGGGGAAGTGCTGAATAAGACCTTGCTGGGGCGGCTGAACCGCGCCCGGGTGCGCCCCGGCGCCTGCCGCTGTGTGGAGGGTCTGGAGCATTTGGATAAGGTCATCGACATTGACCAAAGTCCCATTGGCCGCACCCCCCGCAGTAACCCGGCCACCTATACGGGCCTATTTAATGACATCCGTGACCTCTTCGCCTCCACCAACGATGCCAAGATCCGCGGCTACGGCCCCGGCCGATTCAGCTTCAATGTCAAGGGCGGCCGATGCGAGGCTTGCAGCGGCGACGGCCTGGTGAAGATCGAGATGCACTTCCTGGCGGACGTGTACGTGCCTTGCGAAGTTTGTAAGGGTACCCGCTATAACCGGGAGACCCTGGAAGTCCAGTACAAGGGCAAAAATATTGCCCAGGTCCTGGACATGACCGCAGAGGAAGCGGCGGTATTCTTTGAAAACCTGCCCAAACTCAGCCGCAAAGTCCAGACTCTGGTGGATGTGGGCCTGGGGTATGTGAAGCTGGGCCAATCCAGCACCACCTTGTCCGGCGGCGAAGCCCAGCGTGTCAAGCTGGCCACGGAGCTGAGCCGTGTGTCCACGGGCCGGACCATCTACGTCCTGGACGAACCTACCACGGGCCTCCATGCGGCGGATGTCCACAAGCTGCTGCAGGTGCTGGAGCAGTTGGTGGAGGCCGGCAACACCGTGCTGGTCATCGAGCATAACCTGGACGTGATCAAATCCGCCGATTTCATCATTGACCTGGGCCCCGAAGGGGGCGACGGCGGCGGCACCGTGGTGGCTATGGGCACACCGGAAGCGGTGGCGGCCTGCGCCGCAAGCTACACCGGCCGGTATTTGCAGGAATGCCTGACGAAATAAAAAACAAGCGCCGCGGCTTGGCGGCGCTTGCGGATCAGTTCACATTGTCGGCTTCATAAAGCTCCGGGGGGAGACAATCGGACAGCTCGATGAGGGCATGGCTCCGCTCTCCTGCATAATCCACGCGGAACATGGGACAGCGAACCTGAGTATCTGTGGTCTGGCGGATGAGGATGGTCATGGTGACCCGCAGACCGAAGTCGGTCCCTTCCTCGATCAGCACGGTGCCGCCGTGGGCCATAGCCGCCCGGCGCACCAGCACCATGCCCAGACCGATGCCGAACCGGCTGTCCTCAATGCCGGGCTGCCGATGGTATCGGTTGTACAGACTGCTGCGCAGATGCTGCGGAATGCCGGAACCGTTGTCCTGAATGGAAAAATACAGCATCTTGCCCCGCCGGCGCAGGGCCGCCCGGATGGTGCTGCCCTTGGGGGAGAATTTGATGGCGTTGGAGATCAGGTTGTTCACGGCCCGCTCCAGCTTTTCCTGATCAATGAGACAGTAGACCGGTTCCTGCTGCCCTTCGTACTGCAGTTGGATGCCGGTGTGGGCCAGCAGCGGCGCGGCCTGGTCCAGAACTTCCCGGATCACGGCAGTGATGTTCATCAGGTCCATCCGGGGCATATGTTCGCTGCTGTAGCGGTAGGCATCGGACATGTTGCTGATGATGCGCAGCATCTGAAACAGGCCCCGGTTGATCCGGGCGATCTGTTCCTGGGCCCGGGGGGAATCATCCTCGTTCACCAGGGGGAAAAGCTGGTCGGCCACGGTCATCACATTGGACAGCGGCCCCCGCAATGCCTGGGCCGCCAGGGCCATGGATTGCAGTTCAGCCAGATCTTCTTCCTGCTCAAAAATGAACAGATGCAGGCCCTCGCCCATCCGGGTGACGGAAACGCTGCTGGGGACTCCGCAGCAATTCAGGGTCAGATACAGACAACCGCCGGCAAAATCGGCGTATTCTTCGCCGCCGGTCAGGAGAAGATCATGGATCGGACAGCCCGGCGCCAGTTGCCGCTGCAGGGCAGGTGAGTTGGCATGGACGATCAAACCGTCCCGGACGATAAAAGCGGGCAGGGGGATCTGTTCAAGTATTGCATTCATTTCTTCGGCGTGTTCCATGGTGCTCCTCCTTACGGCCATATGTTGTGCAGATTCCCCGGAATCTTGCACCGGAAAAATCGACATTATTCGACTTTCCATTATTCTACCGAAAAAATCAGCAAATAGCAAGAAAAACGTGAAAAAGAGGTGAAAAATATGTCGACCCATGAGGGCCACCGTCAGCGGCTGAAAAACCGTTACCTGGAAAGCGGGTTAGACCATTTTGATCAGCATCAGGTATTGGAATTGCTGCTGTTTTACTGCATGCCCCGCCGGGATACCAATCCCATCGCCCACGACCTGATCCGCCACTTCGGATCCCTGGCCGGCGTACTGAACGCGCCTCGGGAGGAACTGGAAAAAGTGGAGGGTATGGGCCCCGGCAGCGCCGCGTTTCTGACTTTGCTCCGGGATGCGGACCGCTACTGCCAGATCCATTGCGTGGACCGCCCGGTGATCCTGAATACCGTTGAGCGCTGCGGCGAAGTGCTGATCCCCTATTTCCGGGGCCGCCGGAACGAAGTGGTGTATTTGCTGTGCCTGGATGCCAAGTGCAAAATGCTCTGCTGTAAGGAAGTGGGGGAGGGCAGTGTCAATTCTGCCGCCGTACCCATCCGTCGGGTGGTGGAAATGGCCCTGGCCGCCGGTGCCACGTCCGTGGTCCTGGCCCACAATCATCCCAGCGGCGTGGCACTGCCGTCACCGGAAGACGCCCTGACCACCTACAAACTGGCCCGGGCGCTGTACGCCGTGGAGATCCAGTTGGTGGATCATTTGGTGGTGGCCGATGACGACTATGTTTCCTTGTCCCAATCGGGCCTTTGCTGGCAGGAGGATTGCATCGATGGATAAATTCCAATTGGTATCGGATTTCAAACCCTCCGGCGACCAGCCGGCAGCCATTACGGGCCTGGTCAACGGTGTGAATTGGGGCCTGCGGGAGCAGACCCTCCTGGGCGTGACCGGCTCCGGCAAAACCTTCACCATGGCCTCCGTCATCGCCCAGTTGAACCGCCCCACCCTGGTGCTGGCCCATAACAAGACTCTGGCGGCCCAGCTTTGCAGCGAATTTCGGGAATTTTTCCCCAACAACGCGGTGGAATATTTCATTTCTTATTATGATTACTATCAGCCCGAGGCTTACATCGCCCACACCGACACCTACATCGAAAAGGACGCGGCGGTGAATGAGGAGATCGACCGGCTCCGCCACAGCGCCACGGCGGCGCTGTTTGAGCGGCGGGACGTGATCGTGGTGTCCTCCGTCAGTTGTCTGTACGGCCTGGGCGACCCCATTGACTACAGGAGCATGGTGATCTCCCTGCGGGTGGGGCAGGAGCGGCCCCTGGATGACATTCTACGCAAGCTGACGGAAATTCGTTACGAACGCAACGACCTGGATTTCTCCCGAAACAAATTCCGCCTCCGGGGAGATACCCTGGAGATCTACCCGGCCTATTGGTCCGGCCGGGCCATCCGCATTGAGTTTTTCGGTGATGAGATCGACCGTATCAGCGAGATCAATGCCGTTTCCGGCGTGGCGGAGCGGTATGTGGACCATGTGGCCATTTATCCGGCCAGCCACTATGTAGCCTCCAAAGAAAAACTCCAGCGGGCCATGCTGGAGATCCAGCGGGAATGCGATGAGCAGGTGGCCTGGTTCCGGGCCCGGGATAAGCTGATCGAGGCCCAGCGCATCGCCCAGCGGACGGCCTACGACATTGAGATGCTGACGGAGATCGGCTTCTGCAACGGCATTGAAAATTACTCCCGGGTGATCCAGGGGCGGGCACCGGGGACGCCCCCTACCACATTGCTGGACTATTTCCCTGAGGATTTCCTCCTTTTCGTAGACGAAAGCCATGTGACCCTGCCCCAATGCCGGGCCATGTACGCCGGCGACCGCAGCCGCAAGGATGCCCTGGTGAATTACGGTTTCCGCCTGCCCTCGGCCTATGATAACCGCCCTCTGAACTTTGAGGAATTCGACAGCAAGATCAACCAGGCCATCTACGTTTCTGCCACGCCTGCGGACTACGAGCGGACCCGTTCCGGCCAGATCGTGGAGCAAGTCATTCGTCCCACGGGCCTTTTGGACCCGGTCGTGGAGGTCAAACCCATTGATGGGCAGATCGATGACCTTATTGGCCAGATCAACGCCCGATCCGCCCGGAACGAGCGGGTCCTGGTCACCACCCTGACCAAGAAGATGGCGGAGGACCTGACGACCTATCTGCTGAAGGCCGGCATCCGTGTGCGGTATATGCATTCCGACATCGGCGCCATGGAACGCATGGAGATCATCCGGGATCTGCGCATGGCCAAATTCGACGTCCTGGTGGGCATCAACCTCCTCCGGGAAGGTCTGGACCTGCCGGAAGTGAGCCTGGTGGCCATCCTGGATGCGGACAAGGAAGGATTCCTCCGTTCCGAAACCAGCCTGATCCAGACCATCGGCCGCGCCGCCCGGAATGCCGACGGCAAGGTCATCATGTACGCCGACCGTATGACCCCCTCCATGGAAGCGGCCATCCGGGAAACGGAGCGCCGCCGCGCCATCCAGGACGAGTACAACCGGGCCAACGGCATCGTGCCCAGGACGGTGATCAAATCCGTCCGGGACCTGATCGAGATTTCCTCCCCCACGGCGGAGCGGAAGGGCCGCGCCGGCATCAAGATGACCAAGGCGGAAAAGGAAAAAGAGATCGCCCGCCTGGAAAAGCAGATGAAAGAAGCCGCCCGGATGATGGAGTACGAGTACGCCGCCGCTTTGCGGGACCGCATCATCGAACTCCGCGGCAGCGGACTGTAAAATACGCCCCACGGCTCAGCCGTGGGGCGTTTGCGATCTTATAGATCCAGCTTCAGATCGTTTTCCTTGATCCAGCCGATTTTCCGCAGGGGCAGGGAGAAGACCCAGGTCAACAGGGCAGGGAGGACGAAGCAGATCAGGACCAAACCCACCCAATCGAAGGCGGTCACCGTCTTGCCGGTGCTGACCCAGCCGGTGAGGACACCGATCTGGCCGCAGAAACCGCAGGTGCCCATGCCGGAATTTACGGCGGCGCCGTTCATTTCCAGCTTAAACAGGCAGGTAGCCAGAGGTCCGGTAATGGCGGAAGTCAGGATGGGTGGAATCCAGATCCGGGGATTTTTAACGATATTGGGCATTTGCAGCATGCTGGTGCCGATGCCCTGGGCTACCAATCCGCCCCAGCGATTCTCCCGGAAGCTCATGACGGCGAAACCCACCATCTGGGCGCAGCAGCCGGCCACAGCCGCACCGCCGGCCAAACCCGTCAGGGTCAGGGCCGCGCAAATGGCGGCGGAGGAGATGGGCAGCGTCAGAGCAATGCCGATGACCACCGACACCAGAATGCCCATCCAGAAGGGCTGCAGCACCGTGGCCCATTTGACAAAATCGCCCACAGCGGATGCGGCGGCGCCGATGGGGGCCGCAATGAGGCTGGCCACACCGGCACCCACCAAAATGGTGACGATGGGGGTGACCAAAATGTCGATCTTGGTCTCCTTACTGACCAGTTTTCCGAATTCTGCGGCAATAATGGCAATGAAATACACGGCCAAAGGCCCGCCGGAACCGCCCATGGCGTTGGCGGCAAAGCCTACAGGGATCAGGCTGAACAGTACCAGGGGCGGGCAGTGGAGGGCGTAGCCGATGGCCACCGCCATGCCGGGACCCACCATGGCCGAAGCCAATCCGCCCAAGGTGTAACCGATGGTCTGATCATTCTGCTTAATGGTGACCAGGATCTGGTTCAGGAACGGAATGTGGAGCTGCTGCCCCAGGGTGTTGAGGATGGTGCCCACCAGCAGGGTGCAAAACAGACCCTGTGCCATGGCGCCCAGTGCGTCGATGCCGTAGCGCTGGAGGGTAAAGACAATGTCTTTGCGGCGGAGGAATGCGCGGAATTTGCTCATGATGTTCACTCTCTTTCAGATAATTTGACCTTCTGAAAAAGTGTGCGTCAGCCTCTGCTGACCCTGGACGGCACCGATGCGTTGGGCGGTATGTTTTGGCTGTTCACCGCGGCGCAACTGCCATCTCCGGTGCAGATGATTTGCTGCAGCCTCTGCAGCGGATCATCGCGGCCCTTCTTCTTGGGGATATTATAGGAGCTATAGAGGCCGTTGTCAATATGAAAAACCCCTCCGGCCGAAGCCGGAGAGGCATGTTTACGGGGTATTCAGCAGGAATTACTGAGCCTTACGGGCAGCCAGGTCTGCCTGAATCTTGGCCATGGTCTTCTTATCCAGGTTGTAGACCAGAGCCAGAGCGATGAACTGCAGCAGACCGGAGACAACATAAG
>SVLA01000033.1 GCA_015068175.1 Oscillospiraceae bacterium
CCACCTTGCCAATGCCGCCGGACAGCTTCACATGGGTGGGGAAGGTGGCGCCGCCCATGCCCACCACGCCGGCTTCCCGGATGATATTGATCAGTTCTTCGGTGGTCAGGGCTGCCACCTCTTCCGGGGTACGGGGTTTGCAATCCGCGCACAGGGTGCCCTGATGGTCATTTTCGATGACCACGCTCATGACGGTGGTGCCGTTGGTGTGGGCCTTCATCTCCACGGACTTGACCTTGCCGGAGACAGAGGCGTGGACCGGAACGCACAAGCCGGTATTGTCGCCGATCTTCTGACCCTTGGTGACCAGATCGCCCTTTTTGACCAGGGGCTTGCAGGGAGCGCCGATATGCTGTGACATGGGGATCACCACGATATCGGGTTCCGGGAAGACCTGGATGCGTTGATTTTCGGAATGGTGCTTATGTTCCGCCGGATGTACGCCGCCGAAAAAATGGAACGCCATTTTCGATCACCTCTTCTGAATTATTGCGGGGGTATAGTCCCCCTTATATTACAAATTATATCATACTGCAAAGTTGGGGAATTGTCCATAGTTTTTCCGTGGAACTGCACAAAATATCTTTATATCGATACAAAAAGTTGAAATTATCCCGCAAAGCGCCGGGTGCATATTTTGCCTGCCCTGGGGCAAAATGGGAAAAAGGAGGGGATGATGGGATGCTTGGTTTGCTGGGAAGGACGTTGGTGCTGTATCTGTCCCTCATGGGCGTTGTACGGATCCTGGGCAAGCGGCAGGTGGGGGAGATGGAGCCGGCGGAATTCGTGGTGACCATGCTCGTGAGCAACCTGGCCGCTATTCCCATTGAGGAAACAGACCTGCCGCTGTACAGCGGCGTGATCCCCATTGCCACGGTGCTGGGCATGGAGATGCTGTTTTCCTGGGCCTGTATGCGCTCCGTCTGGCTGCGGCGGGTGCTGTGGGGCAAGCCGGTGATCCTTATCGACAACGGCCGGATCCTCCGGGAAAATCTGCGGCGGACCCGGGTCACCCTGGACGAGCTGATGGAGCAGTTGCGTCAGAAAGATGTTCTGCAGCCGGAAACGGTGCAGTATGCCATTTTGGAGACCAACGGCAATCTGTCGGTCTTTCCCTTTCCGGCCCATCAGCCGGTCAGCGCAAAAGACGCCGGCATCCAGGCGAAAAAGCAGTTGCTGCCCTTCACCATCATTGCCGACGGATATTTGTATAAGGAGAATCTGCGGCTTTCGGGCCGGGATGAGACCTGGCTGAAGCGAATCCTGGAGGAGCACCGTTGCCGGCAGACGGAGGTGTTTCTGCTGACGGTGGACCCGGCCGGAAAAATTCTCTTTCTGCGAAAAGACCCCTGACCCCCTGGCCTCTCCCTCTGGGAAAGGTGGTGCAAATCTCCGATTTGCACCGGAGAGGGCGTCCCCAAAGCCTTCTCCTGGAGGTGGTGCTCCGCGCAGCGAATCAAAATCCCAATGATTGCCGGGGGCAATCATACCTTATCAAATAGGTGCCCCCGCAGGGGGCGGATGTGGTGTAGCCCCGCAGGGGCGTTGCAATGGTGATCATCCAACCGCGCGGCGGGAGTAAACCCCCGCCCTACAGTAGCGCCGCCTCCTACAATGGCTGTGCCATAAACCCCAACTTTCTGCTTTTTTGACATTCTTAAACACCCTCCCCGGTGGGGAGGGTATTTTTCTCTCAATCAAAGGCCAAACCGAAATATTCCGGCGCTTTTCCCGGTGAGAACGGCCGATACATGGCGAAATCCCGGTCATTGCCCGGCCCGCGGAAGGTGCCCCGCCGGCATTGCAATGCCGCCAAAACCTGACCGGCCGCCGCCGGATCTCCCAGAAATTCGGCGCAGACCAAATTCCCCGTGGGGGCCCCTGCGGCGCAGAGCAGCACCTGCTCCCCGGCGTACAGCCGGGCCGTCACCTGCAGCAGGGCCAGATTTTCCCGCTCCTGCACCACGCCCCCCGCCGGCAGATACTGCCGCCGCAGCCGGGCATATTCCGCCCCGTCCACTTCCCGCAGGGCCATGGCCCGGTCCGCCGGCCCGCAGGTCCATTGCCGGACCCGGCTGCAGACTTCGTAACCCATGCCCCGGTACATCTGAAACAATCCCGGCTCTCCCGGCACCAGAATGGCCCCGGCGTAGCCCAGCTCCTGCAGCAGCTTGTGAGTGTCCGCCATCAGCGCCCTGCAATGACCCCGGCCCCGGTACTTTTTTGCCGTGGCCACGGCGTACAGATAGGCCATGGGCCGATCCTCCAGGGCGCAGTCCAGCCAGTACAGCGCCGCCGTTACTTCGCTGCCCTCCGTGACGCACCGGCACCGGTCCGGCGCAAAAACATCACCGAAAAAGGCATCCAAAAAGGCGTCCTCATCCCCGAATGCCTGCCGCCAGAGGCTTTTCAGCAGGGGGATCTGCTCCTGCCGGGGATAATCAATCCGCATCGTCATCCTCCCAAAGCCGGGCCCAGAATTTCACCACCAGGTGATCCGGGTTGTAGCTGAGCTTGGCCTGCCGCAGACCGGGGATGCCCATGTCATCCTCCCGGTTCAGATATTGCAATGTGGGATATTTGGCCTGCAGATGGGCGGCGAAGGCCTGATTGATGGCGTTGTAAGCGCCGTCCACATCCTCCCGGGCCTTTTCAAAATGGATGTCGAAGGTGTTGCCGGCCAGGGGGGAACCCATGGTAAAGGCGATGCAGACCCCGTCCTCCATGAGGGCCACGCCCTCCATGGCCAGGGCCTCCCAGCGCTTGAAGGCCCGGCGCAGGGCCCGCTGTTCCAGGTGATAGTCTCCCTGGGGGTCCAGCGCCAGACGGTGGGCGTACCAATCGTCAGCCAGCTCCCGGGCAAGATCCAGGTTTTCCAACCTCAGCTCCACGACCCGACAGTTGGGATGATTTTCCCGGAATTTGTTCAAATGATTTCGCTTTTTCTGGAATTTCCGCCCTTTTAGTCCGGCAAGATCTTCCACTTTGTACACATAGTCACAGCTATCCCGGTCGGGATAGAACCGGAATTTTCCGGGGTACAGCTCCTCCAGCTCCATACAATGGGCGGGACTCATGCCGGACAGACGGCAGAGGATGCCCCGCTCCCGGGCGTCGGCAATGATGGCCTCCAGAGCGGGCCGCACATCGCCGTGACCCAGGGGATAGGGATAGACGGTGCGCTTTTCAAACTGGGAGAAAAATACGATATGCTCTCCCACACGGGCTACCCGCTGACGGCCCCACAGCACCAGGTTGGTGAAGGCGTATTCGCAGCCCCGTTCGGCGCCGTAACGGGTGACGAAGCGGTAGTAATCTTCCCGCCGGTCCAGGTCCATTTTCTGAAAATCGATCATGTTTTCACATCCTTTGTGGCCTATTATACCACATTTGCCCCGTTTTTCAACATCCAAACAAGGTGACATCCAAATGGCGCCGCTTCATGGCGTTGTACAGCAGGCCCCCCAGACTCAGCAGCACCGCCAGTTCCCCCAGGGCCACATAGGCGGCGTTGAGCCAAAATCCGCCGCCGATATACACGGTCACTTCCCAACCCACCAAAAAGGCGTTGAACAGCGCCGGCATCAGCAGACCCAGTACCGGGGTGCCCCGGAGGGTCCACTTTCGGGTCAGCCACATGGCGCCGGTGGCCAGGGCGCTGGCCAGGGTACCCACCAGCCAATCCAGGGGCAGAGCGCCCACAAAGGACAGATTAAAGAGCAGACAGCCCAGACTCAGGCCGGGGATGGCGGCGGGGGTGAAAAAGGCCAGGATGCACAGCGCTTCCGAGGCCCGGAACTGGATGGCCATGGAGGCAGAGTTGGGCAAAAGCAGGTTTTGCAGGTGGGTCAGGGCCACATACAGAGCCGCCAGCAGGGCGGCATGGGCGATAAATTTGACATTCTTCGACATAAAAACAACCTCCAAAAAGGAAAAAATGGGCACAAAACGTGCCCATTAACAGCAAAAAAGGGCCCAAAAAGGCCCATCATAATCCCTAGTTTTGTTTACCGACAGGATGGTCACGAACTGTCCTATGAACTTTGACCGTATTATACATCAAGCCGGGGGATCTGTCAAGACGGGAAAAAGCCCGCCGCAAAGCGACGGGCCTTTCCGCAAAGGGTTAGGAAAGAAGAGAGGTAGAAACAATGGAAAGGCCGGCGGCTCACGGCTTCCGCCGCCTTTCTGGGGATATCATACGGCAAGGTTTTGAACAGTGCATCACGAAAGTGAAAACAAAATTCGACATTTTTGTGAACATCCATGCTGCCGGCTTGTTCAAAATTTATTCATATATTGCTTTTTTGCCCGTTTTGTGCTAAACTGTCAGCAGTAATTTCGACAGGAGCATGCTTATGAAGATCAAAACAATGCCCATGTCCTATCAGGACGTGCTGAAACTGCCCCGTCCCGTCCATAAAACCCCCCGGAAACCCAGCCGCCTGCTGGCCACGGTGGTCCGCATCATCTCCGCCCCCACCTTCTGGAAGACCAAATTCAGCTACACCACCGAGCGGATGGACCTGGTGGGCGATCAGCCCTGCCTGATCCTGATGAACCATTCCAGCTTCACGGATATGAAACTGGCCTACGGCATTTTCTATCCCAGGCGGTTCGGCATCGTCACGTCCACCGATGCCATCGTGGGCATCCTGGGCAAGCTGATGCGCTTTTTGGGCTGTACCCCCACCCACAAATATGTGTCGGATCTGACCTTGATCCGGGATATGGAATATATGCTGAAGGTCAACAAGACCAGCGTGCTGATGTACCCCGAAGCCGGCTACTCCTTTGACGGCCGCACCACCACTTTGCCCCGGAAAATGGGCATTCTCATGAAGAAACTGGGAGTCCCCGTGGTCACCGTCATTACCCAGGGCGCCTTCCATCGGGATCCGCTGTACAATATGCTCCAGATCCGTGATGTGCAGGTCAGCGCCCACGTCAAGTGCATCGCCACCGCAGAAGAAGTTCGGGAACTGTCCGTGGCGGAGCTGGATGCCCGGCTGGATGAGTCCTTCTCCTTCGACAATTTCGCCTGGCAGCGGGATCACAGGATCTCCATCGACGTGCCCTTCCGGGCCGACGGCCTCCACCGGATCCTCTACAAGTGCCCCCATTGCGGCGGGGAAAATCAGATGGAAGGCAAGGGTATCCACCTGACCTGCCACGGCTGCGGCAAAAAGTGGGTCATGGACGAATACGGCCAGCTTTCTGCCCTGGAGGGGGAAACGGAATATCCCCACATCCCGGATTGGTATACCTGGCAGCGGGAATGTGTCCGCAAGGAACTGGAAGAAGGGACCTACGGTCTGGATACCCCGGTGACCGTTGGCGTCCAGGTGGACCTGAAGGGATTGTACATGGTGGGCGACGGCCGCCTGGTCCATGACGAAAACGGCTTCCGGCTCACCGGCCAGGACGGATTGGATTACAGCCAGTCCCCGGTGGCGGGCCATACCCTGTATTCCGACTACTATTTTTATGAGATCGGCGATGTCATCGGCATCGGCAATAACGATATTTCTTATTTCTGTTTCCCCAAAGACAATGTTTCCGTCACCAAGGCCCGCCTGGCCACGGAGGAGCTGTATAAGATGAAAAAACAGCGCCGCAGAGCCAACTAAATACCTTCGGGCCGGTGGATCTCCACCGGCCCAGTTTTTATTCTTCCCGCCCCAACTCTTGTCGCGTAGGGGCGACCCTTGCGGTCGCCCGTCAAGCCCCTTCCCTTCCCGCGTAGGGGCGACCCTTGCGGTCGCCCGCTAACACTGCCCCACACTTCCGTTTACACCGTAGGGCGGGGCCTTGGTCCCGCCGCATTGTGGGTGAACCTCCGCGGCAACGGCGGGAGTAAACCCCCGCCCTACAGCAAACCCTGTCATCCCGAGCGTAGGCGAGGGATCTTCGCACCCAATCACTGTCAAGATCCCTCCACGCGGCTACGCCTTGGTCGGGATGACAAGCATATTTCTCACTTCGGAATGGTAATGGTCAGGACGATCCGGTCCTCCGTTTCCCGGCGTTCCGACACGGCGGCGATGCCCGAAAGCTGGATTTTCTGCAGGGATTGGGTCAGATTGTTGAGAAACGCCCCCACGTTCACCCGGGCCCTGGCCCCCTCCTTTTGCCGCAGGAATTCCTCGATGTACCGTTCTGTCCGGGCCACGCTCATGTTCAGCCGGGCCACGGTGGCGATGACCGCCATCTTTTCCGGCTCCGTGGGCAATTTCAGCAAGGCCCGTCCATGGCGCTCCGTCAGGCCGTGCCGGCGCAGGGCCTCCAGCACCCCCGGCGAATGGCGCAGGAGACGCAGTTTATTGGCCACGGCGCTCTGGCTTTTTCCCAGCATCCGGGACACCTGCTCCTGGCTCAGGCCCCCCTGCTCCATAAGCCGGGCGATGCCCTGGGCCTCCTCAATAAAATCCAGGTCCTGCCGCTGGAGATTTTCGACCATGGCCGCCATGGCCGATTCCTTTGCGTCCATGGTCATGACGATGCAGGGGATCTCCGTCAGCCCCGCCATCCGGGCCGCACGGAGCCGCCGCTCCCCGGCGATGAGTTCGTAGCTTGTCCCCACCCGCCGCACCGACAACGGCTGCAGGATCCCGTGGCGGCGGATGGAATCCGCCAGCTCCTCCAGGGGTTCCGGGGCAAAGACCTTCCGGGGTTGGGTGGGATTGGGGCGGATGCTCCGCTCCGGCAGGAAAATGACCCGCCCCGTTTCCATATAAGTCCTGAGTTTTTCACATTGCATAGCACAAACCTCCTTTTGTCCCCATTGTAATGGCCGGGAAATGGGAAACAACACGAAGGGTGGCTGTGTTTTACAAAAAATTCACGACATTTTTCACTTTCAGGGGTGGAATTCTTCGGAAATTCGGTGTATAATCGACTTGCTGTGCGCCAATGGCGCAAAAATCGGAAGGGAGAGTCTGCATGGCTGAGTTGCTGGTGTTCCGCAGAAGAGAACAAAAATATCTGCTGGACGCAGCGCAGACGGCCGCTTTTCAGGCCGCCATGGAGCAGCACATGGAGCCCGATGCCTACGCCACCAGCGACATCCGGAATATCTATTACGACACCCCGGATTACCGGCTCATCCGCCGCTCCCTGGAAAAGCCGGTGTACAAGGAAAAACTGCGGCTCCGGGCCTACGGCGACGTGACCCCGGAAAGCAAGGTCTTCCTGGAGATGAAGAAAAAATACCAGGGCATCGTCTATAAACGCCGCATCCGGCTGAAACTCCGCAAAGCGGTGGCCTATATGGCCGATCCGGCGGCCCTTCTGGACGGCGGGCAGATCCACCGGGAGATCGACTACTTCAAGCAGTTTTACAGAGAACTGCGGCCGGCCATGTACTTAAGTTACGATCGCTGTTCCTGGTGCAGCCGGGATAAATCCCTGCGGATCACCATGGACCGCAACATCCTCTACCGCACGGAGGAGCTGGACCTGACGGCGCCGAAATACGGCCGCCAACTCCTTTCCGAGGGGCAGACCCTGGTGGAGATCAAGGCCCCAGGCTCCATCCCGCTGTGGCTGGTGCGGTTCCTCAGCGACCACAAGATCCGCCAGATCTCCATATCCAAATACGGCACCGCCTACCGGACATTGCTGTCCGAACACAAAATCGAAAGCCGAGGTTTCCGCTATGACCATGTTTGATTCCACTTTTCACGCGCTGTTTGACACCCTTTCGCCCATGACCCTGGGGGATCTGCTGACCTGCATCGGCATTTCCCTGGTACTGGGCCTCATCGTGGCCGTCAGTTTCCGGTTCCGTACCCCCTGCAGCCGCAGTTATGTGACGACCCTGGCCTCTTTGCCTGCCATCGTCTGCGTGGTCATCATGATGGTGGGCGGCAGTTTGGGCGTGGGCGTTGCCGTGGCCGGCACCTTCACCCTGGTCCGTTTCCGCTCCATGCCCGGCACCGCAAAGGAGATCTGCGCCGTGTTTCTGTCCGTGGCCGCCGGCCTGGCCTGCGGCGTGGGACTGCCCCTGGTGGGCGCCATTCTGGTGGTGATCATGTGCCTGTTCAACGTAGTGCTGACCCTCATCGGCTTCGGCGGCAGGAACAATGAGCTGCTGCGGAAGGTCCTGCGGGTCACCGTGCCGGAGGATCTGGATTACAGCGGGATCTTCAACGACATCCTGGCCAAGTACACCTCCGACGCCAAGCTCACCGCCGTGAAGACCACCAACCTGGGCAGCCTGAACAAGCTGACCTACGAAGTGACCCTGAAAAAGGCCGGTGTGGAGAAGGAAATGATCGATGCCATCCGCTGCCGCAACGGCAATCTGGAGATCAGCATTTCCAACCAGGAGATCAACCCCCGGGATCTGTAATCATGCTACTGTCCGCCGGTTTTTCCCCGCGAGCCTGAAATCCTGCACAGAAAAAAAGATGCGTCCTGCGACGCATCTTTTTTCAGCTTTTCTTGATGAATTTCTCACCGCATTTGGGGCAGGTGATGGCGATCTTGCCTTTGCCCCGGGGCACACGGACCACCTGCCGGCACCGGGGGCAGTCGAAATACCGGTGCTGCCGGTCCTTGATCCGGTCCAGCAGCATCAAAAACTTCCGGTTCTCCTGGTACCGCTTGTAGGTGTTCCGGGAGAAGGTCCGCATCAGCGCCAGGATCAGCAGGGCGTAGTACACCAGCACCAGGACCGTCTGCAGCCAGCCGCTGCAGAACAGACTCACCACCATCACGATCACCGAGGTCCACAGCATGGTCATATTCAGTTTGTCGGTGCCGTAGCGGCCCGCCATAAAATTCAGAAACCAACGTTTGAGTTTGTTCATCAAACCAATCATCCTTTGTGAGAATACCCTTATTATATTGCTATTTTCAAATTTTTCAACCGCTGGGATGCATTGTTTACGGATTGTTTAATCTTTCTCATGCAATCCTAAATTGGGGTTTATCATACTGGCGCGGCAGCACCCAAGAGCTTCTCCCTGGGGAGAAGCTGTCACAAATCGGCACTTCGAAACCGATTTTTGACTGATGAGGGGGCCGTTTCCCTGATTCTATCCCCCTCATCCGGCCCTTCGGGCCACCTTCCCCCCAGGGGGAAGGTTTTAAAACAGCACGATGAACTGAAATTTGAAAAAATATTCCAAAATAGTTGCGGCGGTGGGAAAGATGATGTATAATCAATAGGAAAACTACGGGCTATGACCCGAAATATGGAGGAATGATACCCATGTTCAACGCAATGATCGAAGTTCTGAAGGCTAATCCCCGGAAGATCGTGTTCACCGAGGGCCACGATGCCCGTATTCTGGAAGCCACCGCCCGTCTGGTGGAAGGCGGGTTCCTGACCCCCATCCTGGTGGGCAATGTGGAAGAAGTGAAGGCCAACGCAGCCAAGGGCGGTTTCAACATCGAGGGCGTGGAGATCCTGGATCCCGCAACCTACGAAGGCATGGATGCCATGGTGGACCTGATGGTGGAACTGCGCAAGGGCAAGATGTCCGCTGAGGACTGCCGCGCCGCCCTGGCCAAGGGCAACTATTTCGGCACCATGCTGGTGAAGATGGGCTACGCTCATGCTCTGCTGGGCGGCGCCACCTACTCCACCGCCGATACCGTCCGTCCCGCCCTGCAGCTGGTCAAGACCAAGAAGGGCGCCCACCTGGTGTCCTCCTGCTTCATCATGGTCCGGGGCGACGAGAAGCTGGCCATGGGCGACTGCGCCATCAACCTGGGCTATGAGGACCGTCTGGATAAGGACGGCAACGTGGTCCTGTCCGCCGCGCAGCAGTTGGCTGAAGTGGCCATCGAGACCGCCAACACCGCCAAGGTCTTCGGCATCGATCCCAAGGTGGCCATGCTGAGCTTCTCCACCAACGGCTCCGGCAAGGGCGGCACCGTGAAGCTGTCCCACGATGCCACCAAGGTGGCCAAGGAGATGGCGCCCGATCTGGCCATCGACGGCGAGATGCAGTTCGACGCCGCCGTTGCGCCCGAGGTCGGCCAGTTGAAGTTCCCCGGCTCTCCCGTGGCCGGCTACGCCAACACCTTCATCTTCCCCACCATCGAGGCCGGCAACATCGGCTACAAGATCGCTCAGCGTCTGGGCGGTTTCGAGGCTCTGGGCCCCATCCTGCAGGGCCTGGCTGCGCCCATTAACGACCTGTCCCGTGGCTGCAATGCCGAGGAAGTCTACAAGATGGCCATCATCACCGCCGCCATGGTGTGATCGGCAAAAAATCCATTACTGCAAGGAACGGCTTCGGCCGTTCCTTGTTTTTTACACCCGGTATGCCTCTGCGGCCGAAGGCCGCCTCGGCTCCCGCCGCTCAGGGCCCTTGATTTACCCGTAGGGACACCGCTCCTGCGGTGTCCGCGGACACCCGGGGACGGGTGTCCCTACGATATGTGTAGGGCAGGGTTATGCCGCCGCCAAGGCTCCCCCCGGGGAGAAGGTATATTTGGGTCATGCGCAAAAAGGGCGTGCTGCATTTCGCAACACGCCCCGGTTCTGTTGTTCAGGCAGTTTTGACGATGACGTAGCCGTCCACCAGATTGGCGCTGACCAGCCGGCCCTCCAGGGCCACGGTCCGCTCCATCAGGTCCGTGAGAATGACACAGCCATCCTTGCACTCAATGGCCATCACATTCTTCATCACCACGTTCTCCGCGGTCTGCTCGTTCTTATATACGGTAGAAAGGCACATATTCTTCTCCTTACTGCAGGCTGGCCAGGATGGCGGTGAGCCGCAGATTGCCCTTTTCGTAGTCGGACACCGCGGCCATGACCTGCTCATAGGCGGCGTGGTTGCCGGCCTTCTCCAACTGCACTGCCAGCTCTGCCAGTTCCCGGGTGTGGGCGGCGTTGTGGCTGGCCATGTACTTCATCAGGGCGGTCAGCTCCTCCATGGGGGAGTGTTCGCAGTGTTCGCCGCAGGAGCCGCACTCGTGGGCGCAATGATGATCGTGGTGATGCTCGTGATGATGTTCATGGTCGTGGCCGTGGAGGTGGTCGTGGTCATGGGGATGGCCATGCTCGTGGGTGTGCTCATGGCTGTGGGCGTGGGTATGGGCGTGGCCGTCATGGACGTGCTCGTGGGTATGTTCGTGGGTATGGGCGTGGTCGTGACCGCCGCCGATATGGTCGTGATCGATATGCATAGCAAGCGCTCCTTTGCTTTTTTCCGTATTATACCACACCTGTTGCCGTTTGTCAAAACCAATAAAGCCATTCCCGCCGCCCAATGGAAAAGTAACTTTTTTCTGTGCAGAATGACGGTTTTTCAGCATACTCTTGACTTCCGGGGGTTTCTGTGATACCCTAATGGTGGAAGGTTATCTGCATCCGAACAATAAATCACAATAGGAGGTATTCACATGAAGAAACTATGCGCGCTCGTACTCACACTCGGACTACTCTTAACCTGCTTCACAACTTCTGTCTATGCGCTGGATAGCTATGCTGATGCCAAGATCGATTCGAACTTGACAGCCGCACTTTACGAATCCTCCAGCGACACCGCGACGGCATATGTGACCATGGCCGGCCTGGATGAGGAAACATTCATGGATTATTTCCAGGAACATTATCCCGCGGATCATGCGGTCTATATGTATGCCAAGTATGATGTGGAGCCGCAGTTGGAGGGTCTGGACGAGATCACCGACGAGATGATCCAAAACGCCATTGAAACCAAGCGGGCTGTTTATAAGGAACTAAACAGCGAATACAGCAATGAAATCATTGGCCGCTATTACGACAGCGACGAAATTCTGTTTGTAAGCGGCTATGCCCCGGTCGCTATTGTGGAGACAAATCAATCCGATTTGACATGGCTTGCTCGGAGATCGGATATAGATAACATTTCTTACTTCGCGAATGACACCATCCTTGCTTCAGACGTAGAGATTACAGCAAACCCCGGCACTTGGACATATGATTTTGATAATATCTTGGAAGGTATTGATTTAGCCAACAATATTTCCAGGGCAGATATTGTCCGTGATGACAAGGGTATGACTGGTGAGGGTGTAAAAATTGGTGTAATAGAAAAGGGAATTCCCCACACCAACTTTACCTTCTTATCATCTGCTAACATTACTATTCGTCCAGGTGATACCACAATTGATTCCCACGCCACCATTGTTACAAGCTATCTTGTAGCAGCCGAGCCTAACGGAACAGTTCACGGAATCGTGCCCGATGCCGAGATCTTTTGTTGTGAAATTGATGGTTCTGCATCCGAATTTCTCGCTGGAATTGAATGGTTAGTTGATCAGGGCGTCAACATTATCAATGCAAGTCTAGGTGGTCACACGGCTTCATCAAATAATATAGCATACGCATCATATGATAATTTATCTATATGGATTGATCATCTCTCGATCCAACACGATGTCCATTTTGTCACTACTGCTGGTAATTATGATGCCCCATCCTCAGAAAATGGATATATCAATATTTCTTATCGTGTTTCCTCCCCAGGAATGGCTTATAACGCAATTACAGTCGGTAATTTTCATTCAAATGGGTCTAGCAACATTGACACCTTCACATTTGATGGTACACTTTCTTGCTATATTGAAGATTCCGCTTCTACATATGGATACAGAGCCGAAAAGCCTAACCTTGTTGCCTGTGGCCTATTGAAGGATGCGATATATTATCATAAAAGTCAAACTTACGGAAATGCTTTTGGTACTAGCTTTTCAGCTCCTCAGGTTGCTGGTGTAATTGCACAATTATGTGACTACACTAGTGGTCTAAAGACGAAACAAACACAAATGGGTGCCATTCTCGCTGCAAGTTCTGCACGCAAAGTTGATGCAGTAGGATCAGGGGAAAAGGGAGACACATTCTTATCAGGAGTTCGTGTTGAAAACAATCCACAAATTAGCAATGTTGAAGGAGCAGGAATTCTTGATGCTCGGTGGGCCTGGGGTGTAGTAGTCAATCATAATCATTGGTCTGCAAATGTTGAAGCTGACGATTTCCCTTACACCAAAACAGTCACCATCAATACTAACAAATTTGAACTCATACGAGTTGCTATCTTCTGGCCTAGAAACGTTACCATAACCGATCACGGATCTGTAAGCACAACAATGTCTGTGAACCCATTCGTTGATTTGGATCTGGATGTATATGCACCGGATGGGACGCTGCTCGGTTCTTCAAAACTAACATATGCCAATTTTGAAATTGTACAATTTATCCCGCCAGAAACTGGCGAATATATTATTAAAATCACGGGCAATCCAAGTGTCACAACTCGCATCGGCATTTCCGTTTGGTAACCTTAAGAAAGGAGAAACATTATGAACAAGCACATTCGACTTGTCATACTATTTATGATTATTTCTGCAGTATTCTGCGGCTGTGTTGCCTCCGGGGCAAGCGAATTGCCCACGCCCACCGAACCCGCGAATCAACCCGCCGCGCCGCAGTTATCTCTGAACGCTGAACCCGTTCCGCAGTTACCTGATGACCATGCAAACGCTTTAGGTCCTTCTAACAGATCGGATATCACTTATTCCGGGTGCTTCAATGATGTTACCGAAGTTGTCTATATACGAACTCTTGCGCAATTGCAATCGTACCTGGGGGAAGCACCGTCCGAACAATATGCAAAATACGATTTTGATTATTTCACGGACCACTCCCTGATTGTGCTTAAGGTGGAAGGGTGTTCCTCTCGCCCCCTCCGTCAGGAAACGGAGATGCTCACACAAGATGAAGACGGTAATTATCAGCTATATCTTAAAATTTATTGGCCCATGTTGACAAACGGGCAACCCTCGAACGGTACAATCGATATTGTCTTTGAGATCGATCAAGTCATTCCCGCCGATTCCCATATTGATTTTCATTTTTCGTATGGATACGAATAAAACGCAATAGCTTAACTGACGCACCAACCCCCGCAGGCTGAGCCTGCGGGGGTATTTTATGCATTTTCCGTCTTAGCCAAACGGCAATTCGAAATCCTCTTCCAGGGGGGCCGAGTAGGTCATATGGGCCTGGAGCTGTTCCAGATAGGCCGGTACCGCCTGCAATGCCTGCCGAAACAGTTCCAGCAGTTCCTCATTGAGCCGGGCGCACCGGGGATTGGGCCCCTGGGTCATCAGCATCCCCTTCAGCTCCTTGCCCGCGATGTGCAGGCCGGTCTCCACGATCTTCCGGGGGGCGCCGGTGGGGGTATAGAGGAGCTTGACCGTCAAAACCGTGGATCGCAGGGCGCTTTTCACCGTTTTGCCCGTGGCCGGGGGGTAAAATTTCGCCACGGTCTCGCATTCGCCCTCCGTCAGCTTCAGGTGGGCCGTCAGGCGGCTGCCGTCCGGGGGCAGTTTTTGATCCATCTCCAGGAGGAACCGGTCAAATTCCGTTTCGATCTCCATATGGGTCACCCCCAGCTCCCGGGCCTTTTCCACAATGAAGGGATGGAGCCGGGAATCCAGCACATAGTGACACAGCACGCCGTACATGCAGGCCGCCGCGCCCTCGCTGCGCTCCATGCGGATACTGCGGCAGACCCGGGGGAAGAAGGTTCTGCCCGGCTGTTCGTGGTATTTGATCCCCAGGCTGCCGGTGCCCCGGCTGACGCCGGGCCGATGGTGGAAAAACAGATCCGGCCCGTGGAGACCCACGTCATACAGCCGCCGGAACCGCTGGATACTGCGGCGGATATCCGCCGGCAATGTGGCAAAAACCGCGGCGCCGAAACGGTAGTGGGCGTAATGAGACGGCATGGCACTTCCCCCTTTCATTCTTCTAAGGATACCATACCAAATTCGTGAAAAAAAGTCAATTCCCATTGAAAGCCCAAGAAAAATTTGCTATGATACTAAAAAACACCGGGGAGGTCCGGCCATGCATACAAAGAACGATTATATCGCCGTATTTGATTCCGGCGTGGGCGGCATCAGCGTCCTGCGGATGCTGCGGCACCATATGCCCCGGGAGCGGTATGTATATTTCGGCGACCAGGCCAATGCCCCCTACGGCAAGCGCTCCACGGAGGACGTGCGGCGGCTGACCCTGGCGGCGGCGGAGCGGCTGCTGGCGGAATACCCCATCAAGGCCCTGGTGGTGGCCTGCAATACCGCCACCGCGGCGGCCATCGAAGAGCTCCGGGCAACATACCCGGACCTCATCGTGGTGGGCATCGAGCCGGCCCTGAAGCTGGCCGCGGACCGGTTCCCCCGGGGCCATATCGGCGTCATGGCCACCGAAGTGACTCTGCGGGAAGAAAAATTTGACCATTTGCTCCACCGTTTCCCCGGCTGCACCGTGGAAAAGATCCCGGCCCCGGGCCTGGTGGAGCTGATCGAAGCCGGCAAGGCCGACGGTCCGGAGACCGAGGAGCTTCTGCGGCGGCTGCTGGCCGGACATGTGGGTAGGCTGGATGCCCTGGTTCTGGGCTGCACCCACTATCCCTTTGCCGAAGAAGCCATCCGCCGGGTGCTGGGAGAAAGCACGTTGCTCCTGGATGGCGGCGACGGCACCGCCCGGGAGACCCGCCGCCGGCTGGAAATCGCCGGCCTGCTGGCCACCGACGGCCATGGCGAACTGATCCTGCGCAGCAGCCGCAACGACGACGAACTGCGGGCCCTGGCCCGGCAGTACATTTAAGGAGGCGCATCATGGAAAACATTCTGGTCATCGGTATCGCCGGCGGCACCGGCAGCGGTAAGACCACCCTGATGAAAAATCTGCTGGAGCGATTCAGCGGCAATGTGACGGTCCTGAGCCACGACAATTATTACCGCCGGCTGGATCATCTGAATTTTGAAGATCGCTGCCGGGTCAATTATGACGAGCCGGCCGCCCTGGAAACGGACCTGATGGTCCGGCATCTGGACGCATTGCGCCATGGCCAGGCCATCGATTGCCCGGTCTACGATTTCGCCAACCACAACCGCAGCGACCAGGTCCTCCGCATCGAACCCAGGAAGGTCATCATCGTCGAGGGCATCCTGATCTTCACGGATCCGGACCTGCGCCGTCTGATGGACATCAAGATTTTCGTGGATACCGATGCGGACATCCGTCTGTGCCGCCGCATCAAGCGGGACGTGAATAAGCGGGGCCGTACCCTGGAGTCCGTCA
>SVLA01000034.1 GCA_015068175.1 Oscillospiraceae bacterium
GAACCGGCGGTGGTGCCGGCGGTGGGTGCCTGCGTTACACCGTCGGTGGCTGCGTTGGGATCCTCCTTGGCGCAGGCCGCCAGGGTCAGCAGCAAGCAGACAGCCAATAGCAGAGAAAGTACACGTTTCATCCTTGGCAACTCCTTCTCGTGTTGTCAGCCCGGTGCCTTCCGCGCCGCAGGCGCATCCGGCCAGGCTCTTCGAAATATTATAGTTCCATACCGCCATCCTGCATTTCGATTAAAAAACACTTGTTTTGTATATTAATCTCATGCTTTCATCCCGACGGCACGGTTCCTTCGTCCGCTTTGCGCAGACCGCGCATACGCCGCATCCACCATATGGCAAGCAACGCCGATCAATATTTATTGGGCACCACTTTGACGAAATTGGTGTGCCAGGACGGCAGTTCAACACCGTCCGGAAGATCCTGATAGCCGGACGAAACACCCGCATTTTTCATGATATTCTTTGCCTCCTGGGGCCACTGGCCGTTGGTAATGGCCAGATTGCCGTCCATGGTGACATTGTGCGTGTCATAAAGGGCCGACGCAGTATCGCTGTAGTTCAGGAAGACCTTGATCTCCTTCAGATTGACGCCGGGTCTGGCGAAGAGCCAGTAGGTGTGCATATCCTCCACCACATTGCGGAAGATATTCAGATAGCCGGCACCCTCGTCGGGATAAACGCCGCCGCGCATATCGCCGGAGTCGATACACCAATTGTCATTGATGTAGGTGTTGTAATTGGGCCCCAGGATATAAATATGGGCGCCGTCATGGGTGGGCGAAGCCACATCTCTGATTTTGTTGTAAGCGATGACGTTGTTTGTACACGCTTTCACATCCTGTCCCCAACCCCAGCCCAGAGAAATGCCGGTATAGGGGACCTCGGCAATATCATTGTGCATGATCCGGGTATAGCTGACGTAATACACGATCACCGCCGGCGACGAACGGAATTCGGCACCGACGCGGCGGATCACATTGTTGGTAATGTCGATCCGGGTGGGCCGGTCCATATGCGCCGGCATTTTGTTGTCCTGCTTGCCGGTGCCAACGGAAACGGCAATGCCGGATACATCCTTAAACACGTTGCCGTCGATAACGCAGTCAGAAACCGCGTTGGGCATCGCCAGAGCCGTGGAACCCAGGCAGGCAAAGACACAGCCCCGGAATGTAATATTGGCGGCATACTCCACACGGACCTGGGCATGCATTTGGATAAACTGACTGGGATTCGAAGTATCCCGGATATCATCCGCCTGATTGGTCAAAAGGCCGGTCTCGGTAACTTCGTTCCATGCGCCGTACTTGAACTGGATATTCTCAAAAGTCAGGCCGTTCACCCGGTTATCCTTGTCGGTACCGGTGATCTGCAGCAGTCCCTCGGTCACGCCCACATAGCACCGGGCGGTATTCATATCCTCTTCTTCAAAGGGATAGTAGTAGATCCGCTTGGCATCCTTGTCAAAGTAGAATTCCCCCGGCTCGTCCAGAAGTTCCAGCGCGTTCTCAAGATAAAAGCCTTTCCCCACGTTGGGCGCATTGGTAACGCCGCTGTTGATCCTGAACAGCGCATCCCAGTAAGGCTGTTCCATCTCGATGGTCACCTGGCCGGAACCGTAGATGATATTGGCCACCGGATAGCGGTGATGCATCCACTCGGAGTCAAATACCAGTTCCAGGTCATCAACGTTGGACAGAACCGGGAATTTCCGATGCTTCACGATCAAACCGTCCGAGCGGTAATTGGTCTTTCCGCTGAGATAGGACGCCGTGAAGGAGTAAAGGTATGTGCTTCTGGCCCGGACCGCCATATTGTCGTTCACATAGAAGGTGCGGGTATCTTCCACATCGCAGGGCGCGCTCCAGATATTCCCATCTTTTGTCCAGCCGGTGATCTGCACACCGCCGCTGAGGACAGGCTGATCCTCGCTGTCACCCCGGTAGATCACCCGGTAGCCGTTGGCACCGCCCCCGTCCACACCGATGACCAGCGGCTCGCTGAGGGCATAATATCCGCCGGCTACATGGATAACGATGTCCCCCTGCATCTGGTCCCAGAGTTTTTTGACCGCCTCATTGGCCGCCGCCAGGGTGGCAAAGGGCGCCTTTTTGCTGCCGTCATTGGTATCTTTTCCCTTGGGCGAAACATACAGTTCCTTCCAGACGGGATTTTCGGTCTCCTGCGCCATCTTTTCCGCTTCTTCGGCGGCATGGATAATGTCCTCCCACCGCTCTGCGGACCCGGTATTCTCCCCATCCGAAGGGATCAGAAGATACCGGTCAGTCAGCAATCCGTGGTTCTTCTGCTCCGAGATGGTCACGGTCAGGGTATTCTCGCCCGCCACCACGTCCACGACACACAGCTCCACCTGGGTATACCCCTGGTAATTGTTGCTGACGAAACTGGCGGTGCCTTTGATCCCGTTGAGCGTGTACTCAATGGGAGAATTGCGGTCGCAGGAGCCGATGATATGCATCACATATGTTCCCGCCTGCGCCGCATGGAACTTGTAAGTATAGGTATCAAACACGGCAAAAACAATGGCGGTCTTTTCATCGTTGGCATAATGCAGACCGTCCGCACCCATCAGCGCGGTCCGGTAAGTGTGGTCAATACCGCCGCCGATATCGGGATAGTTCCCCGTATCCACTTTTTTGCTGACCGGCTTCTCCGCTTCGATCACGATGGTTTCCGAAGGTGCAGGGGTGGTGGGTTGCGGGTCCGTGGGTTGCGGGTCCGTGGGTTTGGGTTCCGTAGGCGCCGGATCCTCAGGCTCCGTATCGGCAGGCTGCGGGTCCGTGGGACGGGCTTCCGTGGCCCCCGGCTCTGTGGGCTGGCCGTCGGTGGCCCCCGGGTCCGTCGGCATGCCATCCGTCGCCCCGGGTTCTGTAGGTTTGGTATCGTGGGTACCGGGGTCCGAAGCGCTCGGCTGCGTGGATGATGTGGTATCCCCCGGAGTCTCCGGTCTGCAGGCCACCATGCTCAGCAGCATGCAAACCGCCAGCAATAAGGAACAAACTCGTTTCATTTTCGGCGTACCTCCCTCTCACGGAACTGTTGATTTTAATATTTTACGATTCACCTTATTTATTGTCGATTAAAAAATTGATCATATTGTATATAAATCTTACTCTCTTATTCTGTAGATATAGCACTTTCGTCCATCCTTGATTAAAATAATAGATACTCTTTCCATGTTCATCACGAAAGGAGCATCTTATGGAGAACTGCCTGCGTTATGACCGTCCTGCCCGTTGTTTTGAGGAAGCCCTGCCCCTGGGCAATGGCTCCGTCGGCGCCATGGTCTACGGCGACCCGGCCATGGAACGGATCTCATTGAACCACGATACCTTGTGGTCCGGCAAACCCCGGCACATTCACCGTCCCAATGCCGTCCAGGCTTACAAAGAGAGTAAAAAACTGCTGTCCGCCGGCGAACACCGCCTGGCCGAGCAGCTTCTGGAGCGGGATTTCACCGCCGATTGGAGCCAGTCCTACCTGCCCCTGGGTTCGCTGTATATCCAATGCCACCGGGAAGGAGCCGTGGAAGACTATCGCCGGGAACTGGACCTGCAAAATGCCGCCGTCACCGTCTGCTACCGTCAGGGCGGCGCGGATTTTCGCCGGGTCTGTTTCGTGTCCCATCCCGACGGCTGCCTGGTATTGCGCATCACTTCTTCCGCGCCGGCAGACTACACTTTTTCCGCCCAAAGTCTCCTGCAAAGCCGGATCTGCGCCACCGCAGACGGCCTGGAGCTGACGGGCGAATGCCCCGTTTCCATCGCGCCGGTCTATGCCCGTGACGCCGTACCCACCGTCTATAACGGCGAAGGCATGTCCTTCGCCGCCTGCTGTGCCGTCCGCACCGACGGAAGCCTCCTCCGGGACGGCGATTCCCTCCGGGTCACCGATGCCAAGGATACCGTCCTGGTCCTTTGCATCGAGACCGGTTTCGTGGATTTTCGGACCTTGGCCAACAAGTCCTGCCGGGAACCCTGCCGCCAGCGGCTCCGCCGTCTGGCCCCCACGGCCTATGACGTGTTGCTGGCGCGTCATACGGCGGACCACCAATCGCTCTACAATCGGGTACAGCTCGACCTCGGCAGTCCCGTTTCCGACAAAATGACTGACCAGCGGCTGAAGGCGGAACATAAAGAACAGGACCCCGGTCTGGTAGAGCTGATCTGTAATTTCGGCCGCTACCTGCTTATTGCCTCCTCCCGGCCGGGCAGTCAGGCCACCAATCTCCAAGGCATTTGGAACGAGCAGCTTTTCGCCCCCTGGTCCTCCAACTATACGGTCAATATCAATACGCAAATGAACTACTGGCCGGTGCTGATGAGCGGCCTGGCCGGTTTGGATGAACCCCTCATTGACTTGGTCAAAAAGCTCTCCGTCACCGGCAGCCATGTGGCCCGGGACTATTACGGTGCCCGTGGCTTCTGCGCGCATCACAATGTGGACCTTTGGGGCCACGCCTCCCCGGTGGGGATGCAGTCGGCAGGCTGTTTGCGGTATGCTTTCTGGAATATGTCCGCCGCCTGGCTGTGCCGGCATCTGTGGGAACATTACGAGTACACCCTGGACAGGACTTTCCTGCTGGATACCGCCTGGCCCCTGATGCGGGGCGCCGCAGAATTCTGCCTGGACCTGCTCCAATGGGACGGCAGCCGCTATGTCATCGGCCCCACCACTTCCCCGGAAAACAGTTTCCTGCACCCCCGCCACGGCCGCATCGTGATCGACCGGCACAGCGCCATGACCCAGGGGATCGTCCTGGATCTGTTCGGCAATTTGGATCAGGCCGCCCGGATCCTGGGCCTTGAAGATGATCTGATCCGTCAGATCCGGCAGATCTTACCCCATTTGAACACCTACACCGTCGGCAGCGCGGGACAGCTCCTGGAATTCTCCGAAGAATACGATGAAACCGACCTCCACCACCGCCATCTGTCCCATCTTTACGGTCTGTATCCCGGTGAAAGCATCACCACCGCCGCCACCCCGGAACTGGCCGAAGCCTGCCGGGTCACCCTGGAGCGCCGGGGCGATATCAGCACCGGCTGGGCCATGGGCTGGCGGGTCTGTCTGTGGGCGAAACTGAAAGACGGCGACCGCGCTTTGAAGCTGGTCCACGATCAACTGCGCTATATGGACCCGTCCAATACCCAAAGCAGTTTCAGCGGCGGCACTTATCCCAATCTTCTGGACGCCCATCCCCCCTTCCAGATCGACGGCAATTTCGGCATTTGCGCCGGCATCATGCTGATGTTTCTGCAATGCGAAGACGGCGTGATCCGGTTACTGCCGGCGCTGCCCAGGGCCCTCCGTCAAGGTTCCGTAAAAGGATTGAAAGCCAAAGGCGACATCACCGTTGACCTGTCCTGGCAGCAGGGCCGTCTGCGCTCTTTTTCCCTGACCTCTCCGGTGGATGCCACCGTGACCGTTTCAACGCCCCTGGATCAAAAAACGCTGCATCTGTCCGCCGGACAGACGCAGACCGTCCGATACGCCCCGTAAAATTTCAACATGAGGTGACCATCATGCATACCAACGGTACATATTTCCAAAATGATCCCCGCCGCCCCATCTGCTACGGTGCTGTGGATCTGATCAACCCCCTCCGTCAGCGTCTGCGGGGCGAAGCGCCCCTGCCGGGCATCGAAGCCCACCCCGTATTCCAGGGCTTCTGCGGCACGGACTTTGAACTGATGAAAATGGGTGCGGAAGGCAAGCTCTCCGCCAAATTCCCCGCCGGCCAGCAGCGGCTCATCAACGGCCACGAGGGTGTGGTGTGGGTGCCCTCCCAGAACCGGTTTGCCATCGTGCTGATCCGGGGCGGCGACAGCTACGACCCCACCCGGTATACCGAGGATGAAACTTATTTTGAGTACGGCTGTGACGGAGCCGACGGTCTGTTCTGCGACAAAAACTATTTCCATCCCCATATGTTGCTGCCCCTGCCGCCCCAGTATGCGGACCTGAAGGTCCTG
Source organism: Oscillospiraceae bacterium (assembly GCA_015068175.1). The sequence continues at coordinate 6,003 of SVLA01000034.1, forward strand.
CCGCTGTCCGTGGCCAAGCGGTTGTCCTCTGCCGATCCTTATGCCTGCGCCGTATTTCAGTTGGAGCGGATGGAGGATCTGGGTGAGGCGCAGAATTTCCGTGTGGAAATGGCCCGGCATCAATGCAGCGAAGCCGAAGCCCGGGCCCTGGCCAAAAACAGCATTTTCGCCCGTACCGTCATCTTCGGCCTGGGCATGACCGGCCTGTTTATCGCCGATCAGATCCGCCGCAATCACCCCGACGCCCGGATCCTCCTGGTGGGCCGCAGCAGCGCCCACAGCAAAAAAGTGGTATTCTCCACGGGCATCGCCCAGGCAGACTACCTCTGCACCGCCGATCTGACCGAGGAACAGGCCGCCGCCCGGATCGTGGAACGCCTGGGTGGTCGGGCCACCATGTTTGTGGGCACCAGCGGCACCAATGTGGAGCATCGCATCGCTTTTGATCACAAGGTCCTGGGCTGCAACGGTATGTACAACAGTTTTTCCCTGGGCCCCCGGGTCCAGTATGACACCATGCCCTTCGGTTTTGAGAATCACCTGATCTTTGCCTCCATCAATTTCCGCCAGTCTCACATGGAAAAGGCCATCGAGATCCTGGTGGACAGCCGCTTCGACGAAGTCGTGGAACTGATCGACAAGGAAGAATTCATCGCCGACCCCCTGGATGCCTACGAAAACCGGATCTTCTGCAAGGGTGCGCCCCTGAAGACCGGCGTGATCTGGCGGCCGGAATATATCGACACCACCCGGTAACCTGACGGAAGGAGAATGTAAAATGAAAGCAATCGTGATCCCCGCCCCCCATCAGATCGAGATCCGTGAGATCCCCATGCCCGTGGTCAAGGAGGGCGAAGCACTGCTGAAAGTAAAATATGTGGGCATCTGCGGCGCAGATGTGGCCTCTTTTACCGGTAATCAGCCTTTCACCACCTATCCCCGGATCCCCGGCCACGAATTTTCCGCCGAGATCGTCTCGGTCCCCGAAAATGACCGGGGCCTCAAACCCGGCGACATCGTTACCTGCAATCCTTATTTCAACTGCGGCGAATGCTATTCCTGCCGCAGAGGTTTCGTCAACTGCTGTGCCGACAACCAGACCATGGGCGTTCAGCGGGACGGTGCCTTCTGCGAATACGTAGCCATGCCCGTGGATCGGATCTACGCCGGCCAGGGTCTGTCCGCCCAGGAACTGGCATTGATCGAGCCTTTTTCCATCTCCCAGCATGCTGTGTCCCGTGCCACCATCCGAAAATCCGACAAAGTCCTTGTCGTCGGCGCAGGCCCCATCGGCCTGTTCGCCCTGCTGGCCGCCAGGCAACTGTGCCGCAAGATCGCGGTAGCCGACATTCTGGATAACCGCCTGGCCCTGGCCCGGGAATACGGCGCCGACGCCGTGATCAATACAAAAAACCGCTCCCTGGCCCAATTCACCGAGGAATTCACCGACGGAAACGGTTTTGATGTGTGCATCGAAGCCTGCGGCGCCCCGGAGACCTTCCTGGGTTGCATCGACAGCGCCGCTTTCGCCGCCAACGTGATCCTCATCGGCAACGGCAAACGGGAGACCCAGTTCCTCCATTCCGTTCTGCTGAAAAAGGAACTGAATGTCCACGGCAGCCGCAATGCCCTGAAGGCCGACTTTTTGAACAACATCGACCTGGTGGCCACCGGCAAGGCCGATGTCATGAAGATGGTCACCAATGTTTACGAAATGGAAGACGCCCTGGCCGCCTTCAAGGCCCTGGCCAACAACGACGGTACCCTGGCCAAACTGCTGATCCACATCGGCTGATCCTAAGGAGGTTTGCTATGATCATTGACGCTCATGCCCACTTGTGGGTCAAACAGCAGGGCCGGGTCAACGGCGGCTCCGTTCATGACATCGGCAGCGGACGCAGCATGTTTGGCGGCGAAGTGCGGCAGATGATGCCCCCCTATATGACCGACGGTGTCAACTCCGCCGAACGTTTTCTGGCCAACATGGACTACGCCGGTGTCTCAGGCGCCGTCATCACCCAGGAATACATCGACGGCAACCAGGACGCCTACCTCCGGCAGTGCCGGACGGCATTTGCTGACCGTCTGCGGGTCTGCGCCCTTTACGAAGAACAGCCTTTGGAAAATTTGGACGGTTTTGACGGCATCAAGCTCTGCGCCGGCCGCCTGGATAATCAGGATCTTCTGTGCCATCTCGCCCCCTTCGAGCTGGCCAATGCCCAGGGTAAATTCATTTCCATTGACCTGGCGGACGGCAGTGCGCAGACCGGCGCTCTGCGGGAGATCGCCCAGCAATTCCCGGATCTGCGGATCGCCATCGGCCACTTCGGCATGGTGACCCGGGACGGCTGGCTGGAGCAGATCCGCCTGGCGCAGCTCAAAAACGTGTTCATCGAAAGCGGCGGCATCACCTGGCTGTTCCACAAAGAATTTTACCCCTATCCCTCCGCCGTCCGGGCCATCCGGGAAGCCGCCGATCTGGTGGGTTTTGACAAGCTCATGTGGGGCAGCGATTACCCCCGGACCATGACCGCCATCACCTACAAAATGAGCCTGGATTTCGTCCAAAAGACCCCGGAGATCACCCAGGCGGACAAGTCCCTGTTCCTGGGCGAAAATGCCCGCAGTTTTTACGCGTTCCCCGACCTGCCCATCCCCCAGCGGGTGCGCAATATGGTCGAAGATGACTGATGTCCGATGATCCATCGGTCAATATTGAATCAGGAGGGTTCCTATGTACATTAAGTTTCCCGGCGGATGCTCCAAAGTATTAACGCTGAGCTACGACGACGGCCCCATCGAAGATATCCGCTTGATCAGCATTCTGAACAAGTATGGGATTAAGGCCACATTCAATATCAATACCGGGCTGTACTGCCCGGAGGATTTCACCCGTGAAAACGGGCGCGGCGCCATGAAACTGTCGGAAGCAAAGGCCCTGTATACGGGTTCCGGCCATGAGGTGGCCGTCCACACCGTCAATCACCTGTTCCTGGACCGTCTCCGCTCCGATGAAGTCATCCTGGAAGTGATGCAGGACCGGATCAACATCGAAGAGCAGTACGGTGTACCGGCGCGGGGATTGGCCTATCCCTACGGGACCTGCAGCGACGAAGTCATCGACATTCTGAAAAAATGCGGCATCTGCTACGGCCGGACCGGTAAAGAGACCGAGGCATTTTGGTTCCCGAAAAACTGGATGGCGCTGGATCCCACCTGCCATCACAACAACCCGAAGCTCATGGATCTGGCCAAAACATTTGTGGAGCAAAAGGTCCGCCATGTGGGCCAAAACTGGCTGTTTTATCTCTTCGGCCACAGTTATGAATTCGAAAATGACCACAATTGGGACCGCATCGAGAATTTCGCCGCCTATGTTGGCGGCCGGGACGATATTTGGTACGCCACCAATATCGAGATCTACGACTACGGCAGAGCATACCAAAATCTGCAGACCAGCGCCAACAAAAAGATCGTATACAATCCCTCTGTGATGGATGTCTGGTTCCACCACCAGGGCCAGACCTACTGCATCAAAGGCGGCCAGACCCTTCATCTGTAAGATGGCGCCCATTCATGCCGCGGCTTGAATACCAGGAAAGGAGCGTCGGGCCACCCCCGGCCAATACCGCTATGATCCGTAAATATACCTTCGGCAAACCCTACCCCACTGAGGCTGTGGTGGAAAACTTCCCCCCGGAAGATTCCCCTCTGCCCTATTTTTCCATCACCGCCGCCACCTCCGCCACCATTTCCTCCCTGACCATGGACCAGGGCACCCTGCACACCATGAAAAAGGACGACCTTCAGAACCACGGCTGCAAAGATCAACTGTCTTTCTGCAGACCCCTGGAGAAAAACGACGTCATCTACGGTCTGGGCGAGAGCATCCGGGGCATCAACAAACGGGGCTGGACCTACACAAGCTACGCCTCCGACATCAACCAGCATACCGAATCCGTGCGCAGTTTGTATGGCGCCCATAACTTTTTGATCATCGACGGACGGGAGACCTTCGGCATTTTCATCGATCATCCCGGCGAAGTGCAATTCGATGTGGGTTACAGCGACCCCCGGGAACTGCGCATCACCCCCGTCCATATGGATATGGACGTATATATCATCGACGGCCGATCCAAGCTGGAGATCGTCCGGCAGTTCCGCCGGATGATCGGCCGCAGTTACATCGCCCCCCGTTGGGCATTGGGCTACGGGCAGAGCCGCTGGGGCTACGCCAGCGCGGAAGATATCCGGACCGTTCGGGACGGTTACCGCAGCAATCAGGTGCCCCTGGATATGATCTATTTGGACATCGATTATATGCGCGGCTTCCGTAATTTCACCACCGATGAGGATGCTTATCCCGATTTTGCCGGTTTCGTGTCGGAGATGCAGTCCGACAATATCCATTTGGTGCCCATCATTGACGCCGGTGTCAAAGCTGAGCAGGGATACGATGTCGATGACGAAGGCGTCGCCGGCAGCTATTATCTGAAAAACGCGGACGGCACGGATTTCGTCGGCACCGTTTGGCCCGGCGAAGTGCATTTCCCCGATTTCCTGCAGCCTGAGGCCCGCCGGTGGTTTGGCGACCGGTATCGATTCCTGCTGGATCAGGGGATCGACGGCTTCTGGAACGATATGAACGAGCCGGCCATTTTCTATTCCAAAGCCGCCATGGACCGTCTGCGCAACGTTTTGAAGACCGGTCTGTCCGACGGCACCATGTCGGATTGGCAGCTCAATGCCTTCGGCGGCATCATCGGCAGTCTGTCCAACAGCCGGGAAGATTACCGATCCATATTCCACCGTGTAAACGGCAACATGGTCTGTCACGATGACGTCCACAATCTCTACGGCTGCAATATGACCCGGGCCGCCGGCGAAGCATTTGCGCGTTTGTGCCCGGACCGGCGCATTTTGATGTTCTCCCGCTCCTCCCACACCGGCATGCACCGCTACGGCGGTATTTGGACCGGCGACAATCACAGTTGGTGGAGCCATTTGAAGCTGAACCTGACCATGCTGCCGGGTCTGAGTATGCAGGGTCTGCTGTATTCCGGCGCGGACCTGGGCGGCTTCGGCGGCGACTGCACCGAAGACCTGCTGATGCGTTGGCTCGGCATCGGCCTTTTCACCCCCCTCATGCGTAACCATTCCGCCAAAGGCACCCGGGACCAGGAAGTATACCGCTTCACGGATCTGCCCGCTTTCCGCCGTATGATCAGCCTGCGCTATTTCCTCCTGCCCTATATTTACAGCGAGTATATGAAATCCTGCCTCCTGGACGAGATGCTGTTCAAGCCTCTGTCCTTTGAGTATGAGCAGGATCCCCATGCGCCCCAGGTGGAAGATCAGTTGATGATGGGCGAAAGTATTATGATCGCCCCGGTGCTGCAGCAAAACGCCACAGGCCGCTATGTGTATCTGCCGGAAGAAATGAAGATGGTCCGCCTGCGCAGTCCGGAGGATTTCGACCAGCAGATCCTGCCCCCGGGCCACCATTATGTGTCCGCCGCCCTGGACGAAGTGCTTCTGTTCCTCCGGCCGGACAAACTGATCCCCGTATCCCGGGGCGGCCAATGCGTTCCGGATGTGGATTTTGAAAATGTAAATACCATTGCATTCGTCAAAACCGCCGCATCTTACGATTACTACCATGACGACGGCATTTCCAGAGATGTGACGCCGGAGGGCCGCATCCGCAGGATCGTGGTCAGCGAATAAAAAGGAGGAAACTTCCATGAACGAACAGCAGATCCTGCAAAAAGTGGACGAGATCATTGCCGTCGGCCCTTACGAACCCACCTGGGACTCTTTATCCCAGGCCCCCGTGCCTTCCTGGTTTTCCCAGCGCCGCCTGGGCATTTTTGTCCATTGGGGTCTTTTCAGCATTCCCGCCCACACCGATGAATGGTACTCCCGAAATATGTACATTCAGGGCAACCCCGCCTATGAGCATCACATCAAAACCTACGGCCCCCAGAAAGATTTCGGCTACAAGGATTTCATCCCCATGTTCCAGGCCGAGAATTTCCACGCCGCCCAATGGGTCGATCTGTTCAAAAAAGCCGGCGCCGGCTATATCATGCCGGTGGCGGAGCATCACGACGGATTCCAGATGTATGACAGCTCGCTGTCCCAATGGAATGCCGTCCAAATGGGTCCCAAAAAGGATCTTTTAGGAGAATGGAAGCAGGCCATTGAAGCAGCGGGCCTGGAATTCACAACCTCCACCCACCGGGCAGAGCATTGGTTCTTCATGGGCCACGGAAAAGAATTCGAGTCCGACGTTTGCGATCCCATGGTAAAAGGCGATTTCTACTGGCCGGCCATGCCGGAGCAGGACCCCAACGATCTGTTCAGCCAGCCCACCCCCACCGAAGAATTCCTGAACGATTGGCTGGCCCGGACAGCCGAACTGGTCCTGAACTACCGCCCCAAGCTTCTTTATTTCGATTGGTGGATCCAGCACAGCGTTTTCAAACCCTGGCTCCAGCGCCTTGCCGCCTTCTATTACAACTGCGGCAAACAGTGGGGCCAGGATGTGATGATCTGCTACAAGCACGATGCCATGATGTTCGGCACCGGCATTATGGAGGTGGAGCGAGGCAGTTTGGATGGCCCGAAGCCTTACGCCTGGCAGACCGACACCGCCGTGGCGCGGAACTCCTGGTGCTACACAGATCACCTGGACTACAAGAGCAGTAACGAGATCATCATCAACCTGATCGACGTGATCAGTAAAGGCGGCAATCTGCTGCTGAATGTGGGCCCCAAGGGCGACGGCAGTATTCCCGACGGTGACCGCAGAATCCTGGAGGACCTGGCCCAATGGATGGCCGTCAACGGCGAAGCATTGCAAGGCAGCAAATGCTGGCGCTTTTTCGCCGAAGGTCCCACCCGTGCGGCCTGCGGCCATTTCCAGGACAGCGCCGAAGTGCATTACACCAGCCGGGACTACCGTTTCACCGCCAATCACGGCGCCGTTTACGCCATGTGCCTGAAATGCCCGGAGGACGGCCGGTTTGCCGTGACCTCTCTGGCCCAGGCCACCAATTACCATCTGCCCGTATTCAAGGGCATCATCCGCAGCGTCCGCATCCTGGGTTACGACGGACCCCTTTCCTGGCACCAGGATCCCGAGGCCCTGCACCTTTCCGCCCCCGGGCTGCACAGCGATCATCCCGTCACCATCCGTGTGGAATTGGAATGACCGATCCCGCCAAAAGTGGAGGAGCAACTATGAAACACATCTTATTCCAGGGAGATTCCATCACGGACTCCGACCGCAACCGCACCTGGGACATCGATCTGGGTAAAGGTTACCCCCTTCTGGTCAGCGGCTCCCTGGGCTTTGCCCATCCCGGCCGCTATCGGTTTTCAAACAAAGGCATCAGCGGCAACCGGATCGTGGATCTGTACGCCCGGATCAAGTGCGACATCATCAATCTTCAGCCGGATGTATTGAGCATTCTGGTCGGTGTCAACGATGCCGGCCATGAGTACGGCAGCCGAAACGGTGTCAGCGCCGAAAAATACGGCATCATTTACGATCTGATGATCCGGGAGATCCTCAGCGCCCTTCCCCAGGTCCGGATCATGATCCTGGAACCCTTTGTATTGGAAGGCGAAGCCACCCAGGCTCATTGGCCCGCTTTTTACACCGAAGTCGCCGCCCGGGCCCGGCAAGCCAAAATGATCGCGGAAAAATACAATTTGACTTACGTCCCCCTGCAGACAGCTTTCGAGACGGCAGCCGCCGGCAATTCCAACGAATACTGGCTCCGGGACGGCATCCATCCCACACCGGCCGGTCATGAATTGATCCGCAACGCATGGCTGGAAGCCTTCCGCTCCCTGGAGCAGCCCTGACCTTCGTCCATAATCAAAGAACCCCCGGTTGCACCGGGGGTTCCGCTGTTGTTTATTCGATTTCCCAAGACCATCGGCTGCAGGTGGTTTCTCCCGCAAAGCAGATCCTGGCGTTGCGAACGTTCTTCTCCAGAAGTTCTTTGGGGTATCCGTAAAGGATCGGCGCCTCATCGGCCCAATCCGTGTTCACGGTGAAGGAAAGTTTCCCGTCCTTCGCACAGATCCGGTCACCGCTGATCAGCCGCAGCCAGGCGCCTGCCGGCGCATCCATCTCCACACGGATGGCCCGATCCCGGTCCAGACTGCGCAAATAGGCATGGTCGCCGAAATACATGGCCCCAAACCCATCCTGCAGAATTTCCGCCGCCACCGGCGTCCGCTTTGTGCCCGACACCCGACCGGTGATCCGGGTCTCCCCTGCCTCCAGGGATCCCAGATCCACAAACAGATGGAGATTTCCCGTGAAGGGATCCCGGATCTTCCGGAAGGTCAGATCTTCCTTGTCAAACACCATCACCGCATCTGCTTCATACGGCACATCGAAAACGCCGGTCACCATCCGCTCCTTGGGACTGCCGCTTTGGATGCGGATCTGCAACTCATCTTCCTGCCAAAGGGTTTGGATCGTCATATCCTCCGTATATACCTGCTTGGGGCAGCACTCCGAAGGCGCATGCTCATCCGGATTGACCAGGCCGAACACATTCCGCTCCACATCCTCAAACAGATCGTTTTCCCAGGGCTTGGTGTAGTCGTAGAAATACATCGGCAGCGCCGAACCACGGCGGACCACCGCCAAATACCGGGGCGTGTCCGCCTCGATGCGGTCATCCACTCTTCCGGGCAGGGTGCCGTTATGATAGCCGTAATAAAAATCAGGCTGGAAGAAATATGCTTCCTGCATGGGCATGTTCCGTTTTTTGTGATAATCCGCCACATCGGCCGCGGAAGTGAACACGATCTTTTCCGTACCTGCTTTTTTCACCATATGGCGGACCGCCGCTTCATTGGTGGCCGTCCAGTCCATCAGTCCCCGGAAGGACTCCAGGGCCACCGTCACCGTCAGCAGTTGGGTGTTATTCTTCGCGTCGGCAATATACCCGTCAAAAACGTCGTAAAATCTCTGCACCTGATGATTCAGGACCCGGTGACTCAGATACCGCTCTCCGGGCACCACATTGGTGGGACAGCTATCCAGGGCCATGATGCTGTAATTTCTGTTGCAGGTGGCGTTGCCCATGGTAAAGCACAGAATATCCCGCTGCGCCCCCGCCCGTCGGAAATCATCGGGGGCCGGATAATAAGGCTGATTGGCCACACCGCAATGGTTGATCTTCCAACCGCCGTCCATCCAGTTCTGCCAGGCGCACAGGGAAGTCAGACCCTTCACCCCCAGTTCTTCCAGGATCTCCAGGGTATCATGGCCCGGCGTATAGCTGGCCACCAGTTCCATGGGGCCGCAGCCCAGCAGTTCCATCATCTCCCGCAGTTGCCGGAAACCCCTTTCCTGCACCGCCCGGGGGATCTCAAAGAGGCAATCCGTTTCGGACTCCGGAACAAAGGTCTTGCCGTTGATAAATGAAACCAGCCGGTCGCCGTACCGCCGGTTTCCCTGGAGAAAGGCGGCAAAACCGCGGAGGGTCTCCTCCGGATCCTGGCAGAAGGGCGGCGTGGCCCAGTAGTCCCCCGGCAGATCAAACCGGTGAAGTTCTTCCCCGAAATAGGGCCTGGTGGCGCCCACCCAGGGGATCACCGCCATGTAGCCTTCATCCAGCACCGCGATCTGCCGGACCTGCTTTTCCTTATTGGCCCAGTATTCCACTCTCGTATTTCCCGGTACATCCAGCGTCAGCCGGATCTCCGTGAAATAATCCTCCCCCCGCTTTTCAAAATGCAGCGGGATCTGCTCCGGCTGACTGTCCGGGCAGAAGCAATCGTGGGTCACCGTCAGCGCGGCATTGTCCGAGCCATAGCAAGTCAGCCGGATCAGCACCGTGGCGCCCCGGTCCACCAATCGCTCCGAGACCGTGATCTCGCCGCCGCGCTCCGGCCCATGATCTTTCAGATAGTTCCGCAGGGCATCCAGGCACCCTTCTCTCCGATCCAGTTCGCTCATCATGGTCCC
>SVLA01000035.1 GCA_015068175.1 Oscillospiraceae bacterium
GGCGAACACCAGGAAATCCAGTTCCTTGGCCCGGTCCACCACGGCCTTCATCTGGGGCAGGCTCATGGGCTTTTCGCAATGGTTGATGACCACGCCCCGGGCGCCGGCGGCCTTCAGGCCCTCGGGCAGGATGTCGGCCATGCCCCGGCCGGGCCGGAGGGTGTCCATGTAGGGGGCCAGAACGATCAGGTTCTTGGTATGCTCGCAGACCCGGCGGATCTCGATGGGCGAGCAGATGAACAGCACGTCGATGTCATACTTTTCCGCGGCCTTGTCGGCGGCGATGGCGTACTCCAGGAGCTGGTCGCCGTAGACGTAGTTCTTCGTGCCGATCTCAAAATAGGGAACGCGAATGGTGGGCTTCATATGGATCCTCCCTTAGCGGTCGTTGAGCTGCAGGTCGAAGTGGACGTCGTAAGCCTTCTCTTCCTCGGTGAAGCGGCGCAGGGTGTTGATGGTCTCGCCGCCCTTCCACTTGCGGTCGTTGACGGGTTCGCCGGTGCCCATGACGGTGACGTTGACCTGGCGGTGACGGGCGCGGACATGGTCCCAGTCGATGAAGTAGACATGGGCGAATTCGCCGCCGTCCAGAACGCCGTCCTTGATGGTCATGGTCTCGCTGCGGCCGAAGAAGCAGGAGCGCAGGTGGCCGTCGGTATTCATGGAGGTGAAGTTGCCGGGCTCATTGACATGGCGGCCGTACTGAGCGTGAATGGGGCCGGGATGACGGTAGTCGCCCTCGTTGACATAGTCGGGGATCATCTTACGCATGATGTCCAGCAGGTCGTGCTGCAGGTACTCCAGGTCGAAGCTGTCCATATCGTGGGAGGCTTCCTGGATCATGACGGAGCAGGTGGTGTGGTGGGAAACGATGGCCACGGTGCCGTTAAGAACGCCGGACTCCTTCACGATCTCCATAATCTCCTTGGAAATGTCGTGGAACGTGGGGATCCAGCCACGGCTCTGCAGTTCCAGTTCCTTCTGATAAACGATAAATTCCATAATAATTTCCTCCAAATTGTTTTTTTATTTTTCACCGTAGATCGACCGGCGTGCGCCTTCGATCAGATCCACGGCATTATTACAAAGTACATCTTCGATCTGGGTCCTGGTCAGGCCCAGCTTCAGGGCGGCCCGCTTGAACGACAGCAGTTCTTCATAGGCGAAGAAGGTGATCTTGTCCGCCTCTTCCGCCGGCACCTCCCGCAGGTGGGGATCCTGGTCCGGGTCACCGTAGAGTCCCGGGGGGATCAGGTTGATATAGGTGCCGTTTTCCTGGATCCGGTGGCAGCGCATCCGCAAAATGGGCATATCCATGCCGAACATCACATGCTTGCTGCCGGCGTGCTGCAGCACCTGGGTGATCACATCCTCGGCGCTGTTGGCGGTGAAATCGTACATCAGGTCCGGATAGCGGTCCAGGATCTCAAAGGCATTGCCCACGTCCTCCTGCACATAGGCCCGGCCGATGTGGGCCACGATCAGGCGGACATTGGGGAACCGCTCCTTGATCTCCGCGATCTGGGCCAGGTTCACCGGGTCCTTCAGCCGGCCGCTGCGGGGAATATGGAGCATGACGATGGCCCCCAGTTTGTCCATCCGTTCCAGTTGATGGATGGGGAAAAAGTCATAGATCCGGATCTCACCCGACGGGATATAGGCCGGGGCGAAATCCAGGTAGGATTTGATGCCCACGAAGCCGCCGGCGCGGATCTTGGCTTCCACCTCGTCGGCGCTCTGGCTGGGATGGCTGAAATACAGCGCCGGGAAACCGGAACGGCGGGAAGCATCAGCCACATAGTCGTTGGCTTCCTCCGTGCAGGCGTTGTTCAGGAACATCAGCGCCTGCATTTCCTTATCCGGGAAGAGGAGGCGGTAAGTTTCCTGCAGATCTTCGATGCTGTTGTCCCGGGCCACCAGGTCCGGCCAGGAAACGGTGCGCTGTTCGCCGGTATGTTCCTCCGGCAGGCGGTGGCTGTCCAGCCACACATGGGCATGGACATCAAACAGCCGCCGGGGCAGGAAATCCTTCAGCTCCTGCTCATAAACGGCCCGGTCATGGGCGGTCACTTCAAATAAAGCCATAGGTCCTCCTTTTCCGGTCATTCCTGGGTCCTGACCAGGATGGCCGCATTGCGTTTGTAGGTTTCAAACAGCCTGGGGTACACCGCGGCGTATTCCGGACGGGGATAGAGGACCCGCTCCGGGATGGCCATATGGCGGTAGCCGTCGGCGGTATCGGCATAAAGGCCGCAGCCCACGCCGGCCAGGATAGCCGCGCCCACGCAGGCCATATCCGCCACTTCCGGGATCCGGACGGGGACCTGGGCGATGTCCGCCACCAACTGGCACCACAGTTCACTTTTGGACGCGCCGCCGGAGAGCTTGATGCCCCGGGCGGAAGGCTTCACGGGAAACAGTTCCATCATCCACACCGCCTGGAAGGCAACGCCTTCCATCACGGCCCGGGCCATGTGGAACCGGTCATGGGACAGATCCAGGCCCGTGAATGCGGAGCGGCGGAATTTTTGTCCGTTTCCGGCCATGCCGGTGACGGGGTAGAAGAAGATCCCGTCCTCCGCCGCCCGGCGGGCGGCTGCTTCCCCATTGACGGTGCCGTAGTCCAAAATGCCGTTTTCGGCATTGGCCAGGCTTCGCCGCCACCATTCCAGGCAGACACCGCCGGCGGACAGCTCGCACATGGACCCCCACATCCCGGGGACAGCGGCCACGGATTGGCTCAGGCCCGAAGCCGGGTCCGGGCCGTCGGCAATGCAGGTGATGACCCAGCAGGTGCCCGATCCGATGAGCATATCCCCGGCGGCCACGGCGCCGGCCCCCAGTGCCACGGCATACTGATCATGGGCACCGGCCACCAGCAAGGTGGTGGTGGGCAGGCCCAGTTCTGCCGCCGCTTCGGCCCTCAAAGGACCGATCACATCGCCGGAGGCCACCACTTTGGCCAGTTGCTCCTCCCGAATGCCGCAAAAAGCGAGGATCTGCTCATCATAGCGCCGCTCATGGATGTGGAAAAGCTGGTCGATGCCGGCGTCGGACATATCCACGGCGGGAATGCCGGTCATTTTCATGGAAATATAGCCGGGGACCGTCAAAAACAGGGCGGTCTTATCAAAGATCTCCGGTTCATTGTCCCGGATCCAACGGATCTGCAGGGCCGGCAGGCCCTCTTCCAGGACCCAGCCGGTTTTTTGATACATGGCATCGGCGCCGATCTCGGCGGCAAATGCCGCCCGCTGTTTTCCGCAGCGGACGTCGCTCCAGACCATGGCCGGCCGCAGCGGCTCCATATGGCCGTCCACGGGGACCAGGGTGCCGCCCTGCAGCGACAGGGAGATGGCGGCCACGTTTTCCGCCACAGCAGGGTCGGCGCAGAGCTGCCGCACCGTATGGACCACGGCGGTCCACCAATGGCGGGCATCCTGCTCGCTGTAGCCCACCTGGGGCGTTTGGGTGGGGTAGCCTTCATAGGCCTGACCCATCAGCAGCCCGTCCTGCCGGAACAGCAGGGCCTTGGTGCCGGTGGTGCCTACGTCGATTCCCAATAAGTACTTCATTTCAATTCCTCCAGGAAGGCGTCGATCTGCGCATCGCCCTCCAAAACGCCGATGCAGACCCGGGTGGTGACGGTGCTGTAGGGCGGCAGGATGGGCAGACGTCCCTGCTCCTGCAGTTGGGCGCGGTTGCAGCCACAGGTGTTGCAGGGCTCCAGGGCCAGCACATAATCGTGGGATTTCATCCGCTTCCACTGCAGCAGACCCGGCAGGGCGGCGGTATCGAAGCGCACATAGGCGCCGATGCCCAGCCGGCGGTTATACAGCACCGCCGCGGCGGTATCGCCGGCGGAAACGGTGTGCAGGTACAGTTCTTCCTCACAGCCGTCGATCGGCTCGCTCATGGTATCGAAGCCGGTGGCCAGGTCGGTGACGGGTTCGGTGGACATATTCCGGGAAACGGCCACCCGGCTGTCCGGCTGGAGCAGAGGGTAACCGAAATTGATGTGGTAAAGGAGCAGATAAGGCTCCGCCTCCGCTTCCATGTTGGTGATCTCGTCCCGGATCTCCAGGGAAGCATCGTTCAGACCGGTGCGGACGGTGCGCCGCAGGGTCAGGTGGCGGCCGAACAGCTTGCTCTGGTGCATCTGCCCGGTGCAGGTCAGCTCATAATCTTCCCCCACCCAGCGGGCATCGGTGCCGAAATGCTGCGCGCTGACGCTGCTGATCCGGCCGTGGACCGGGAAGATCTCCTCCCCCACCACCGCGTCGCCGGCATTGTCCAGGCCGCAGGTGACCATGGCGCCGCCGGGCCATTGCTCCGTAAATTCCTCTTCCAGAACGGAAAAGGCCTCCGGCGCCGCCAATCCCGTCTTGGACTGGAAGCACAGATTCGTGCCCTTGTAAGAAAGATCGTACAGATCCATGCACCGGTCGGGCATCACCGTAAAGCGCAGACCGGCGGCATTATACACCTCCGCCAGCCGGATGAAGCGGCCCTTGCCCCGGAGGAGCTGTGTCTCCCGGATGCCGGCGATCTGGTCCATATTGCCCAGTTTTTTCAGCAGTTCGATATTCATGACTACCCTCCTCCAACAGAAGTACCCAAAGCGGCCCAATGCCGCTTTGGGTATGGATCTTTATTCGATGACCACCACGTTGAAGCCCATCATGGCGCCGAAGGCCTTCAGCTCCTCCAGGGCCACGTCATAGACCATGGCGCTGTGGTGGGTGCCGCCATGGAGGGAATATTCCTTCAGGAATTCCGGCAGTTTTTTGCCGGGCTTGAACCAGCCCTGGTTCTCGGTGCGGTAAGCGCCGTGCTCCAGGCCCGCATCCAGCATCTTGCCGGGGCAGAGGATCATGGTGAAGGAATCGTTCATAGGCGCCAGGTTGATGATGGTGGCATCGCCGGCCCGGCCGCAGCTATACATACCCACGGTGTCGCCGCAGGAATTGTAATTGAAGGGGCAATCGTTGATCACCGGCTTCCAACAGGCCAGCGTGGGGTCGGATTCGCCCATATGGCTCATGAGCAGAACGTCCTGGGCCCAATCCGGGCAGAACATCTCCGTAAAGGTGGTGTCGGGATAGACGCTGTGCAGCGCGCCCACCAGACCGGCGGTCAGCACGTCGCCCTCGCCGGCGTAGCCTTTGCCCCGGCCCAGGATCTTACAGCACTCGGGGAAGGGCATCTTGGGCAGGCCGCAGATGTCCAGGGTCAGGAAGTTGACGGTGCAGGCGGTCATGGACAGGTCTTCCATCCACTTGCGCAGAGCCAGGCCGGACTTGGTGGCCAGGCGGTAATTGTCCATATTCCGGGCCTGGACGGTATAGTTCTCCTGATCCAGGCGCAGTTCCTCCTCCACTTCCGCCTCGGTGACCTTGGCCAGATACTGGGCGGACACTTCAGGGGTCATGTAGAACACTTCCGCGCCGATTTCCTTGCGGTAGCGCTCATCGGAGATCAAAAAGTCCCCCATGCCGGTGAAACTGCCGCCCACGGAACCCACCCGGGCATGGCGGTAGGCATTGGCCGCCGCGGCGGCGCGGCACATGCCGGCGGTCTCGGCGATGACATCGCTGTGGAGCGCATGGCCGGCGCAGATATAGTAGGGCTTGCCGTGGCGCTTCAGCAGGTTACACATATCCTGGACGCCGTGGATACCGTGGTTGGGATCGATCCGGACTTCCCGGTCTGCCGCGGCGATGAGTTCATAGTGGACCGTGGTATCCAGCACCACGATGGGGGCCTCCAGGGACAGCAGGGCCTCGATGGACTCCAGAGAGGGAGAATAGGCCAGGTGCTGGGTGATGACAGCGGTGACGCCGGCATCGTTGAACTTTTTGGCCGCCCGTTCAAATTCCGGACGGATCCGGCAGACTTCATCCGCCATGACGATCTCCAGACCCTGCTGCTCCAGCATGGACACCAGCAGGTTCATATGCTCCACCATGGGATCCCGCAGGTGGGGATCGCTGTCGTCATAGAGCTTGATGTAAAGGGGAAGATAACCGACCTTGATCTTGTTCATAAGGGACAACTCCTTTGTAAATATTAAGGCTGGCTGAGTATTTTCATATAATCGTAGACGCCGCCGTCGATCTGGGGCGTGCCGCCGGAAGCGGTGGGCAGCAACTGGTCCCCGGCCACCGCCGGATCGGTGCAGGCCCGATCGTTGCGCCAGCGGTCCCGCTGGGTCTTGTCCCGCAGATCGGGAATGGCCATGGGGATCCCGCCGGCCAGGATGGAGCGGTAGGCAAACATCCCCGGCAGGAACATATCCAGGGCTTCGTAAATATCCACGGTGTCCGCCTCGGGGTCTCCCAAAAGCCGCTGGATAAAATTGTGGATGGCGTAGTAATCGGCGCCGCTGTGGCCGAACTTTTGGGCCTTTTCCTCCCCGTCCGTCAGGTCCAGGACCTCCAGACGGGCATTGTCATAATCGCCGCAATAGCTGTCGTGATTCACATACAGCCGGCGGATATGGTCGCTGTGGGCATCCTCCCGGGCAGATTCCATCCGACCCTTGGAGCCGTACATACAATACCATATGGAATCCTTGTAAAGGTCACCGTGGATGCTCTTGACCATGGCGCCGTTTTCCAGAGTCACCATCTCGATGCCGAAGGAGGCACCCTTGGCTCCTACCCGGAGTTTGCGCTCATTTTTATTTCCCTCAAAACCCACCACGGATACGGGGCGCAGGCCCGTGGCATGGAGGATGGGACCCAAAGAGTGGGTGCAGTAGAAGGTGGAATACATATTGTTCCGCCAATGGTGTTCATCGCCATGGGTGATGATGGGCCAAATGGATTCGCAATTGTGGATATATTCCCCTTCGGCATACTCCAGTTCGCCGATGATGCCCTGGGTATAGAGCTTTTTCATCTCCCGGGTGGCGGGCATGTAGCAATAATTCTCGGCAAAAGCATAGGTCAGGCCGGTTTTTTCCACCGCCTCCACCAGCGCCACCGCTTCAGCCATGGTCTGCACCGGCAGAACTTCGGAGAAAACGTGCATTCCCCGTTCCAGGGCCCGGAGGGCATAGGGGGCGTGTTCCGTGGCATAGTTGGCCAGGAAAACGGCATCCATGTCATGGCAGATAAACTCCTCAAAAGAGTCATAAAAGGTGATGCCCAACTGGCTGAATTTGGCCCGCTGGGCCCGCAGGACCTCCACGGAGCGGTCGCACAGCGCCACAACTTCCACATCGTCGCACCGTTTGGCATAGCTGATCACCACGGAACCCCGGCTGCCGCCCAGGACGCCGATTTTTATTTTTTTCTTCACAATACGCCTCCATTAGGCTGGTGATATTATCATATCACCGAAGCCATTTTTGAACAAAGGATTTTTTCCCTGTATTTCCGCAGAATAGTTCGAACCATCTTGACGAGTGCTGACCCTTTCATATATATTAAACAAAAAGAGCCGGAGGAGGAAGACCATCTTGAGTCAAAATATCTGTCATTTTATTCCATTTCATAAGGATAGCCTTTCCATCCACACCATCAATTTTGTCTACGAGACCGAACCGCAGATCTACGGCAGTCTGAAAACGGAATCCGTTTACAAAATGCATTACGTTTGCAGCGGTCAGGGCGTTCTTCACACCACCGGCAAGATCACCACGCTGAAGGAAGGCGACATTTTCTTCACCTTCCCCGCCAGCCCCTTCCGGATCGAATCCGGTGAGAACTTCACCTATATGTATATCAGCTTCATCGGTTCCCGGGGCAACATGATCATGGATAAGCTGAAGGTCAGCCAGAAGAACTTCCTCTTCAGCGACTGTCAGCGGGTCTACCATCTCTGGAAGGAAGCCCTCCATGTCCATCCCAATCTGTCGGACCTGATGAGTGAGTCGGTGCTGCTGTACACCTTCTCCGTCATCGGTGAGGATCTGATCCCGCCCAAGCCCGCCCCCAAGTCCAACGATGTGGTGAAGCGGATCAAGAAGTGCATCGACGACAACTACACCTGTCCCGATTTTTCCATCGAGCATATCAGCCGGGAGCTTTCTTACAATAAAAAATACATCTCCCACATTTTCAAGAAGGAAATGGGCATCAGCATCATCGAATACGTCAACACCATCCGGATCCAGACCGCCTGCACCATGATGGAGCAGAACTTCACCAGCGTCAGCGACATCGCTGCCAGATGCGGCTATTCCGATCCCCAGTATTTCTCCCGGATCTTCCGGCAGAAGATGGGCGTTTCGCCCATGGCCTACATCAAGGCCCTCCATAAGGCCCACGAGGAATAAGGTCCGGGCCGTCGGTATTTACATTATAAATGTTCCGGCCGCCGATGGGAAGAGGTTTTTCGCCCAACCGCAAAATTTTATCCCGCCGCCCCAAGGGAGGTCCCCATGAATCCTTTCAGTATCAACTCTCCGGTGATCCAGTTCCTGGCCAAAGTGGCCGACATGATCATCCTGAATATCCTGACGCTGATCCTTTCCATTCCCATCGTCACTTTCGGCGCCGCCACCACGGCCCTGCACTACGCGGTGGATAAGGTGTTCACCGAGGAAGGGACCCTGCTGAAGAATTATTTCCACGCCTTTGTCACCAACTTCAGGCAATCCACCGTCTACTGGGTCCTGCTGGCCCTGCCCTTCGGCCTCAGTAGCCTGGTCCTGCTGTTCACCGATGCCGCCACCTTCGGCAACATACCCCGGATCCTGTGCATGGCCTGCCTGGTGATCTGCGCGTTCGTGTTCGTGTGGGTCTTCCCCCTTCAGGCATTTTTCAAAAATTCCGTGCTGTCCATCCTGCGCAGCGCCGTGATCTGCGCCCTGAGCTGGCCGGTGCGGACCATCCTGATGGCCGCGTTGAATCTGATCCCCCTGATCATCCTCATGGATGTTGACGGCGGTCTGTTTCTGAAGCTGACCCCTCTGTGGCTGGGCATTTGGTTCTCCGGCTGCAACTGTCTGTGCCGCTGGCTGCTGGTGGTGCCCATGAAGCAGCTCCGGGCCAATGTCACGGAGGCCGAAGAAGCCGCCGTCCAACAGATCCCTGAATAAAAACAGTCTCTTTTTGTAATACAGGCCTGTATTACTGCCGCTGAAAGCGGCACGGTGCCCGATTTTTTGTAAATAAATCGCACAAGCGGTTTAAATAAAAAGCAAGGAGAAGAAATTATGAAGATGCAAAAACTGTTTGCCCTGATCCTGGTCCTGGCAATGATCGTTTCCCTGGGCGCTTTCCCCGTTCAGGCTGACGAAGCCACGGCCGAAAACGTCATCTTTATCTGCGACGGTGCAGAAGGTGACGGCACCAGCCCCGACAGCCCCCTGAAGCCCACCACCGGCAATTACGTCGAAGAGGGTTCCCGTCCTGAGCGTGACCAGGACGCAGCTCTGTACCAGGCATGGCAGAAGCTGATGGCCCTGGGCGGCGGCACCATCGTGTTCGTGGGTCCCTACACCCTGAACGACAGCAATTGCCAGCCCATCGGCGGCGCCAGCGCTGACTTCCTGATGCCCATCGAAGAGCACAACAACGACATCACCATTACTTACACCAGCGTGTGGGACGGCGTGGACTACCGCCAGACCAACGGCGCCGAGCTGATCCTGGACGAGCGCGCCCACATCACCTTCCCCACCGCCACCGTCATCACCAATCTGACCGTCCGCGCCACCGCTCCCAACGGCGAGCACTTCATCTGCGGCGGCATGCATCCCCTGAGCCTGCTGGAAGGCACCAACTTCATCCCCTTTGAAGAGGGCAATCCCGATGCCTACCCCATCGTTGTGGGCGGCTTCCGCAACAACAATGTGGGCTTCAAGGAAGGCGACTCCCACATTCTGGTCGATATCGGCGATGAGAACTACATCGGCAAGGTCTTCGGTATCGGCAACGGCGGCAACGGCAAGCACAACGGCAACTCCAACATCACCATCAAGAGCGGCCACATCGACGGCGTGTACGGCGACAGCCGCTGCACCAGCCAGGTGCCCATCAACGGCAAGATCACCATCAACCTGGAAGGCGGCTACTACCGCGGCCTGGTTGCCGGCGTGAACGTCGGTTTCGGCGGTCCCTGCGATAAGGTCATCAACATCAACGTCACCGGCGGTGACTTCTCCCAGTGCCTGGGCTTCCAGGTCTGCACTACCGCGGCGGATGCCGTGATGCCCGAGGCGGTCATCGTTGACGCCACCAAGGCTCCTGCTGAGACCGCTCAGCAGATCATGAACGTGGCCGCCGCCGGCGTCACCGTTCTGATGCCCGAAAACACCGCGCAGCCCACGGATCCCACCGGCACCGAGGCGCAGCCCACGGAGCCTGCCGGTACTGAGGCACAGCCCACCGAGCCCCAGCAGTCCACCCCCGCGCCCGACAACACCCTGACTTACGTCGTGGTGGCGCTGGCTGTGGTGGCTGTTGCAGCCGTTGTGGTCGTAGCCCTGCTGAAGAAGAAAAAGTAATTGATCTGCTGGCCGGCAGGATGCAAATTCTGCCGGCCATCCCCCTTTGAACGGAGACGCTCATGAAAAACATCGCTTTGATCCTGGCCGCCCTTCTGCTGCTCAGTTCCCTGACCGGCTGCAGCGAAACCGCGGCCCCTGCCACCGATCCCACCCCCACCGTCACCCAGCCGGCCCCCACGGATCCCACGGATCCCTCCGATCCGGCGCCCACGGAGGATGACACTCTTTACATCACTTCCGACGAAGTGGACCTGCGCCAGCTTGTGGTGGACTATATGTACGCCATGGCCAACATCCAATGGACCGCCGGCGAACAACTGGACTACTCCCAATACGGCAACAAAAACCTCATCTATGAATCCGGAAAAACCTACCTGGGCATGGTGTATAACAACAACGCTACGGGCCTGGAGATGTTCCAGAGCGTGCTGGACGAAAACGGACAGCACATCGGGACCCTCACCGGATGGAACGAAGCCGCAGGCAACTCCTGCGCCACTTCCATCCGCCACGCCTGGCAGCAAGTCAGCACCACCGCAGGATTTACATACAGCGCCGACATGATGCCCTGCTACCGCTACAGCGGCGTCATCGCCATCGGCAACATCGACTGGTCCGTCTACGACCGGACCAACACCACCACCGCCATCCAGGGCAACAAGCGGGAAGGTATTCTGGAAGCTTACGCCCTGACCCTTCCCGGCGATGCCCTGGTCCGTCATCTGGGCGACAAGGGCGGCCATGCCTTGATGGTCACCAAGGCCCCGGAAGTTGTCCGCAACGAGGACGGCAGCATCAACATGGCCCAGAGTTTTCTGTATCTGACCGATCAGAACAACGTGCTGAACAGCAAGCGGGACTACCCCTCCTCCTGGACCGTTGACGCCAAAGTCAGTTTCTCCACCGCCATGCAGGAAGCCTACCTGCCGGTGACCATCGCGGAACTGCGGGACGGCAAGACCGTGGTCCCCACCTTCGCCGTTTCCGGCCTATCCCAGGCCGAGGCTCTGGCCGGCGGCAATCTCACCGGCTCCGTCAAGAGCAACTACTGCCTCAACACCGTCACCGTTCAGGTCCTCTCCGGACAGACCACGGTGGCTGAGGCCGAAGCCCATCCCTACAAAACCGACTTCTATCTGGAGACTCTGGCCGCCCAACTGGGCCTGGGGGACCTGGCCGCCGGCGATTACACCTTGGTGGTGACCGCCGCCGTGGGCCTGGCCACCGAAGAACTGGCCAGCATCCCCTTTACAAAATAACCAAACAATATAAAGGAGACAGACACTATGAAACTGCGCAAACTGATCGCTTTGGTCCTGGCATTGGCCATGATGGCCCTTTGGAGCGCTTTCCCCGCATCCGCAGACGAGACTGCGGAAAACGTGATCTTCATCTGCGACGGCGCAGAGGGTGACGGTTCCAGCGCCGACAGTCCCCTGAAACCCACCACCGGCAACTACGATCCTACCCAGCCCTTCCCCGACCGGGATATGGATACCGCGCTGTACCAAGCCTGGGAAAAGCTGATGAAGCTGGGCGGCGGCACCATCGTTATCTGCGGCCCCTACACCCTCAATGACAGCAACTGCGCCCCCATCGGCGGCTCCAGCGCCGACTTCCGGATGCCCGCCATCGAGCATCGTCCCGGCATCACCATCACCTACACCAGCGTTTGGGACGGCGTGGACTACCGCCAGACCAACGGCGCGGAGCTGATCCTGGATGAGCGCGCCCACATCACCTTCCCCACCGCCACCGTGCTGGAGAACATCACCATCCGCGGCACCGCCCAGAACGGCGAGCATTTCATCGCCGCCGGTCTGAATGACCTGACCCTCAGCAAAGGCACCAACTTCGTCCCCTTTGCCGAAGGGGATCTGGAAGCCTATCCCATCATCCTGGGTTCCTTCCGCAGCAATGCCGGCGCCCTGAAGGACGGCCACTCCAACATCATCGTGGACATCGGTGACGAAAACTACATCGGCAACATCTTCGGTATGTGCAACGGCGGCGACGGCAAGCACACCGGCAACACCAACATCACCATCAAGAGCGGCAACATCGGCAACATTTACGGTGACAGCCGCGCCACCAGCCAGGTCCCCCAGGTGGGCAACATCAACATCAACCTGGAAGGCGGCATTTACCACGGCATCATTGCCGGCTGTAACGTCGGTTTCGTGGGCAATTGCGACAAGACCGTCAACATCACCGTCACCGGCGGCAATTTTGACAACTGTGCCGGCATTGTGTCCTACACCGACAACGCCGATGCCAATCTGCCTGCCAACTTCAACGTGGATTGCTCCGCCGTTTCCGATGCCACAGCGGCCAAGATCGCCGGCCTGGTGTCCGAAGACGCCAACCTGACCCTCCCCGAGGGCTATGAGTTCCCCAAGGACGACCCCGGCACGGAGCCGGAGCTGACCACCCCCAGCACCCCCGCTGACACCGAACCCGCTCCCACCCAGCCTTCCTCCGGCAACGCCGCCCCTGCCGGCGGCCCCAACGCTCTGCTGGTGGTGGCCGTGGCCGTTCTGGCCGGCGCCATTGTGGCTCTTGTGGCTCTGCTGAAGAAGAAATAACAGCCGATCGCACATTTTTCAGAAAGGTAGGCCCTTCCCATGAAGAAGATCGCATGGCTTTTGTCCCTTTGTCTGCTTGTGACCTGGTTCGCCGGCTGTGTCGGAGATCCTGCCGATCCCACGGAAACCGCCGCGCCCACCGAACCGGAAAAGCTCTTTATCACCAGCGATGAGGTGGATCTGCGGCAAATGGTGGTGGATTATATGCTGGCCATGGCCAATGTGCAATGGACCGCCGGCGTCACCATCGACTATTCCTCTTATTCTTCCTCCCTGGTCTACGAATCCGGCAAGACCTACCTGGGTATGGTCTACAACAACAACCGCAACGGCTATGAAGCCTTTATGGACCTGCTGGACGAAAACAACTGCCACACCGGCACCATTACCGGCTGGAGCAGCGCCGTGGGCAACTCCTGCGCCACCTGCATTGAGCATGCCTGGCAATTGATCAGCCCCACGGTGGAATACGAGTACAGCATCGACATGATGCCCTATTACGAAAATACCGGTGTCGTGCCCATCGGTGACATCGACTGGTCCTGCTACAACGGAACAAATACCAACTCCATCATCAGCCAGCATGACCGGCAGACCATTTTTGAGGCTTACGCCCAAATGCTCCCCGGCGATGCCCTGGTCCGCTACCAAAACACCGGCGGTCATGCCCTCATGCTCACCAAGGAACCTACCATTGTCCGCAATCCCGACGGCAGCATCAATATGGTCCAAAGCTATCTGTACCTGACGGATCAGAATAACCGCCTCCATAACCGCCGGGAATACCCCTCCTCCTGGGAAGTGGACCGGCCCATGACCTTCTCCAACGCATTCCAGGAAGGGTACCTGCCGGTGACCGTGGCGGAACTGCGGGACGGCCAGGCGCCGGTGCCCACCTTCACCGTCACCGCCCCCACAGCGGAAAATCTGTCGGCCGGCAATGTCAAAGGCAGCGTCCGCAGCAATTACTGCCTGAACACCCTGCGCATGGAACTGCGCAGCGGCGAGACCCTGGTGGCCACCGCCGTGGCCCATCCCTACGAACGGAGCTGCGGCTTCAGCGATCTGGGCAAGGACCTGAAGATCGCCGACCTGCCCGCCGGCCAATATACCCTGACCATCATCGCAGAAGTGGGTCTGGCTACCCAGACCATCGTCGAAACTACCTTTACCAAATAATTCAGATACGCCGGTTCGGCGGATCGGAGGTACATATGAGCGAAGTTTTGATCCACAGTTTTGTCAACGCAGCCGGTGAGGAGACTACTCAGCCGGTCAGTCCCAAGGGCGGCGTCTGCCCCCAATCCGCAGAGGAACTGCGGCGCATCGCCATTGACTACATGTATGCCATGGCCAAGGTCCGCTGGACCGCCAGCAGCCGCATCGACTACACCTTCAATAACGACTCCCTGATCTACGAGCCCGGCCAGACCTATCTGGGCATGATCTACAACAACTGCCGCAACGGCCTGGAGAATTTCCGCAACGCCCTGGACGGCGACGGCGTCTACAAGCTGGAGGACATCGGCTGGGATACGGCCCCCGGCAACTCCTGCGCCACTTCCATCCGCCACGCCTGGCAGCTCATCTCCCCGGATGTGGAATTCCTCTACAGCGTGGACATGATGCCCTGGTATGACTATTCCCACGTTCTGCCCGTGGGCGGCATCGACTGGACCTTGTACGACGGCAATAACACCGCCGAATCCATTCTCCCCAACACCCATAAGCAGGTGATCCTGGAAGCCTATGCCCAGGCGCTGCCCGCCGACGGCTTCATGCGCTATCTGGGCAGCAAGGGCGGCCACGCCCTGATGGTGACCCTGCCCCCGGATGTGGTCCGGAAAGACGACGGATCCATCGACCCGGAAGAGAGCTTCGTTTATCTGACCGATCAGAACAACAAGATGAATACCTTCCGCGAGCATCCCTCCACCTGGAAGGTGGACCGGAAGGTCAGCTTTGAAAAAGCCTATACCGACGGCTGGCTCCCCGTCACCGTCCGGGAACTGCGGGAAGGTCAGGCGCCCGCGCCGGTATTTGAAGTCCTCCGCCGCCCCACCGCCGATGCCCTGGCCGCCGGCCAGATGGACACCGCGGTGCGCTGCAATTACTGCCTGGTGACCCTGCAGATGGATCTGCGGGCCGAAGGCGCCGAAGGTCTCCTGGCCGCCGCTGAGCTTCACCCCTACACCCGGGAGGTTTCCCTGGCATCCATGGCCGGAGATCTGCACCTGGCAGATCTGGCCCCCGGCACCTACCGTCTGACTGTCAGCGCCCGGGTGGGTCTGGGCGATGCGGTACTTTTTGAAGAAGTATTTACCAAATCCTAAGAGAAAAAGCAGGTGTGAAAATGAGAAAGATCGCTTTATTTTTGGCTTTGATCATGCTGGTCAGCTCTATTGTGGGCTGTACACCCTCCCATGTGACGGAGGATCCCACCGATCCTACCGCGGCCCCCACCGTGGGCGCTACGGATCCCACCGCCGCCCCCACGGACCCCAAGCCGACGGATG
This sequence comes from Oscillospiraceae bacterium, assembly GCA_015068175.1. The sequence goes on from SVLA01000035.1 coordinate 15,564, forward strand.
CCCAGCCGACGGATCCCACCGCCGCGCCTACGGATCCTACCGCGGCGCCCACGGACCCGACTGTCAAACCCACCGAGCCCAAAACCGAACCCACCGAACCTAAGACCGAGCCTACCGAACCCAAGCCCACCACGCCCCCGCCCACGGAGCCTGCCTCCGAGCTGGCTGACCCCCAGTTCCTGCCCGGCCCCACCCTGGTGGACAAATACGGCGAGTTCATCACCAGCGATGAGGTCGACCTGCGGCAGATGGCCGTGGATTATATGCTGGCCATGGCCAATATCAAGTGGACCGCCGGCATCCGTCTGGACTACTCCTCCTATGCCGCCAA
>SVLA01000036.1 GCA_015068175.1 Oscillospiraceae bacterium
CGGCCGCCGTAGATGATGCGGCTGAGGATGTCACGGCCGTAGTTGTCCGTGCCCAGCAGATGCTCCCGGGAGGGGAACTGGAAGGAGTCCGAGAAACTGGTTTCGGCATAATCGTAAGGCGCGATAAGGGGGGCAAAGATGGCGCTGATAAACAGGATCATGACAATGAACATGCCGATCATGGCCAGCTTGTTGCGGCGCAGGCGCTTCCAGATGTCCTTCAGCTGGCTGCGCTTGCGCAGGCTGTCGTCGGAATTGCTGTTTACTTTGGTGTTCGCTTTCGCCATTCAGACTGCCTCCTTCCTGGCTGCCGGGGCTTTCTTTTTGCGTTTGCGGCTGCTGGTATACTGGCTCATAATGCGGGGGTCCACCAGGGCGTAGGCGATGTCGGTGAGCAGGTTGATCACGCAGATCATGGCGGCGAGGATCACCACGCAGCCCTGCACGACGGGATAGTCTGCGTTGCTGATGCCCTGGGTGATCAGCGAACCGAGACCGGGTATGGAAAAAATGGTTTCAACCACCACGGAGCCGGACACCAGCATGCCCAGCTGCAGGCCGAGGGAGGTGATCACGGGGATCAGCGCGTTTTTCAGCGCGTGCTTCATAACCACGGGGCCTTCCGGCACGCCCTTCGCCTTGGCGGTGCGGATGTAGTCCTGGCGGATAACATCCAGCATGGACGAGCGGGTAAGACGCGTGATGGAAGCGACCGGGGTGAGGCCGATGGCCAGGGCCGGGAGCACCCAGTGCTTCCAGGTGATGAAGCGGGAGGCCATGGAGGCGGGGAACCACTTCAGATTCAAAGAGAAAATGATGATCAGCATCAGACCCAGCCAGAAGGCGGGCATGGATGCGAAAATCAGCGAAAATACCGTCACGCTGTAATCGGCCAGGGAATACTGGTATTTTGCCGATATGATGCCAAAGGGGATGCCGAGTACAATGGTGATCAGACAGCCGATAAGACCGAGCTTCACCGTTGTGGGCAGGCGGCGAAGAACCTCTTCGCTCACGGAGGTGCCGGATTGGTAGGATGTGCCAAGGTCAAACCTGGTGACGATTCCTTTCAGATAGTTGAAGAACTGCACGAAAAACGGTTTATCAAGTCCCATTTCCGCCTCTTTTTTTGCGTATTGCTCTTCCGTGTATGTGCTGCCTAGACTGGCGGCAACCGGGTCAGCCGGTGACAGACGGTTGATGGAAAACACAATAAAGATGACGCCGATAATGATGGGGACCATGATCAGTGTTCTCTTGATAATAAAACGGAGCATGGAATTCCCTCCCGCGGAAATTACTTGGAAAAGGGTGCAGGGCAAGCCCGCACCCTTTTCTGTTTATTGCGATTTGTACTTCAGAGATTAGTCCATGGTGATGTGCTCAAGATACAGGCGGTTGTAAACGAAGCCGGAGATATCGTGAACATTGTTCTGGAACACGGTGCAGGACTTGGTGTAGTTGATGGGGATCCAGCGGTAGTTCTCCGCCTGCCACTTCTGGATGTTGGAGTAGCATTCGGCGCGTTCTTCGGGATCGAGGCTGTAACGGCCGGTGCTCAGCCATTCGTTGTACTGCTCGTCCTTAATGGCGGTGGTCTGGTTGGAGGCGTCCGCCGCGGAGTCGCTCATATACTTGGCAAGGTCATAGTTGGAGCCGTTGGTGCCGCCCAGAGCGATGCCGGTGCCCATGGCCATGTAGATGGGGATAGCCGTGGGGGGATCGTAGGCTTCGATGGTGACGTTGATGCCGATCTCGGCCAGGCAGGCCTGGATGGCTTCCGCCTGCTTCTGCTTGGGGGGCATGCTGAAGACGACGAGGTTGAAAGTCAGTTCGCCGGGTTCATAGCCGGTTTCGGCCATGAGCTGCTTGGCCTGATCCAGGTCGTACACGTGCTCACCCTGGGACTCGTAGAAGGGCAGGCCCTTCACAGCCACGGAGTCAGCCACTTCGGCCATATCGCCGAAAGCGGAGCGGGTGATGCCTTCGATGTCCAGGGCCAGGGAAATGGCCTTGCGGAGGTTGATGTCGTCAAACTCGGGGGTGTACCAGGGCAGGGAGAGGTAGTTGATGTCGTGGGTGTCCATCATCTGGTACTGGGCGTCCACTTCGCCGTTGATAACACGGGCAGCGTCGGCAGCGGCCACGTCGACGGCAATGTCAAGAGCGCCGTTTTCAAAATCGATGAACATGGTGGTGGCATCGCCGTAGATGAAGTAGTTGACGTTGGACACATCGGGAACGCCGTTCCAGTAGTTCTCGTTGCGGACCAGCGCATAGTGGGAGTCGGCCACGTTCTCGGTCAGAATGTAGGGGCCGGAGCCGACAGGAGCATCCCAGAAGGAGTCGGGGTTGGCTTCCACATAGGATTTGCAAAGAACGGTGCCCCAGTTGCCGTCGGCAAGCTGAGCTTCGATCAGGGGGGTGGAGGAGTTGAGCTTGAGGACCAGGTCGTTGCCCTCGGCATAGCTCTCGTCAAAGTTGATGTTGTCCCAGCCGCAGTCGGAATAGAACTGGTCGTTGACCGTATAGCGGCTCAGGCTGTACAGGGCGTCTTCGGGGGTGAGCTTTTCGCCGTTGGTGAAGTAGACGTCGTCACGGAAGTGCAGGGTCATGACGGTGCCGTCTTCGTTGTACTCCCAGGATTCCGCCAGGTTGGGAATGACTTCGTAGGTCACGGGGTCGCGGGTCAGGATGCTGTCGTAGACTTCCTGAAGAGCGGGGTTGTTGGAGGCAAGGGTCGGGTCAAAGGTGTCCGACGTCAGGATGATGCCGATGTTCAGGGTTTTGGGTTCGGCATCTTCTTCGGGGGCCTCTGCCTCGGGAGCGGCGGGAGCGGCGGGAGCAGCCGCCTCGGGGGCGTCGGGGGCAGCAGGGGCAGCGGGGGCATTACCCTGTCCGGCGCCGCATGCGCTCAGAAGCATGAGCATGGCCAGAAGAAGGGCAAGCAGTGCAGAGTGCTTTTTCATTGTTTTCCTCCTTAAAATTGATTTTCTTATTTGTTAAAAGACTATCATGCTATAGGGGGAGTTTCTATAAATATCTGTGCATTATTCTTTCAGTATTCGTGCAAGTTTAAGCCAATCGGACGGCGGCCCAATAGCCCTCCAAAAGGGCTTCCCGGGTTTTCTTTGCTTTCACGCCCCGGAGGCAGTCGCCCACGGGAATTACCTGGGGTGCGGAGCCGATAAGCTGCTCATAAACCTCCATGTTGGAACGCAGGCCCAGGGCGTAAATGACGCTGTCGGCTTCGATCACATGGACATGTCCCTCGGCGTCCGCGGCGGTGACGGTTTTTCCGCCGGCAATGCCTGTGACACGAAGACCTTCCCGCACGTGCAGCTGCGGCGTCTGGGCAAAGGCCTGCATCATGCCTTCTTTGTGCATCCAGTTTGCTTCCGGCGCGATTTCGGGGAGCATTTCCACGATGGTGACCTCGTGTCCCCGCTGGGCAAGGAACAAAGCGGTCTCGCAGCCGATCAGTCCGCCCCCCAGCACGGCCACGTGCTTTCCGAGCTGTTCCAGCTGGGTGTATGCCACGGTGGCATGCTGTACCCGGGGATCGTCAAGACCCGGGATGGGCGGTTTGGCGGCCAGGGAGCCGGCGGCCAGAATTACGGCGTCAAAGTTGTTTTCCTGCACATAGTCCGGGGTGACTTCCGTGTTCAGACAGATCTTTGCGCCGGATGTTTGGCACATATAAATCAGATGCTCTTTCAGCCGGTAGAGATCGATCTTCAGGTCGTCGTAATCGGTAAAGGACAGGAAGCCGCCCAGTTTATCGCTTTTTTCGCACAAGGTGACATCATGGCCCCGCCCGGCGGCGGTGGCGGCCGCTTTCAGTCCCGCCGGGCCGCCGCCCACCACCAGGACTTTCTTCCGTTCGGCCGCGGGGATGGCGGCATAGCTGCGGTAACGGTCTTCCCGCCCGGCGGAGGGGTTCACGGAGCACTGGAAATGCTCACCGGTGTGCATGCCCGTCAGACAGTCCAGGCAGCGCAGACAGGGAACGATCTCTTTGGATTTTCCCAGGGCGGCCTTTTCCGGCAGATGGGGGTCGGCGATCAGAGGACGGGCCATGGCCACAATGTCCGCCTGGCCGGCGGCCAGGATCTCTTCGGCCAGCTCCGGGGTTGTGATGGCGCCGATGGTGACGATGGGGGTGCGGATCCCGGCGGCTTTCATGGCTGCGGCATAGGGCACGTTCACCCCGTGGGGCAGGAACATGGTGGGGTGGGTGCGCACGGCCTGGGCTTCTTCCGTGTCCAGCCCGGCGGAAACATGAATGAAATCCACCCGGCCCTCCAGCAGCCTGGCAAAGGCGATGCTCTCTTCGATCTCAAGACCGCCGGGGAGCTCTTCGCAGCCGGACATGCGGTATTCGATCAAAAACTTGTCGCCCACACGCTCCCGGATCCGATCCACCACCATAAGGGGGAATTTGGCGCGGTTTTCAAGACTGCCGCCGTATTCATCGGTTCGGGTGTTGTAATAGGGGGAGAGGAACTGATCCAGCAGCCAGCCGTGGCCCCCGTGGATCAGGCACATGTCGTAGCCCGCATCCTTCAGCAGCTCGGCGCAGGCAGCAAAATGCTCGGCCACATCGTCCATGTCCTGTTCGGTCATGGCCCGCACCTGGGTGTCATCCCAATCCCGGTAAAAATCCACCGGGCCTATGGGCTCGTTTCCGTGGTTGGCGGCGGGACTGGCGTACATGCCGGCGTGGTTGAGCTCGTGGCTGGCCAGAGCGCCGCCCTCGTGAATGGCCATGGCCAGCTCCGAAATATACGGAAGTACGGCGCCCCGGCGGGTATAATCCAGGTTGAAACTGCGGGGATTGGCGGCGGCGTGCTCCCGGTCCACGGGGGTGTCGCCCACGGTGACCACCGCGGCGCCGCCCCGGGCCTTCTCGCCGTAGTAAGCGATCATGGAAGGCATGGGATAGCCCTGCTCGTCCATCTGGCAGATCATGTTGGGCGCGGAGAAGATCCGGTTTCGGAAGGTGAGGCCTTTGACCGAAAAGCTTTCAAATAAATGGGGATAGAATTTGTTCATACATTGCGTTCCTTCTTACAAGATGTCCATCGCAGCAAAGAAACCGCCGGAAACCGCATCCACCACCCGTCCGGGCCGCACACAGTCGCCGATGCGCCGGTAAAAGGGCGCGCTTTGCTCCAGGCCGGGAACCGAGCGGGACTCCATGCCCATGGCACAGATGACGATGTCGGCCTTCAGTTCGCGCAGTTCGCCCTCCCGGGTTTGGCACAGGGCGCCGTTTTCCCGGATCTCCACACAGGCCAGGCCCGTGTGGAAGACGAGCTTTTTCTCAAGCTCCGGAAGAAGGCCCTGCCGGTGCATGGCGTTGCAGTCCGGGGCGATCTGTTCGTTGCGGCCCGCCAGGGTCACGCGGTGCCCTTTATCGGCCAGGAAAAGGCCGGCCTCGCAGGCCACCAGACCGCCGCCCAGGATCAGAACGCTGGCTCCGGCCGGGAGATCTTCTTCGTAGACATCCAGAACATTCCGGCTGTGCTCCAGGCCCGGAATGTCCGGCACCCGGGGCCGGGCGCCCACGGCTTCCAGAATGGCATAGGGCTCGATGACTTCGGCGTCTTCGGGACGGAAGGGGCGGTTCAGATGGACATCAATGTCCAGGGATCGGACGGTGGAGACCAGATGCTCCTTGAAGCGGTGCAGATCGGCCTTGTGGGGATCGGCCCCGGCAAAGCACAAAGCGCCGCCCAGATGATCCGATTGTTCAAACAGCTGCACCCGATGGCCCCGCCGGGCTGCGGTGATGGCGGCGGTCATGCCGCCGGGGCCACCGCCGACCACGATGACCTTGCGGCTCTGCCCGGGCTGAGGCGCCCGGGACAGGCGCTCTTCATGAGCGGCCCGGGGGTTGACGGCGCATTTGAGGTCCAGCGGGGGCGGGGGAACGGCGGACATGCAGTTGAAGCAGCGGATGCAGGGGGCGATGTCCTGGGGGCGGTTTTCCATGACCTTGGCGGCGTAGGCGGGATCGGCGATCATTTGCCGGCCCAGGGCCACAAAGTCGGCTTTGCCGTCGGCCAGGAGCTGCTCGGCCTCGGCGGGGTCGCTGATGGCGCCCACGGTGACCACCGGCACATTCACCGCCTGCTTTACCCGCGCGGCAAGATCGGCGTTGCAGGCATGGGGCGTGAAAATGTCGGCAAAGGTGCGGCTTTGCACCGGCAGATGATAGACGCCGGCCGAAATGTGGAACAGATCCACCCAGGGCTCAGCCATGCGGCAGAAGGCCACCGTGTCGTCGATGTTGGTTCCTTCGGCCACCAGTTCGTCGCCGCTGATGCGGTATTCAATGAGAAAGTCTTTGCCCACGGCTTCCCGGACGGCCCGGAGGAGCTGCAGGGGGAACCGGGCGCGGTTTTCCAGACTGCCGCCGTATTCATCCCGGCGGCGGTTCATGTGGGGCGACAGGAACTGGGCCTGCAGCCAGCCGTGGCCGGCATGGATCATGACGCCGTCAAAGCCCGTGCGCTTGGCCACCCGGGCGGCGGAGGCAAAAGCCTGGCAGATCTCCTGCATCTGCCCGGGGCTGCACTCATCCACATGAACACCGGGACGGACATGATAAAAGTTTTCTTCGTCCCGGTCCGGATCGTAGGCGCTGGGGCCCACGGGGTTGCAGGTGACAAGCCCGCGGATCACCCGGCGGTGGGCGCCCGGATGGACAAGCTCAATGGAGGCCAGGGCGCCGTGCCAGTGGATGCGGGAGGCCATTTCCGCCAGGGAGATCAGCTGGCGGAAGCTCTGGTCCCGCTCGGTGAGGATGCTCGTGGAAGCGCAAACCACGGTGGGGTGATCCACCAGGGTCTCCCCGATGGTGACCTGCGCGGCGCCGCCCCGGGCCCTTTCCTCGTAATAGGCGATGCAGTCGTCCGAGAAAAAGTTTCCGCTGGTGTTCATGTTCAGGGGGGTGTTGTGCGGGGCCATGAGCATTCGGTTTTTAAAAGTGTGACGGCCCAGCTGCAGCGGGGCGCACAAATGAGGAAACTGACGTTTGAAAGCCATGATCCAAGCCTTTCTCCGGGCCGGGTGCCCGGCCCGGAAGGGGGTGTGTTAAAGAATGAAGCCGATGTCTTCGTAGCTGTCGTAATCTTTGGGGAAGTCCGGCTGATCGGAGGGGTAGGAGCCCGTGAGCGTCCAGTGCCACAGGGGTTCGGGCAGGGGACGGTCCGGCTGAGCGTTTTCAAAAACAAAGCCCTTGTATTCGGGGTTCACCGACCAGTCCGTTTCAAAGGGGCAGCTGAAAACCGGGAAGACCCGCAGTTTCCAGATGCGCCAGACGCCGCCGTCGTTGATGAATTCCACGGCGTATTTGGCCCAGACCCAGTCTGCCTGGGCGAAGCCGTTGTCCTTCATGTAGGCGTCCTGGCCCATGGAGATCCAGAAGCCGCGGGCGGTCTTGGCATCGCCGGCGACGGCGAGGATTTCCGTGTTGAATTCCCGCAAAAACATTTTTCCCTTCAGGAACTGTTCCATGCCGGGATTGTTCCGGTCGCCCATCTGCTCCACATAGCAGCGGCGGATGCTTTCGTAGCCGTCATAGATGCCCCAGGGCATCACCAGCAGGCTGTCCTCCCGCCGGGCCCAGAGGTCGGCCAGGTCGGCAAAGCGGAAGGCGGAATAGTAAAAGGCATAGCGGCCCATCAGATTGCGGCATTCCTTGCCGCCCATGACGCGGCCGGCCTTGGTAAGGATGGCGTTGTTCACTTGGACTCCTCCTTCCCGGCATCGTACTGCGCAAGGATGCCATGGATGCTCATGTCAAAGGTTTTATAGGGCTTGGGGGGCTCGGGGCGGTTGGCGGGATAGACAAGGTTTTCGTTGTATTCCCAGATGTCCTCCGGCAGGGGATCGCCCATGGCGAACTTGTGGCCCTCGTAAGGCTTGTTGTGGGTCCAGCAGCGGTAGAAAGACTGGCGGGCCAGGGGGAACAGCTGCATCTGCCAGAACTTCCATACGCCGTCTTCGCGGATGAAGTTGACCAGGTATTTGCCCCAGCACCAGTCCGTGTTGGGAATGCCTTCGTCCCAGGCGCCGGGAGTCAGGGGCTTTTCGCACAGATCGTCGGCGCCGTTGGGGAAGCGGATGTAGGTCTCGTGGCCGGGGTCCAGCCAGATGCCGCGGGCGGTCTGGCCGTCTTCGGCGATTTCGAGCACTTCCGTGTCCATGCAGTGCATGAACATGCCCCCGTGCAGCTGGGGATTGTCATCGGCGTCCATATCGTCCCGGTCGCCGTGGTCTTCCAGATAGCATTTTTTCACGCCTTCAATGCCGTAATAGGCACCCCAGGGCATCAGCAGGACGTCGTCGTCCCGGTTGGCCCAGTATTTGCAGTATTCGATGTTCCGATAGGCCGTGTGCAGCAGGGAATAGATGCCCATCAGATTGCGGCAGTCCTGCACGGCCTGCATGCGGTCCAGTCTTCTTTCAAGCTCTTCGGCTGTGATCACTTTTTCCATCGTATCCACCTCCTGATCAAGTATCGAGCGTGCGGTAGGGCACGGGGGGCTCCGGCGCATTGGCCGGATAAATGGCGGTGGGCGAATAGCTCCAGTCGGGGCTTTGCTTGGCCTGCGCCTTTTTATAGGGGTAATCTTCCGGCTGCTTCTGCTCCGTCTTCACCCAGCTGGTGTAATAGCTGGTGCGGTACAGGGGGTGCAGCTGCATTTTCCAGAACTTCCACTGGCCGTCCTCGCAGAGGAAGGTCACTTCGTACTTGCACCAGCGCCATTCGCCGATGGGGGCCCAGTTGTGGACATAGGTGTCGATGCCCGGGGAGATCCATGCGCCCTTGGCGGTGCGGCCGTCTTCGGCCACTTCGATGATCTCGGAATCCAGCTCGTGGATCTGCATGTTTCCCTTCAGGGCAAAGGCCATGTTCGGGTCGTTGCGGTCGCCCTGCTCATCCAGATAGTCCTTCACGCCCTCCGGGCCCTCATAACGGCCCCAGGGCATTTCGATCGCCGCGTCCTCGCGCGCGGACCACAGCGGCAGAATCTCCGGGTTGCGGAAAGTGGCGTTATAATACACAAAACGCCCCATGAGATTTCTGCAGGCGTGCGCGGCTTCCAGGCTTTCCACCTGGCGCAGCACGGTTGCCAGTTCCTGCTCCATTGTGCATTCCTCCTGTCGTTGATTTGCGCCGTCCCCGGATGGATAGCTTATAAGATATTCAAATGCTTTGCGGGCGGAGACAGCGGAAAATGATTGATCTGCAATAAAAAGTTTAACAAAGCCAATGGTGCTTGTAAATTCGACAATGGCATGCTAATATAGTTAAAAAGCTATGCAAAATCCGTTGAGATGCAGGGGGGATCCGCGTGACAGATCAACAGATCGCGCTGTTTTTGTCGCTGGTGGAAATCGGGAGCGTTACCAAAACGGCCGACGAACACTATGTGAGCCAGCCGGTGGTGAGCAAACAGATCGCGGCGCTGGAAAGCGCTCTTGGCTTTCAGCTTTTCAACCGCCGCCACAAGAAGATCAGCGTTTCTGCCAGCGGGCAGGTGTTTTATGACTTTTTCAAACGGGCGTCCCTGGAATATCCGGCGGTGGTGGCCCATGCCCGCCGGGTGCAGGAAGCGGAGTTCGGCAGCGTGGAGCTGGGGCTGCATTCCCTGCTGCGCTTTCCCGCGGTGGAGCGCGCCGTGGAACGGCTGAGCGAAAAATATCCCAACGCAAAGATCCGCACTCACAGCCATACCGTGCCTTTCTGGCAGGATGAGGTTTCCTCCGGGGAAATCGATATTGCCGTTTCCGACGTTCCCAGCACCGAAACCCATCCGGGCCTTGCCTCGCTGGAGCTGGACCGGGTGCGGGAATACCTGGTGTATTCGGCCGATCATCCTCTGGCGGGAAAGGAAGGTCTGTCCTTTTCCGATTTTGCCCAGGAGACCTTTTTCTTTCTGCTCACACCCAAGCATCCCTCGTTCCCCATCACCCGCTTCAACAATCTTTGCCGGCGCTTCGGCATAGACTGCCCGGAGATCCTCTTTGCCCCGGAGAATGAAACCATTCAGAACTACGTGGCCAAAGGGAAGGGAGTAAGCATTGTCAAGTACACCGACCGTGTGGCGGCCCGGGGGGAGGGCCTGCGGTATCTGGACATCGAGGCCTCCATTCCCGTGTGCCTTTTGTGGAATCCGGAAAGTCTTTCGCCCCTGGGGCTTGAACTGGTGCAGGCCATCGGCGAAGAAATGAAGAAATAAATCCGAAATAAGAAAAGAGCCGGCGTTTTGCGGAAAACGCCGGCTCTTTGTCTGTTCGTTTTCCGGCTGGCAATGCGTTAAAACGACAAGGGGAAAGAGATGCTTTTCAGTTGCTGTCCGCGGGCTTCATGCTGCCGCAATCGGCAAAGCGCAGATGCCAGGCGAGGGCTTTGTCCAGGCAGTGGGGTGTGTGCCCGCCGGCAAGGCAGGCTTCGCGGAAGTATTCCCGGAGCATGGGCCGGTAGTCCGGATGGGCGCAGTTTTCAATGATGCATTCCGCCCGTTCCCGGGGGGATTTCCAGCGCAGATCCGCCAGGCCCTGCTCCGTGACGATCACCTGCACATCGTGCTCCGTGTGGTCCACATGGGACACCATGGGCACAAGACAGGAGATGGCGCCGTTTTTGGCCGTGGACAGGGTGGAGAATATGCTGATGGCGGCATTCCGGGCAAAGTCTCCGCTGCCGCCGATGCCGTTCATCATGCTCCGGCCCAGCTGGTGGGAGGAGTTGACGTTGCCGTAAATATCGCATTCCAGGGCCGTATTGATGGAGATGACGCCCAGGCTGCGGATGGCGATGGGGTTGTTGGAGATGCCCTGGGGACGGATGACCAGCTTTTGGCGGTACTGCTCCAGGTTTTTGTAAAAATGCTCCGTGGTTTCCCGGGAGAAGGTCAGCGCCGTGGCGCTGGCTCCGATCATTTTTCCTTCGTCCATCAGCTGCAGGGCCGAATCCTGAAACACTTCGGAATACATCTGCAGTCCGGTGAAGCCGCTGCCGGAGAGGCCGGCCAGAACGCCGTTTGCCACCGAACCCGTGCCGGACTGGATGGGGGGCAGCTGCCTGGGCAGGCGTCCCTCCGATACTTCGTTTTTCAGGAAGCTGACAATGTGCCGGGCGATGGCGGCGGTGTTTTCGTCGGGGCCGGAAAAACTGAAAAAGGAGCCCGGATCCGAGGTGAGAACGATGCCGGCGATCTTGTCCCTGTCATAGGGAAGCAGGGCCGTGCCGATGCGGTCTGTCGCTGTGGACAGAACCGGAGTGAAGCTACGGTCCCAGCCGGAGCTTGAGCAGATATCATGCATGCCCGCAAGCTCCAGGGGGATGGTGTCGTTGACCTCCACCAGGATCTTCCGGGCCCGGCGGATCACCGTGTCCATGATCCCCAGGGAGGCCGGGGGCAGGATACCTTCGTCCGTGATGGCGGCGCACTCCACAATGGCAAAATCGATCTGGGGCCCCGCCCCCCGTTCCAGCTGCAGGGGCAGATGGCTCAGATGGGCGTCGTTATAGGCCAGGGCGCCGGCGTTGACGGCGGTGCGGAGGGCTTTGTCGTTCTGGTAGGGATAGCGGCGGGCAATGAGCCCGGCCTTGACCATTTCCCCATCCATCTCCGCGCCCACGGAGGCCCCGGTGATGACGGTGAGCCCGTCCGCCCGGCCCTGGGCCGCCAGCGCCCGGGGGATGGCTTTGGGATAGCCCACCCGGGAAAAGCCGCTGCAGCCGAGAACCATCCTCGGCAAAATCATGGCGGCGGCCTCTTCGGCGCTCAGGATCCGGTCTTTCAGAGAAGCTGCGATCCGTTCCATCGTCTTACTTTCTTCCATCGGCCAGACGGTCCAGGCGCATGTTGCGGAAATACAGAAGGATATCCACAGAAACCATGACGATGTTCAGGATGTAGAAAATGAACACATAGGTGATGTTGTGCTGAATGAGCTTGCCGGCGATGCCGCTGACATAGCCCAGCCAGATGAACACTTCAAAGGTCAGGCTCTTGCCCTTGGCGGTGCGGGATTTCCAGGACTTGTACACGGACATGGGCCAGGACAGCCCGAAGCAGATGACCATTATGGCTTCAAATATCTCAGACATGGTGTCTCCTTTTGTTATACGGAATTTTAGAGGGTTTCAATGACCGCTGCCATGCCCATGCCGCCGGCCACACACAAAGTGGCCAGACCCAGGTTCTTTTCCCGGCGGCGAAGTTCATGAAGCAGGGTCACAAGGATCCGGCAGCCGGAGGAGCCGATGGGATGGCCCAGGGCAATGGCGCCGCCGTTGACGTTGATGATGTCCTGCCGTTCCTCCAGACCCAGCTCCCGGATGCAGGCCACGGACTGGGCGGCAAAGGCTTCGTTCAGTTCGATCAGATCCAGGTCTTCCTTGGTCATCCCCAGACGCTTGAGCAGCTTTTCCGTGGCCGGAACGGGGCCCAGGCCCATATACCGGGGATCCACGCCGGCGGAGGACACCCCAAGCACCCGGGCCAGGGGCTTCAGACCGTACTGCCGGGCGGTCTCGCTGCTCATCAGGAGCATGGCGGAAGCGCCGTCGTTGCGGCCGGAAGAGTTGCCGGCGGTCACGGTGCCTCCATCGGGCTGGAAGGCCGGTTTGAGCTTTGCCAGCTGCTCCGGGGAGGTCTGTCGGGGGAATTCATCGGTATCAAAGACAATGGGATCCTTTTTCCGCCCCTGGGGCACGGACAGGGGGATGATTTCGTCCCGGAAGCGCCCACCGGCAATGGCCGCGGCGGCTTTCTCCTGGCTGCGCAGGGCAAAGGCGTCCTGGTCGGCCCGGCTGATGTTCCGGGCGACGGCCACGTTCTCGGCGGTCATGCCCATGTTGAAGCGGCCGTAAATATCCTGGGGCTGGGAGCAGAACTGGGCTTCCGTGAGGGAATCCTTCAGCTGCGTGGTCCCGGTGCCCACGCCCCAGCGGGCATTGGAAAGATAAAAATGGGCGTTGGTCATGCTTTCCGTGCCGCCGGCCAGCACCACCCGGTTCTGCCCGGTGAGGATGGAGTTTGCGGCGTTGCCCACGGCCAGCATGCCGCTGGCGCAGGCGCACATGACGGTGTTGGCCGGCACGCTCTCCGGCACGCCGGCGTGAAGGGCGGCCACCCGGGCGGTGTTGGAATAATCCGAGGTCTGGCGGCAATGGCCGAATATGACCTCATCCAGAGCCTCTGCCGGCAGACCGCTGCGCTCCAGGCTGCCCCGGATCACGGCTTCTGCCAGCGCTTCCGCATCCAGCGGCTTCAGGCTGCCTCCGAACTTGCCCACCGCCGTGCGGCAGGCTTCCACGATTACAACATCTTTCATGTTCTCTCCCGTTTCCGGCTCAGACCGGATTGCTTTTTGTTAAATTGGCTCGACTTCGGCCTTTTGGCGGGTGCTTTCCGAGCGGCTCCACACCGCCACTTCAAAGCCGCCCATGGCGTAGGTCTGGGCAATGCCGGGACCCATGGTCCCGGCACCCAATACGGCAATTTTATGTATGTCCGTGATGTTCACTGTGTTTCCTTTCAGATATGCTTGGTCAGGCCGAGGATCTGGCGGGTCTCGGCGGCGGTGGCGATCTCCCGGCCGGCGTCCCGGGCCAGGCGCACCGCCCGTTCCACCAGAGAGACGTTGGTGGCCAGAACACCCTTTTCCATATAAATGTTGTCCTCCAGGCCCACCCGCAGGCCGTCGCAGCCCATGGCAAGGCCAATGAGCATGCAGGGCATATGGGCTTTGCCGATGCCCGTAATGGACCAGGTGGAGCCCGGCTGCATCTTCGGCAGAAGATAGCCAATGGTCTCCGCATCCCCCGGCATGCCGCCGGTGACGCCCAGGACGAACTGGTAGTGGACAGGGCCCTTCAGGATGCCCTTTTTCAGATAGTAATCCACGTTGCCCATGTCGCCGCCGTTGAAGATCTCGCATTCCGGCTTGATGCCAAGCTCCTGCACATCCCGGCCCAGCTGTTCCAGGAAAGCGGGGCTGTTTTTGAAGATGTAGCTGTTGGCCCAGTTCATGCTCAGAGGGTCATAGGAACACATTTCCGGCAAAAGCACCGGCAGATGCGCCCGGCGCATGTCTTCCGGCCACTTGGAGCCGGAGGTGGTCAGGTTCAGAACCAGATCCACGTTCTCCCGGGCCATCTTCTCCCGGATCAGGCCCACCACTTCCGCAAAACGCTCGGTTTCCATGGTGTTGATGCCCTCGTCGTTGCGCACATGGATATGGATCACCGAAGCCCCCGCCTTGGCGCAGGCAATGGCGTCCGCCGCGATCTCTTCCGGCGTAATGGGCACATGGGGGGTCTGTTTTTTAGTCGTACCGGCGCCGCAGAGGGCCGCCGTGAGTATCAGTTTCTTGCTCATGCTTCGTTCCTTTCTTCCCTCAGCGCACGCAGGTCAGGCCGCCGTCGGGATACAGGATGTTGCCCGTGAGGAAATCCGACGCCGGCGCCGCCAGAAACACCGCCGTGCCCGCGCAGTCTTCCGGCACGGCCATGCGCCGCATGGGCAGATCGTCCGCCAGAGACTTCCGGTAGGCATCCCCGCCCCGGGCTTCGATCACGCTCTTCATCATGGGCGTCTCTGTCACCGTGGGGCCCAGGGCGTTCACCGTGATGCCGTGGGGGCCGTATTCCGAGGCCAGCTGCCGGGTCATCATGTCCACGGCGCCCTTGGTGGAACAGTAAGCGGCGTTGCCCGCCCCCTTCGTGGCCACCTTGCCCCGCACGGAAGAGACCAGAACGATCTTTCCGTAGCCGTTTTTCATCATATGGCTGCCGAAATGCTTGCAGCAGCACATCACACCGTACACATTCACCTGCAGCATCTGGGTAAAGACATCCATGGGGAATTCCTGGGCGGGGAACTTCTTGTTCAGGCCCTGGGCGCACACAAGAATGTCCACCCGGCCCATCTGGGCCACGGCCGCCTCCACAAGGGCTTCCACGCTTTTTTCATCCGCCGCGTCCACGCTGTGGCACAGCACCTGGGCGCCGCTGGCCTGCCAGATCTCCTGCTTGGCACGGCCCAGGGATTCTTCGCTCCGGCCGGCGATCATGACCCAGGCGCCGGCCTCTGCATAGGCCTGGGCAATGGCCTGGCCGATGCCGCCGGCACCGCCGACCACGACCGCATTCTTCCCGGCCAGGGAAAACATTTTTTCAAAGCTCATGGCTTGTTTGCTCCTGTCTGTTTTATTTTACGCCCTCTTCGCCCGTCTCAAAGCGGAAGCTCTGGTCGGGATCCGTGAAGGCCAGCACGCGCACACCGGAACCTTCGCCGCCCTTGAAGCGCCAGGGGAAGGCGGCAAAGAAGCAGCGCTTGCCCGTGACGGCGTCAAATTCGCCGCCGCTCAGGGCGTCGTCGCCCACATTTTCGATGCCGGGGATGCCGCCCACCACCATGAGGAATTTGTGGCCCGGCTCCCAGAGGGGGAAGTCTTCCTTGGGGTCATGGCCGTACTGCTCGGTGTATTCGGCGATCAGGTCCGGGCGCGTGGGCCCAAGGCCCAGGTCCACCAGCTTCGTGGCGATGGGGTGGACC
>SVLA01000180.1 GCA_015068175.1 Oscillospiraceae bacterium
ACGGTGAGGCCGATGGTGGATTCCGTCGGCTCCGTGGGAACGGGAATGGGTTCCGTGGGTGCCGGCGGTGTAGGAATGGGTTCCGTAGGGGTCGCGGGCTGCGTCGGCTCGGCAGGAGCCTCCGTGGGGGTCACGGATTCCGTAGGTGTCGTAGGCTGTACTGCAGGCTCCGTGGGCACCGCAGGCGCCGTGGGATCAGCCGGTACCGTGGGGGCCGTGGGGGAGGTTGGTTCCGTGGGGGCCATGGTGGGGGCGGTGGGTTGGGTCAGGACGGTAGGCTCCGTTGCGCCGGTGGAGGGCTGCGTGGGATCAATGCCGGGAGCGGCCGGCGTGCAGCCGACCAGCATCAGCAGGACCAGCAGCAGGCATAAAATCTTCTTCATTTTCTCAGCTCCTTGGTCAGACCGGTATTGTTTTTCGCGGTCTTTTGCTGATCCAGCCAAATGTCCATGACAAAGCGATGGGGCACCAGCTTCACCAACAGTACCTGGAATTTTATGGGCAGGCCGTGGACGGAATAGTCCTTTTTGCTGCGGTACAGATCCTTCAGACCCGTGGCCACGCAGTCAGCGGCTTCATACAGATAGTTGAAGTAGCGGATCTCGTTGTCATCGTTGGTCTGGAAGGCGTGGGTGAAGAACTCGGTCTTGACCCAGCCGGGGTTCATGGCCATCATGCGGATGCCCCGGCTCTTCAGTTCCCGGTTCATGGCCCGGGAATAGCTGAGGACGAAAGCCTTGGTGGCGCCGTAGGTGGTGATGTAGGGCACGGGCTGGAAGGCGGAAAGGCTGTCCAACTGCAAAATGTGGCTGCCGGATGTCATGTAGGGCAGGCACAGCCGGGTCATCAGCACCACGGCTTTGGAGTTCAGGTCGATCATCCGGGCCTCATCCTCCAGGGAGACCTTGTGATAGGCGCCGAATTTGCCGAAGCCGGCGGCGTTGACCAGCAGGCGGATGTTGGGCTTTTCCTGCTCCAACAGCGCCGCGACGGCATCAAAGCTGGCGCTTTCGCACAGATCCAGTGTAATGGGCCGAATGGATATAGCAGACTCTTCTTTCAGAGATTCCAGGGCGGCGGCCCGGCGGGCGATGACCCAGATCTCGTCCACTTCCACATATTGGGGAAGCTGCAGGACAAATTCCCGGCCCATGCCGGAAGATGCGCCGGTAACGATGGCAATATTCATAGATGTACCCCCTAAAGGTGTTATTGATTCTTTAAGTGTTCCAGCAGGGCTGCCCGGTCGTTGGACAGCCGCTCGTCGATGACCAGTTCCAGCAATTCGTTCAAAATTCGCCCAATAGCCTGGCCGCGGAATCCCAACGCCATGAGATCATGTCCGTTCACCGCCAGATCCGTCACCTTCAGGCAGGCTTTCTCCTCCAAAAGCTGATCAAAAACCACCCGGGCAGCATTGAAATAGCGCAGATCCTCCTCGTGGTCCAGCCCCTTGCCGCCGGTGTCCGCCTCCTGCAGTTGCAGCAGCAGATCCAAATTTTCCGCTCCCAGACGGCTGAGCCGCCGGCGCAGCGGTTTGGCCGTGGGTTCGGGATAATCCATGTGGTACCGCACCAGCTCCGCCACCTGCGTCCGCAGGGCCGTGGGCGCTTTCAGCCGGCGCAGGATGCCGTCGGCCTTTTCCGCGCCGATGGCGGCGTGGCCGTAAAAATGGCCGTTGCCCTCCCCGTCCAGGGTGAAGGTCTCCGGTTTGCCCACATCGTGGAGCAGGGCCGCCCACCGCAGAGCCAGGATGGGGGCCGTAGCCTCCACCACCTGGGCGGTGTGGGTGTAGACATCGTAAAGATGATGCCGGGTGTGCTGCAGAAAGCCCACGCAGGGTTTTAGTTCCGGGATCACCCGGGTCAGGATCGGCTCAAAGCGGAGCAGATCCTGGGCGGTACAGCAGACCAGCAGTTTACATAACTCGTCAAACACCCGTTCCCGGGCCAAATTTTCCGTCAGGTCCACCAGTTCGAACATGGCCCGGAGGGTCCGCTCCTCCGGTTCCAGCCGAAACCGGGCAGAAAACCGCACCGCCCGCAGGATCCGCAGGGAATCCTCCCGGAACCGCTTCCGGGGATCCCCCACGGCCCGCAGCACACGGTTTTCCAGGTCTTTTTTTCCGCCGAAGGGGTCGCAAAGGCCCCGGATGGGGGACCAGGCCATGGCATTGACGGTGAAATCCCGGCGAGCCAGATCCTCTTCGATGGCATCCACGAATTCCACCCGGTCCGGGTGGCGGTTGTCGGCATAATCTCCCTCGGTGCGGAAGGTGGTGATCT
The DNA here is from genome assembly GCA_015068175.1 of Oscillospiraceae bacterium. Next base: position 2,286 of record SVLA01000180.1, read on the forward strand.
CCACCACGCCGCCGTGGGTGATGATGCCCACGGTGCCGTGCTTTTCTCCGGCCAAAACCTGGCCATAGTCGGCAAAAAGGGCTTTCATCTCCGCCGGGGTAGCGGAGGTGCAAAGGTCATAATCATGGGGCCGGAGGCCCAGCAACCAGTCCCGCACGCAGCCCCCCACGGCATAGCAGGGGTAACCCCCCTCCTCCAGCCGGTGGATCAGGGCCAGAACGGCAGACGGCAGCTGCATCATAACCGGCCCTCCCGGTATGCCCTGGGCATGGGGGTCATGTCACAGCGGTCCGTCAGCAGCCAAAGGCCCATGGCGCCAAAGAGCATGGGTTCGGAGCCGCCCAGGCACAGCAGGCAGAAATACACCGCCGCCAGGCTGAAAAAGGCATAAGCGGACCGCTGACCGAAATCAGCATCAAAGGTGGCCCGGTGATAGACCGCCAGCATGG
>SVLA01000037.1 GCA_015068175.1 Oscillospiraceae bacterium
TTCTTGATTGCAGTAAAATCGGTGCCAAGATCCCTCCACGCGGCTTCGCCTTGGTCGGGATGACAGCACTTTGTGTAATTGCTACTGCTACCGTAAACAACAATTTACCTTATAACAATATTGAGGAGGGCTGGGTATGTATCAGCCTTTGGCCGATCTTTTGCGGCCGACGTCTCTGGACGAAGTTTACGGCCAGGAACATATTTTGGGGCAGGGGGCCGTTTTGCGGCGGCTCATCGATGCCGGCCATGTGCCCAACATGATCTTCTACGGCCCCAGCGGCACCGGCAAGACCACCGTGGCCAATATTATCGCCCAGCAGACCAACCGGACGTTGTTCAAACTGAATGCCACCACGGCCTCCACGGCGGACATCAAGGAGATCGTGGCGCAGTTGGATACCTTCCTGGCGCCCAACGGAGTTCTGCTGTATCTGGACGAGATCCAGTCCTTTAATAAAAAGCAGCAGCAGAGCCTGCTGGAGCACATCGAAAACGGTAAAATCACGTTGATCGCCTCCACCACGGAAAATCCCTATTTTTATGTATTCAACGCCATCCTAAGCCGGTCCACGGTCTTTGAATTCAAGCAGATCGATACCCCGGCGGCCCTGAAAGCGGTCAACCGTGCGGTGGCCTATCTAGAGGAGCGAAATGCCGTTGCGGCAGAGGCGGAAGAAGGGGCGTTGGAGTATATTGCCGCCTCCTGCGGCGGCGATATCCGCAAGGCCCTCAACGCGGTGGAGGTACTGTTCTCCGCCGGCGTGATCCGGGACGGTAAAATGGCCATCACCCTGGCGGACGCTAAGGCGGTGACCCAAAAGAGCGCCCTCCGGGCGGACCGGGACGGCGATAACCACTATGATCTGCTCTCCGCCCTTCAGAAGAGCATTCGGGGTTCCGATCCCGATGCGGCCTGCCATTATCTGGCCCGGCTGCTGGAGGAAGGACAGATGCAATCTGCCTGCCGCAGGCTCATGGTCATTGCGGCAGAGGATGTGGGCCTGGCCCACCCCCAGATCATTCCCATCGTCAACGCGGCGGTGGACATGGCCCTGAAGCTGGGTATGCCGGAGGCCCGGATCCCCCTGGGGGATGCTGTGGTGCTGATGGCCACGTCCCCCAAGTCCAATTCCGGCCATGTGGCCCTGGACGCGGCTTTGGCCGATGTGCGGTCGGGAAAGGGCCGTGGATTTCCCCGGCACCTGCAGAACGTTCACGCCGATTCTTATACCATGGAACGGGAGCAGGGGTATCGGTATCCCCATGATTATCCCAACCATTGGGTGGATCAGCAATATCTGCCGGACGATATTGCCCATGTGCGCTACTATGAGTACGGTACCAATAAGCTGGAGCAGGCGGCAAAGCAGTATTGGGACGGGGTGAAAGGGAAGAAATAAGCCATGAATGTACAGATCGGTGATATTTTGACCATGAAAAAGGCCCATCCCTGCGGAGAAAAGCGGTGGAAAGTCCTGCGGACCGGCGCGGATCTGCGCCTCAAGTGCCTGGGATGCGGTCATGAAATGATGATCCCGCCCTTCAAGATCGAGAAAAATATCCGCTCGGTGGAACGGCCGGGTACATAAGGACCCATGCGGCAGCCAATTCGGCTGCCGCTTTTTTGTGCAGTTTGTCCCCGTGGATGCGACCGACTTTTTGGCCGCCGGACCCTATACTGGGATCAGCGAAGGGGGGATCCGATGATTTATGTGGATGTGGTCATGTGCCTGAATTTTGCGGTGGATCTGCTGCTTCTTGTGGGCAGCAACGGCCTGGCAGGCCATCCGCCGGGGGTCAAACGGGCCTTGCCGGCGGCGCTGATGGGAGGGGTATATGGCGGCATGTGCCTGATGCCCGGGTTCAGTTTTTTGGGGCATACGGTATGGCGGCTGATCTTCTTGACGCTGATGTCGGTGATGGCCTTCGGCTGGAGTCCCAGCGCATTGCGGCGGGGATTGCTGTTTGTACTGCTGTCCATGGCCCTGGGGGGCATTGCTCTGGGCCTGGGTAACGGAGATGCGGTGTCGTTGCTTGGGGCGGCGGCCGGTGTGGCGATCTTGTGCGTTTTGGGGTTTCGGTCCGGGGCCGGCACCCGACAGTACCGCAAGGTGGATCTGCTGCTGAACGGCAAACGGCGGAGCCTGGTGGCCCTTTGCGATACCGGCAACAGCCTCCGGGATCCCATCACCGGCCGGCAAGTCATCGTTGTGGGAGCCGACATCGCCTGGGAACTGGCAGGTCTGACCGCTCGGGAATTGGAATCGCCCATGGATACCATGGCTGCATCCGGTCGGCCGGACCTTCGGCTGATCCCTTATCGGGCCGTGGGACAGCCGGCAGGCATGTTGTTGGGAATGCGGATGGACGAGGTGCTGATGGACGGAAAAAAGTGCGGGCATATCGTGGCTTTTGCGCCGCAAAAACTGGAGCAGGATGGGTATGAAGCATTGGCGGGAGGAATGGCATGAAGGAGAAATGGATACGTTTTTTGGAGCGAATGGGCCTGTTGCCCGAAGGAAATATCTTTTACATCGGCGGCAGCGATGTTCTTCCGCCGCCCCTGAAGGGAACCGAAGAAGCATCGGCTTTGCAGGCCCTGGAGGAAGGGGACGAGGGGGCAAAACAGCGGCTGATCGAGCATAATCTGCGGCTGGTAGTGTACATTGCCCGGCGGTTTGAGAACACGGGCGTGCCTCTGGAGGACCTGATCTCCATCGGCACTATTGGCCTGATCAAGGCCATCAGCACTTATCGGGCGGACAAAAATATCCGTTTGGCAACCTACGCCTCACGATGTATTGAGAACGAAATTTTGATGCATTTGCGAAAAATTGCCAATCAAAAGGCGGAGGTCAGCCTGGATGAGCCCATAAATATGGATTATGACGGCAATGAACTGCTGCTCAGCGACATTTTGGGCACCGATGAAGATATGATCCTGCGGCCTCTGGAGGATGATGTGGATCTGTGCCTGCTGCGGCAGGCCCTGTGGGACCTGCCGGAACGGGAGCGGGAGATCGTGCTGCTGCGCTACGGTCTTTACGGACGAAAGGAGCTGACCCAAAAGGAGATCGCGCAGAAAATGGGGATCTCCCAATCCTATATTTCCAGGCTGGAAAAACGGATCATGGAGCGGCTGAAAAAAGAATTGCTCCGGCAGACCAATTGCGCTTGATTCTGGATGAACCGTGTGTTATAATCGATACGAAAATATATCGATAAAAAAGAGGATCGATTAAAATGGAACGTAAAGAAATTTCCAAAGCCGTGCTGAAGCGGCTGCCCGGCTACCTGGCCTATTTGAAGAGCATCCCCGAGGAGGGAGCATCCCCCTATATTTCCGCAACATCCCTGGCCAATGCCTTGGGGATGGGCGAGGTCCAGGTGCGGAAGGACCTGGCCATGGTCTCCGACGGCGGCCGTCCCAAGATTGGTTACCTGCGGGAGCGGCTGATCGACGATATCGAGCAGTTCCTGGGTTATGACAATACCACCGACGCGGTTCTGATCGGCGCCGGTAAGCTGGGCCTGGCCCTGATGGCCTATAAGGGTTTTGAAGAATACGGATTGAATATCCTGGCGGCCTTTGACCAGGCCCCCAGGGCGGAATTCACGGAGGAGGGCAAACCCATATTCCCCATGGAGCGGCTGGAAGGCTTTTGCCGGGAGAATAAGGTGCTGATGGGTATCATCACCGTGCCGGCGGAAGGGGCCCAGCAGGTCTGCGACGCCCTGATCCACAGCGGCATCAAGGCCATCTGGAATTTTGCGCCGGTCCATCTGGATGTGCCGGAGAAGATCCTGGTCCAGGCGGAAAACATGGCAACCTCCCTTGCGGTGCTGAGTATGCACCTGCAGACTCACATCAAGGACCGTAAGTAAAAAACGCGCCGTGCTGAACGATCAGCACGGCGTTTTCCTTTTGACCATCCCCCGGAGCCAGCGCAGGTCTTCCCGGCGGATCACCCCCAGGAGGTACAGCAGGCAATAAAGGATGATGGGATAGACCATGACGGGACCCAACACGCCGCTTAGATGGCCGGCGGCCCAGGCGGATGCCACGGCGGCGGCAATGGCCACAGCCGGGACGTGGAAGGGGATCGATTCTCCGGTGATCTTCAGCAACCGACGGAGACTTAAACCGAAATTCAGAAAATGCGTCAGGAAAAAGCTGATAAAATAGCCGGTCATCCCATATTTCGGCAGTAAAATGTAGAGGAATACCACATCCAGGAAGGATGTCAGAATATTGTATCGTACGCAGATCTTCTGCTGGCCCAGGCCCTTGGTCATGGCATCGGTGATGGAGTCGCAGTAAAGCATGGGGATCAGCAGGGTATACAGCTTCAGTTGCCAGCCGGCATCGGGATTGCCGTAGAGGGCCATGCACAGGGGCTCCGCCAGGAGAAAGAGAGCGCCGCCCATCAGCACGCCGTAGAGCAGAGCCGTTTTCAAACTCCGGCGGACCAGGTAATGGATCCGGTGCCGGCTGCCGGCGGCGGCACAACGGGCCAGCTCCGGGATCAGCAGTTCCGCAAGGCCGTAGAGGATGCATGCTGGGAACATAAGAATGGGGAATACCATGCCGCTGACCACGCCAAAGGCGGCCAGAGGCGAACTGATGCCGCTGTAGAGGGCCAAACGCCGGGGGACCATAAGATTTTCCACCGTGTTGATGCCGGTCTTGACGTCGTCAGCCAGGGCCAGGGGAAGGGCCACCGACGCCAATCGCCGGGCCATGGGGATCCGCGGCTCCGGCCGGGTTCGTTCCCGCAGGCGGAGGAACACCAGGCATCCTAAGGTCAGGCATCCGGCGATGCCGCTGCCCATGACCACCGCCATGACGCACTTTGCCGCATCCTGGCCCGCCCAAAAGGTCAGCAGGCCCAATGTGGCGGCCATGGAGGCCCCTTGTTCGGCCACTTCCACAGCGGCCAGGGTGCCGATGCGCTGTGCGCCGGTAAAATAGCCGACCATGACCCCTGTCATACAATTCACCGGCAAAAAAGCGGCGAAAAGCCGGATGGAGGGCAGGGTTTCGGCGTTTCCGATCCAGGATCGGGCCAGGAAGGGGGCGGCCAGACAAACCCCCAGGGCAATGGCGCCGCTGATGAGGAGGCTATAAGTAATGCAGCCGGACAGTACCCAGGGGATCCGCCCCGGATGGCCGCGGCCCAACTCCTCGGCGGTCAGATACATGGTGGCGGTGCGGATGCCGGCCATGCCGGCCACCATGGTCATGGCTCCCACGCTCAGGACCAACTGCAGCAGGCCGATACCCTCGGCGCCGATCCGGGCGGAAAGATAGACCTGAAAGGAAGTGCCGACGAAGCGCAAAAGAAGATTGACCCCGGTCAGCAGCAGCGCGGAAAAAAAGATGGGTTTGGTTTTGGACAAAATGATCCCCCCTCGTCCCAGTGTATGCGGACAAGGGGGTGGAAATTATTCGGCTTTGTTGATTTCATTGCAATGGAGGCTCAGGGGGCAACCGGTGCATTTGGGCCGCTGAGCGGTGCAGGTCTCCCGTCCGAAGAGGACGATGCGGTGGCAGAAATCGGAGCTTTCCTCCGGCGGCAGGATGGCCCGGAGCTGCTGCTCTACCTTTTCCGGTTCCCGACCTTTGCTCAGGCCCAGCCGCTCACAGATCCGCATACAATGGGTGTCGCAGACCACGCTGCCCGGCACCTTGTACAGATCGCCCAGCAGGAGATTGGCGGTCTTGCGGCCCACGCCGGGGAGCCGCAGAAGCTCTTCCATGGTGCCGGGGACTTTTCCGCCGAATTCCGTCAGAAGCATTTGGCAAGCCAGAACGATATCCCGGGCCTTGTGCTTGTAAAAACCGCAGGAGTGGACGTAGCCTTCCACATCCGTGATATCGGCGGCGGCCATGGCCTCCAGGGTGGGGTAGGCGGCAAACAGAGCGGGGGTCACCAGATTCACCCGGGCATCGGTGCATTGGGCGGACAGCCGCACGGCGATCATCAGCTCGTAATCTTTTTCGTAATGCAGGGCGCAGGCAGGCTCTGGATAAAGACCTTTCAGGATCTCGATGATGGCGTTCACTTTTTCGTTCATGGCGCACCTCCTTTTGATCCCATTATATCATAAACTTCGCCCTTTGCCAACAAAAAGCGGCAGAAATTTCTGCCGCTGATGAGGGGATTAATTGTTGTTTAGCTTTGTAGCAATGGTGGCGGCCTGCGGCGCAATCTTGGCCCCCGCTTTTAAGAGGGGGCTGTCACGGAATGGCCCCCGGCCATTCCGTGACTGGGGGAGTTCGGTATATTGTCCGTTTTTTGCTCCCCCCGCCCCAGTGTGCCCACTGGGGCACCCTCATAAATGCGGGGGGCAAGAGATGTTCCTATACTTGTAACTTGTAAACAACAATTTGTTTTACAAATCATCATCCGTAATTTCGGCTGAGAGTGCGGAGATCTCATAGGCGGTGCGCTCCATGGGCCCTTCGTCGGTGAGCTTGGTGTAGGTGCGGCTCTGCAGGCGGCCCAAAATACAGAGCCGGTCCCGAAGATGACATTGGGCCACATCCTGGGCTGTCCGCCCCCAAAGAATGCAGGGCAGGTAATCGGCCCGCTTGAATGCCCGCGGCACCGCCAGCATCACGTCACAGATCTCCCGGCCCAGAGGTGTTCGACGGAAGATCGGCTCCCGGCACAGAGACCCTTCCAGACGCACGTCATTGATGGGTTCGCCATCCCCGGCCACCATATCCACGGCAAAAATGAAGATCAACAGCCGTCTTACGCCGCCTTCCCGGACATTGTGACTGCGGATCTGGCCCCGGACCGTGATCATGGGCCCCCCGGACAGATCCACAGCATCCAATATCCCTGCTTCCACCACCACCGGCAGCAGGTCCACGGTGCCGGAGAGCCGGGGCACCTCCAGGGTAAAGCGGAAGAAACGTTTGCCGTGATTCTCATGGGAAAAGCCGGGGAGGCCGGTCAGGGTCCCCCGGACAGTGATCTGATTGTAAATATGTTCCATAGTTCCACCTCGTACTTTGATCTATGGAACAGTTTATGGCTGAACGGGGAAAATAAGAACCCTGCCGAAGGATTTCGGCAGGGTGCAGATGTGGGTTCAGCGTTTCTTTTTGGCAGGCGCTTTTTTTGGCAGACCGTTGCGGCCGCGGGCCGGGGCCTTGGGGGGCGGGGGCGTTGCGCCGCCGGCTCTGGGCGGTACGGCCCGGATCAGGCACTTGGGGCCGGAACCGATAAGGTCTGCCCGTCCGGCCTTCATGAGGGCCTCCCGGACCAGGTAGTAATTTTTGGGATTGCGGTACTGGATCAATGCCCGCTGCATGGCCTTCTCATGGGGATCCGTGGGGACGTAGACTTTCTCCATGGTCCTGGGATCCAGGCCGGTGTAATACATCACCGTGGAAAGGGTGGAGGGGGTGGGATAGAAATCCTGGACCTGCTCCGGATTGTAGCCCATTTCCCGGATATATTCGGCCAGTTCGATGGCCTCCTTCAATGTGGAGCCGGGGTGGCTGGACATGAGATAGGGCACCAGGTACTGGTTCATGCCGTACTGCTTGTTCAGGGCGAAATACTTGTCCACAAACTGATTATAGACGGCGTTTCGGGGTTTGCCCATGCGGCAAAGCACCGCATCGGAAACGTGTTCCGGGGCCACCTTCAACTGACCGGAGATGTGGAACTGGACCAGCTCCTTGAAGAAGGTATCCTTCTTGTCCGCCAGGAGGTAGTCAAAGCGGATGCCGCTGCGGACAAAGACCTTCTTCACGCCGGGGAGCTTCCGCAGTTTGCGCAGAAGGGCCACATAATCGGAGTGGTCGGCCTTCATATTTTTGCAGGGGGTGGGATAGAGACATTGCCGGCCGCCGCAGGCACCCTTGGAAAGCTGCTTTTCGCAGGCGGGATGGCGGAAATTGGCGGTGGGCCCGCCTACATCATGGATGTAACCCTTGAAATCCTTGTCCTTGATCATGATTTCTGCTTCCCGGAGGATGGATTCGTGGGAGCGGGTCTGGATGATGCGGCCCTGGTGGAAGGTCAGGGCGCAGAAGGAACAGGCGCCGAAACAGCCCCGATTGCTGACCAGGCTGAATTTCACTTCCTCAATGGCGGGGACGCCGCCCTTTTTGGCATAGCTGGGGTGCCAGGTCCGCTCATAGGGAAGCTCGTAGACCGCATCCATTTCCTCGGTGGTCAAAGGTTTTTGCGGCGGATTCTGCACCACATAGAAGCTGCCGTAGGGCTCTGCCAGCCGTTTGGCGGTGAAGGGGTCGCAGTTGCCGTACTGGATCCGGAAGGATTCGGCATACTTCCGCTTGTCGGCTTTCAGCGCATCGAAAGAGGGCAGAACGATGGTGGGCAGGCTCTCGTCCAGTTCCGTGGCTTTGAATACGGTGCCGTCCACATAGGTGATGTCCTTGGCGTCCATGCCGGCGTTCAGGGCATCGGCCAGCTCCACAATGGACTTTTCGCCCATGCCGTACATCAAAATATCCGCCTGGGAATCCAGCAGAATGGAGCGCTTCATAGTCTCGCTCCAGTAATCGTAGTGGCCCAGCCGCCGCAGAGAGGCTTCAATGCCGCCGATGAGGATGGGAACATCCTTGTAGGTCTGTCGGATCAGATTGCAGTAGACCACCGTGGCGTAATCCGGCCGCTTGCCCATTTCGCCGCCGGGGGTGAAGGCATCGGTCTTGCGGCGGTGCTTGGTGACGGAGTAGTGATTGACCATGGAGTCCATATTGCCGCCTGAGACCAGGAAACCCAGCCGGGGACGGCCATAGATGTTGATGGACTTGGGATCTTTCCAGTTGGGCTGGGAGATGATGCCCACGCTGTAGCCGTGGGCTTCCAGGACCCGGGAAATGATGGCGTGACCGAAGGAATGGTGGTCCACATAGGCATCACCGATGACATAGACGAAGTCACACTGGCTCCAGCCCCGGTCCAGCATATCCTGCTTGCATATGGGAAGAAAGCTCATATTGCGCCTCCTTATTTGTGATATTTACTGCCGGCCTGGATGGCTTCGGCGCGGTAAAGCTGTTCCAGCACCATGATCCGGGCCAGATGATGGGGGAAGGTCATGGGGCCCATGGAGAGCCTGAAATCGGCCCGCTGTTTGACCCGGGGGGCCATGCCGAAGGAGGAGCCGATGAGGAAGCAGGCGCTGCCCTTGCCGGAGAGCTTCACATCCTTCAGTTTTTGGGCGAAATCCTCGCTGGAGAGGGTCTTTCCTTCCGGCGTAAAGACGCAGAACCAGGCGCCCTTGGGGATCCTGGCCAGGATCTGCTCCGCTTCTTTCTCCAGTCCGGCGGCGATCTCGGCGGGGGAGGGATCTTCCGGGAGCCGGTATTCCGGCAGTTCCAGCAATGTGAATGAGCAGTAGCCTTTCAGCCGTTTGGCATATTCCTCGGCGGCGGAAAGATAGAATTTCTCCTTCAGCTTGCCCATGGTGATCAGGGTGATGTCGAACATGAGATCCCTCCTTTTGGGATATGATAACACAAAACGGCCGAAAAGGCAATAATGAAAGGCGTGGATCCCTCCACGCCTTGCGTCATTGTATACCCTTGTACTTGCGCCGGGTGGCTAAGCCGCCCCGGATATGCCGCTCCTGCTTGTTCAATTCCAAAACCTGCCGCACCTGATCGTATAAGGGTTTGTTCAGTTGCTTCAGCCGGCAGGTCAGATCTTTGTGGACCGTAGATTTGGAGATGCCGAAGTGCCGGGCGGCGGCCCGGACCGTGGCGCCGGTCTCGATGATGTACACAGCCAAAGTGCAGGCTCTTTCTTCAATGGTATCTGTCATAGGCTTCCCTCCGATGCTGTGTTCTGTAAATGCTATGCGGCAGTTCCGGGCGCCATGACCGCAAAAAATTGTAAAAGAACCGTGAATTCGCAAAAATGCTATTGGAAAATCGGAAGAAAGGCGTTATAATATTTTCACTAGAGAGAGGGAGGGAAGCATTTTGACCATCGATAAGAAATTCCTGCGCAATTTGTCCCTGGGCGTGGCCGGATGCATTTTGCTGTACTGGGTCCTGTATGAGACGGAACGGGTGGCAGCGCTGTTGGGCGGAATTTACAATGTGTTGTCGCCCTTTATTATTGGTGCGGCCCTGGCATTCGTGCTGAACGTGCCCATGCGGCCCATTGAAAAGGGGCTGCGTTTCGTGAAAAAGCCGGGGGCTCGGCGGGCGCTGGCCATTACCTGTACATTGGTGGCTGTGCTGCTGGTCCTGACCGGCGTGATCTGGCTGCTGGTGCCGCAGATCGGTGCCACGGTGGAATCCCTGATCAGCAAACTGCCGGATTTCTTTAACCGGGTCCGCGATTGGGGTGTCTCCTTCCTGGAAACTCACCCGGAGATCGTGGAACTGCTGACGGAATATACAGATTTTGAAAGTTTTAACTGGAGCGAATGGATCGAAAAAGTGGTCGGCCTGCTGACCAGTGGTCTGACCACCATCATCGACGGCGCTTTTGTTGCAGTAGTCGGTCTGGGCAACGGCATTTTTAATGCGATTTTGAGCCTGGTGTTCGGCCTGTACTGCCTGAGCCGCAAGGAGATCCTGGCCCGTCAGGGCAGACGGATCCTTTACTCCTTTGTGCCGGAGAAGGCGGCGGATACCACGGTGCGGATCTTCCGGATGACCAATGCGACCTTCTCCAATTTCATTTCCGGCCAGTGCCTGGAGGCCCTGATCCTGGGTTCCATGTTTGCGGTGGCTATGTCCATCTTCCGGATGCCCTTTATGCCCCTGGTCAGCGTCATCATTGCGGTGACGGCCCTGGTGCCCATCGTCGGCGCCTTCGTTGGCTGTGCCTTGGGTGCGTTCTTCATTTTGGTGCAGGATCCGGCCCTGGCCTTCTGGTTCGTCGTGATGTTCCTGGTTCTGCAGCAGATCGAAGGTAATATGATCTATCCCCGGGTGGTGGGTTCCTCCATCGGTCTGCCCGGTATGTGGGTCCTGCTGGCGGTGGCTGTAGGCGGCGACCTGATGGGCGTGGGCGGCATGCTGGTGATGATCCCCGTGGTTTCCGTGGTCTATACTCTGGGCCGTGAGATCACCGACCAGCGGTTGGCGATCCGTGGTATTGCCAAGGAGAAACTGAAGGACCACCCGCCGGAGATCACTTCCAGGCTGAAGGAAAAGGTGAAAAAGAAGAAGGAACAGCGGTTGCTGAAGAAGCTGGAAAAGATGAAAGACAAGATCACCCACCACGAACACAAAGAGGAGGAATGACCTTGTTCTGTACCGTTGTGGATATTCGGGGCGATTACGCCCTGGTAAAGTATGATGATACCGGCGTGATCTCGGAAGTGGCCCTGGCGCTGCTGCCTTTCGGCATCGATACCGGCGACCGGCTGAAATACGAGAATTACGAATTCGAGCAGATTTGAATAGATAATATGCCCACCGGGCCAGTGACTCTGCCAGTCACATGGAACCGGTGGGCATTTTATTATATAAGTGTTTCTGATTGGATGACGGAACGAACCAGTTGCCATGCGATACTTCCTTCCCGTAAATGGGATAGGGCATTGGACACAGGAAACCATTGAACGGAGTCCACCTCGCCGGATATGTGGAATTCCGTCTTGCAGACGGATGCCTTGAAGCCGAGCATCAGCATCTCTTTTTTCAGGTAGGGATAACTTTGGATAAATTCCAGAGAGACCACAGCTTGCCCGATCTCCTCTTGAATTTCCCGGACAGCACATTCTTCGGCGGATTCACCCAATTGAACAATGCCGGCAACACAAACGTAATTTGTGGCGGAAACGTAGTTCTGTCGGATCAGCGCAATTTCGTGGAACTCGTTTACGACAGCGCAAATGACGCAGGTAGTGAACATATCCCACAGCGGAATGCTGCAGGAGGGACAATATGGAATCAAACCTTCATCACCGATTTCTTTGGTGGTGAGCAGTGTGCCGCAGTGGGGGCAATAGGTAAAGTGCATATCAGTTGTTCCTTTCAGGATATGCGATCCTTATTACGGAGGTAGGGGAAGGGATCATCGGGGGTCATGAGCAGGGCGATGAGGATTTTGCGCCCTTCCTCGCTTTCGTGTGTGAAGGACTCGAAAAGAGTGGCCAGCGGGGCGGCAAATAAGGTCGTACCAACGCTGATCGCGGCGGATATGGCAACAAGGCCGACGTGAAATTCTCCGGCCTGCACCAGGAACATGAATAGGGACAATACAAACATTATCAAAAGCATCCCAAGAAACTGCGGCGGACACAGGGAACCTTTGAATCGGATGAAACGCACTTCACAGCCGGTCTCCGCGGGCCGGACATGGCCTACGGCGCAGTTCTTCTGATTGGTGTATTTCCGGTTCCATTCATAGCCGGCGTGATGGGTGACGCAGAAGTACCGCCCCAAAAAGAAACCCGTATAGCGCTCATTGCCAAATTCAAAATGGCCGCTCATATGCTCTTTGAGATGGTAAATGTAGGCTTTTGGGGAAAGAGGAGAGGAAAGGATCATAATGCAACCTCCTGATCAAAAAGCTGCGATGTTGGCTTTTACATAAGCGGTGAGAGATTCTTCCAGAGAAGGGAGTGTATAAAAAGCGTCATCGTATTCATCAAAGGGATAGCGCTCTGCCTGCGCAGCGAATTCACGGACATGGCGGATCTCAAAAGAAGAAAGATCGGCCAGGTCGATATGGTACTTCTGAATAAAGCCGTCAAAAAGCTGCTTGTGTTCAGCGGCACCGACAATATGCAGGTATTCGCTGATGTAAGGGGCGAGAACACGGCTGGAATTGACAAAAAACTGGCACAGGCCGCCGTTGCTGACTTCCATCTCCAGATAATTGAGGGCGTAGAATACTTTTTGCGGATCGGACAGAAGAGCAAAGCCTTCCAGGATCTCGTCGTGGGTATCCATGATGGCATCGATCCGCGCCTGGGCGGCGGAAAACAGTTCCTCATCCGGCAGGGCCGCAAGTTGATCAGTGGTCAGGGCAATGTATTCAGCTCGCTGCTGTTCCATTTGCTCCATGATCTTGGGCGCATCTTTCATCAGTCGAAATATGGTTTTGAGGGTTTTGAAAAAGCCCATAGATTGCCTCCGTTTCTTTTGGACAAAAACCGCCCCGGTTGCCCGGGGCGGTCAGCATGTGGGTCAGACGAGGAATTAGTCCTTGTACATCTCGACCAGCTTCTTCAGATGCTCCCAACGCTCCTTGGCAGCAGCCTCGTTCTGGGCGAACAGAACTTCTGCGCGCTCGGGGAACTCGCGGGTCAGGCGGGAGTAACGGGCCTCGTTCATCAGGAAGTCCTGATAGCCGTCCTTGGGATCCTTGCTGTCCAGCTGGAACTTGCCGGTCTCCTTGGAAGGATCGAAGCGGAACAGATTCCAGTAGCCGCAATCCACAGCCTTCTTCATCTCAGCCTGGCAGTTCATCATGCCGCCCTTGATGGAGTGCATCTCGCAGGGAGCGTAGCCGATGATCAGGGAAGGACCGTTGTAGGCCTCAGCCTCGCAGATGGCCTTGATGGTCTGAGCCTGGTTGGCGCCCATGGCGATCTGAGCAACGTAAACGTAGCCGTAGCTCATGGCGATCTCAGCCAGAGACTTCTTCTTGGTCTCCTTACCGGAGGCAGCGAACTGTGCAACCTGACCGATGTTGGAAGCCTTGGAAGCCTGGCCGCCGGTGTTGGAGTAAACTTCGGTGTCAAACACGAAGATGTTGACATCCTTGTTGGAAGCCAGCACATGGTCCACGCCACCGAAGCCGATGTCGTATGCCCAGCCGTCGCCGCCGAAGATCCAGATGGACTTCTTGGACAGATATTCCTTCTTGGACAGAATGTCAGCAACGGTGTCGCAGCAGACCTTGGCTTCCAGGTTGGCGATCAGAGCCTTGGTGGCAGCCTTGTTGGCCTCGCCGTCATTGAAGGTATCCAGCCAAGCCTGGCAAGCGGCCTTGCGCTCGTCGCAAACGGTGGTCTCCATGACCTTGCGGACCTTGCCGGCCAGGGACTCACGGATCACAGCCTGCGCGGTGTACATACCCAGACCGTGCTCAGCATTGTCCTCGAACAGGGAGTTGGCCCAAGCGGGGCCGTGGCCCTCTTCGTTGACGCAGTAGGGAGAGGTAGCAGCGGGGCCGCCCCAGATGGAGCTGCAGCCGGTGGCGTTGGAGATGTACATCCGGTCGCCGAACAGCTGGGTCACCAGACGGGCGTAGCTGGTCTCAGCACAGCCGGCGCAGGAGCCGGAGAACTCCAGCAGAGGCTTGCGGAACTGGCTGCCCTTGACAGTGTTGTCCTGCATATCCTTCTTCTCGGAGACCTTGGAGACCAGGTGATTCCAGATGACCTGCTCGCCCAGTTCCTGCTCCTGGGGAGCCATGGCAATAGCCTTGGTGGGGCAGACGCCGACACAGACGCCGCAGCCCATGCAGTCCAGGGGAGAAACGCCCATGGTGTAGGAGTAGACACCCTTGCCCTTGCCGGCCTTCACGGGAACCACGCGGGCACCCTCGGGCAGAGCGGCCACTTCTTCAGCGGTCAGAGCGTAGGGACGGATGGTAGCGTGGGGGCAGACATAAGCGCAGTTGTTGCACTGGATGCACTTGGTCTCGTCCCAGTGGGGAACGGTGACGGCAACGCCGCGCTTCTCGTAAGCGGAAGCGCCCAGGGGGAACTGACCGTCGGCCAGGCCGTCGAAAGCGGAGACGGGCAGGGAGTAGCCGTCCATCTTGCCCACGGGGTTGAGGATGGTCTCCACAACCTTAACGGTGTCGGCGGGGCCTTCCAGGGTGGTGGCGGCCTTGTGATCCTCAGCGGCAGCCCAGGCGGCGGGTACGTCCACCTTCACATAGGCGGTAGCGCCGGCGTCGATCGCCTTCCAGTTGCACTCGACGACGTCCATACCCTTCTTGGCGTAGGAACGCTCAGCGGCATCCTTCATGTACTGGATAGCCTGCTCGGCCGGCATGACCTTGGCCAGGGAGAAGAAAGCGGACTGCAGAATGGTGTTGGTGCGCTTGCCCATGCCGACCTGGATGGCCAGGTCAATGGCGTTGATGGTGTAAAGCTGAATGCTGTTCTCAGCAATGTAGCGCTTGGAAGCGGCATCCAGGTGATGCTCCAGCTCCTCCAGAGTCCACTGGCAGTTGATCAGGAACACGCCGCCGGGCTTGACGTCCTGAACGATCTTGAAGCCCTTGGTGATGTAGGAAGGATTGTGGCAAGCCACGAAGTCCGCCTTGTTGATGTAGTAGGGGGACTTGATGGGCTTGTCGCCGAAGCGCAGGTGGGAAACGGTAACGCCGCCGGTCTTCTTGGAGTCGTACTGGAAGTAAGCCTGTACGTACTTGTCGGTGTGGTCGCCGATGATCTTGACGGAGTTCTTGTTTGCGCCAACGGTGCCGTCGCCGCCCAGACCCC
>SVLA01000038.1 GCA_015068175.1 Oscillospiraceae bacterium
AACCCAGCAGGTCGCCGTTTCGGTCGTAGTAGTAACCGATCAGGTTGGCCACCACTTCCGTGTCGGTCTCGGAGTGGAAGCGGACGCCCCGGTTTTCCAGCCATTGGCGCAGGCGGGCCTCGTTTTCGATAATGCCGTTGTGGACGATGCAGATCTTGCCGGAGTCCGACAGATGGGGGTGGCTGTTACGGTCCGAGGGAGCGCCGTGGGTGGCCCAGCGGGTATGGCCGATGCCGATGGTACCCTGCAGGTCGGCGCCGTTATGGGTCTGGTCGCACAGCACCTGAAGGCGGCCCTTGGCCTTGGCCACTTCCAGGCCGGCGGCGCCGTGAATGCAGATGCCGGCGGAGTCATAGCCCCGGTATTCCAGTTTGCTCAGGCCGTCCAGCAAAATGGGGGCGGCTTGCTTATTTCCTATATATCCAACGATTCCACACATGGGAGATCCTCCTGTTCCTTATTACTTTTGCATTATACACTATATTTTTATCTTTTTCAATACTTTTGAAGAAAATTTTGACCAATGGCTTCATTTACAAGTCATTGGTCAAATAAATTTCTGTTGGCAGGCTGTAATGCGGACAGATCGGTCAGATGGCCGGAGGTGATGGGGGTGGCGCCCATTTGGATGAGCTGCCGGGCGGCATCGCTGCCGTCATCGAAGCAGAATACGCTGCTCCAGCCGAAGCGAAGATTTTTGACGGTGCCGTCCCAGGTGCCGCCCATGCCGCAGGTGGCCTGGCAGACCAGGACCTTGGGGGCCAGGGCGTGGATGCAGCGGTTGCGGCTCAACGCACGGGTGGCGGAGAAGGGGAGATCGTAATCGTCTTCGCTGAGGTAGAGGACATTTTCCCGGAGGGCATGGCGGAGCAGTTCGTCGGCCACCACGGAAATGACCCGGCCGCCGTGGCGAAGGCAGGCTTCCTGGGCGGTACGGTCGGCGCCCCGGGCATTGCCGGAGACCAGGGAGATCTCCTGCAGAGCGGCCTGGCGGCCTGCTTCGGCGGCAAAGGCCCGGTTTTCTTCCCGGAGATCCCGGCTGCCCACCAGAGCGATCCTGGGACATTCCAGAAGCCGGGGATCCCCCTTTGCCCACAGAACGCCGGGACTGTCCAGGCCCAGGCGGCGACGCAGATCCAGGGGATAGCCGGGGCTGACCCGGGTCAAAGGCAGGCAGTGGGCACGGGCGGCTTTCATTAAGTAATGGTCCAGTTCTTCTTCCTGGCTCAGCAGGTCCAGGATCCGCTGGGCCATGGGGCGGCCGTAACCCAGGGCCATCAGATCTGTCAATGTCAGGTCCCGCTGGGCCTCGGCGGCATCCAATTGCCAGGTGCGGTCCGCAAGGCAGCGCATTTGCGCGGTGGTCAGCGGCTTGCGGTCCGGATCTCCCAGGGCAGAAGTCAGCAGCAAAAAGCCGCGTTCCGTATTTCTCAACGGTATTTCCTCTTCCGCGCAGGGGGCGCGGGGCGGACTTCTTCCTCGGTGAGGCTGCCATCCTCATGGAGGATCATGGGACGGATGGTATAGTTGGAGAATTTGGCGATCTCGTCCAATTTGGCCTTTTCGGGGAAGTTTCCGATAATAGAATATGCGCTGCCCTTCCGTTTTGCCCGTCCGGTACGGCCGATCCGGTGGATGTAATACTCATTTTCCTCGGGAACGTCGTAGTTGATGACGCAGTCCACATCGTCCACGTCGATGCCCCGGGAGGCCACGTCCGTGGCGATAAGGATGGCCAGTTTGCCGTCCCGATAGCGCTGCATGGTCTTTTCCCGCTGGCTCTGGCGGATGTCGCCGTGGATGCAGTCGGCGTCCATGCCGGCCCGCTGGAAATCGTCGCTGAGGCGCTGGCACATATGCTTGGTGTTGCAGAAGATCATGACCCGCTCGAAACCCTGGCTGCGAATGAGGCGCAGAGTGGTCTCGCTCTTTTGAAGGGGGGTGCAGGTGATGGAATACTGGTCGATGTCGGGGCGGTCTTCCTGCCGGGGTTCCACGGTGATCTCCACCTCATCCCGCTGATACATCCAGGAAACGGTCATGACCTCCTGGGAAATGGTGGCAGAAAACAGGCCAAGATTGCGGCGGTTCTTCACTTTCTCGATGATGCGGGTCACATCCTTGAAAAAGCCCATGTCCAGCATCCGGTCCGCCTCATCCAGCACCACGGTCTGGATCTTGTCCAGGCGGATGGTCTTGCGGTTATAGTGGTCCATAAGCCGGCCGGGGGTGGCTACCACGATCTGGGGCTTCTTTTCCAGAGCCTTGATCTGGCCGCCGATGCCGGCGCCGCCGTAAAGCACGGCCACCCGGATGCCGCTGAAATAGGTCAGCAGGCCCCGCAGTTCATCACCGATCTGAATGGCCAGCTCCCGGGTGGGGGCCAGGATCAGACCCTGGACTTCGGGGGATGCCGGGTCGATGTGTTCAATCATGGGGATGCCGAAGGCAAAGGTCTTGCCGGTGCCGGTGGGGGCCTTGGCGATGACGTCCTTCCACTGCATGAAGTGAGGGATGGCTTCGGCCTGAATGGTGGTGGGCCAGCCGTAGCCCTTCTTGTCCAGGGCTTTCAGCATGGCATCGCTGAGGCCCAGATCTGCAAATGTGATGTTTTCCATATTCTCTCGTCCTTAAAAATGCAAAGTTTTTTACATTATACCATTTCTCTGCAGATTTTGCAAGGATTTTATGAGGCGGTGCGGCGGTGGGTTCAAGTTGACAAAAATGCGGTTTGGTGGTATATTCTGCAAGGATAAAACCGAACAGGAGGAAATTCATTCATGTTGAAAACATTCCGCAGAATCCTTTCTTTGCTGTTGGCTCTGTGCATGGTTTTGGGTATGACGGCCTGCGCCGATCCCAACACCACCCCCACCGAGCCCAGTACCCCGGCCACCTCCGCACCCACCGATCCGGAATCCCAGGATCCCACCGTGCCGGATGGCGAGCCGACCCTGCCGAAGGAAGACGGCACCAACCAGTTGACCATTTACTGGGATTACAACGGTGATTCCAAGACGGCCTGCTTCTGGGTATGGCCCGAGGGCGGCAACGGCGTGAGCTATGCCGTGTATGAATGCAGCTACGGCGTCAAGTGCGTGGTCAACATTCCCGACAATGTGAGCCGGGTGGGTTTTATTGCCATTTATGATTGCCCGGCAAGCGCGGTGGGCGGCAACACCTGGCCCGGCGGCACCAAGGACTATGAACAGGACCGTTTTGTGGATATGAACGGTGACACGACCATTTATTTGAAACAAGGAGACCCTATGATCTATAACAGCCAGGAGGACGCAGGCAGCGCCCAGAAGGTGATCACTTTCGCGGAAATGACTTCCCTGACCACCATTAAATACACTTTGCCCGCCCAGACCGTCATCAGCGACCTGACTCAGGTGAAAGTCATGGAAGGCGACCGGGCTTTGGAAGTTACCAACATCAGCAGCCTGGGTAATGAATCCAGAGCCGGCATCATTACGGTGTCCGAGCCTATGGATATGTCCAAGGTCTACAGCATCGAGATCGCAGAACACGGCACCAAGACCGTGGTGCCCATTTCCGTGTTCGATACCGAGGAATTTGTGGCGCAGTATACTTACGACGGTAATGACCTGGGCGCCACCCTGAACAAGGATGGCTCCACCACCTTCAAGCTCTGGGCGCCCACGGCCTCCAAGGTGGTGCTGAATCTCTTTGCTGCCGGTAACGGCGGCACCGCCCATGCCAACCTGGAAATGACCAAGGAAGAGCGGGGCGTTTGGGCGCTGACCGTTGACCAGTGCGGCCACGGCACCTACTACACCTATTCCGTCACCACCGCTGTGGGCACCCAGGAAGCGGTGGATCCCTACGCCAAGGCCTGCGGCCTCAACGGCGACCGGGGCATGGTGGTGGATCTGGATTCCACCGATCCCTCCGGTTGGAACAAGGATTCCGTGGTGGAACTGGAAAAGTACACCGATGCGCTGATCTGGGAGGTCCATGTCCGGGATTTCAGCAACCAGATCGCCACTTCCAAGTACCCCGGCAAGTACCTGGCCTTCACCGAGCATGGTCTGACCAATGCCGCCGGTGTCAGCGTGGGCGTGGATTATCTGCTGGAGCTGGGCATCACCCATGTGCATCTGCTGCCGGTTTATGACTTCGCCAGCGTCAACGAGAGCAATCCCTCTTTCAACTGGGGATACGATCCCGAGAACTACAACTGCATCGAAGGTTCCTACTCCACCGATCCCACCAAGGGCGAGGTGCGGATCACCGAGTTCAAGCAGATGGTCCAGTCCCTCCACGCCGATGGCCTGGGCGTTATCATGGACGTGGTCTACAACCACACCTATGAGGCCAACTCCAACCTGAATAAGGTGGTTCCTTACTACTACTATCGCTACGATTCCAAGGGCGCCAATACCAGCGCTTCGGGCTGCGGCAACGATACCGCTTCCGAGCGCTATATGTACCGCAAGTACATGGTGGACAGCGTCACTTACCTGGCCAGCGAGTATAACCTGGACGGTTTCCGTTTTGACCTGATGGGTCTGCACGATCTGGAGACCATGCGCCGGATCGAAGAGGCTGTGCATGCCGTCAACCCCAACGCCATCATCTACGGCGAAGGCTGGACCATGGGTCAGACCGTGGACGGCAGCGCCCAGGCCAACCAGAGCAACATTTCTCAGATCCTGCCTTCCGAAGGTGCCGCAGGCAGCGTGGCGGTGTTCAACGATGCCATCCGTGACGGCCTGAAGGGCAGCGTGTTTGAGGCTGCCGGCAAGGGTTACATCAACGGCAGCTACGCCGCCAACGCCAATAAGGTCCGCTTCGGCATTGCCGGCGGCAGCATCGGCGGCGCCACCTGGCGTGTTGACGGCGCGGCCATTATCAACTATATGTCTGCCCACGACAACAACACTCTGTGGGATAAGCTGGCCATCGCCAACGGCAGCGACAGCGTGGAGACCCGCCTGGCTATGAACCGCCTGGGCGCTGCCATCCTGATGATCTCCAAGGGCACGCCTTTCTGGCAGGCCGGTGAAGAGTTCCTGCGCTCCAAGCCCGACTCCAGCAAGGCGGACGGCTTCAACGAGAACTCCTATAATGCCAGCGACGCGGTAAACAACATCGTGTGGGAGGACCTGGTGGAAGGCTCCATGCAGTATGAGACCATGCGCTATTATGCCGGCCTCATCGCCATGCGTAAGGCCTACGGCATCTTCCGTTCCAACGGCGACGATGTGACCATCACCTTCGGCGAACTGGCAGGGGGCGGCATGACCGTGACCTACACCGCTGCGGACGGCGCCAAGGCCCTGGTGCTGATCAACCCCACCACCCAGGCGGATACCTTCGTCCTGGACGGCGAATGGAACCTGGTGGCCACCGGCACCGAAGCCGGCGCCGAGGTCATGAAGACCGAATCCGGCTCCGTGACCGTGGATGCTTACAGTGTCCGGATCTATGTGGGTAAGTAATCCTCAATAATGCTCAGGGCGTGTTGCAAAAACTGCAACACGCCCTCAAGCTATAGGATGGTTACATCTTTCGGAGGTAGGGGCGATTCAAGAATCGCCCACGGACTACAATCCAGCTACTCACAGATGAACCGAAAAGAAGGTTGGTGGAAGAAATGATAGCTTCGCGCAATCTTGAAAATGTGAGTTTACACGTTGCCTTTTGGCGTGGTACAATAATATAAACTGAATGGAGGTGTCAGTATGGGAAGTTGGTTTTCCAATATCCACATTCGAAAAAACGAGTATGCTACGGAAAAAACGATTGAAAAGTACATAAGCGATTTCATGGCCGCAAAGCATTATTTGCCCTGCACATCTGAAATGGATGCGGATGGGGGCGTTGCGGTTGTAGCAAGTGAAGATTGTTGCTGGATATCTGTTTACTCGGACTTGCTGTTGCTTGAAGATCCGGGGAAATGCGCTGAGATCATGAACCCGCTGTCTTCTGCGCTGCGAACGGATGTTTTGGGGATTTCCTGCTTTGATAGCGATTATCTCTGCCTGAATCTGATTAACACTTCGGACAAGACGGATGCCTGGATCGGAATAGGAAGCGCCTCCGGTTTGGGCATTAAAAGACGGAGTGTAGTATCAGCCTGGAAGAAGAAAGTTACCGACTTTCAGACTTTCGCGAAAAGTGTGAAGCAAAAGTATGTCTTTGCGGAGGAATTCCTTGCCACTGCTGAGCGGTGCCTTGAACTTCCCACAGTTCAGAGTTCAGCTTCTTATGAGTACCTGACAGATTTTGAACTGGATAAAAAAGCAAGATGCTTTTATTTCAAACTTCCGGAGGATATGAAGACCAAAGAATCGGTTAAATTGGTTCCGCGGATGTTCTCGGGCATGCCGTGCTTCCTGGGTAAGCCCAGTGTGGTGGATGGCGTTAATATTGGCGGGGAATCGAGGGGGTTGTCTGTTTATTTTATCGGCCCCTATGTGGAGGAAGAGTCAATCACATTTTCAGATGTATGCTTTGTGAAATGGAAGAATAACCAAACAGAATCGATACCATTTGACTTAACCAAAGTACAGCTTTCAGACGGACAGTGGGCATACCATTACCATGATCCCGGTTTCAGAATCCCCGCCAAGGTAGATGATCGGCTTCCAATGTCGAAGAAAATGCGTATGGAAAACGAAAGAAGTATCATTGTGCGATTTGTTCCCCATGGGAACCCAAGGAAAATACTAGACATTACAGTTGTTCTGGTGCCGGATAAAAATCCAGAAGGACAGACCGGATGGAATGTGTGGCATCATTGGGGATCCAAGAAAGCATTTATTGAAGGATATAATGCAACATGGGAAAAGCATAGGGCATGGAGCTCGGACCCGAATACCTGTCCTCCGATTTTAAGGGAAGAAGATTTCGACTGACAAAGTAATTGAACCGCCGGTTTTTCTCCGCACGGTGAGGCTCCGACTCACGGCATTCTGGGCCCCACAGACAAAAAGATATTTTTGCTGTTTGGCTTATGAAATCGAACTCTTACAATTTTGTGAAGCAACGGCTATGGCCGATGCGAAGTTATGCTTTACGGCATAGTGAAGTTAAGTGCGCCACGCACTTCCGCAGAAACTTCACTGTCCGCAGGACAACTTCACTTGCGAAGCAAACGTCACGCGCCGAAAGGCTTTTCTGGTACGAGTGTTCATAACGGACTCAAGGAACGGACGATCACAACAAAACCGCTAAACCAAATATCCGGAGTTATCGTCCGGCGTATCGGTGAACGTCTTTGCTGTATTCCCGGAACTGTCGAACCTCGCTTTGATTTGCTCGTTAATCTTAGCATCCATTCCATCGGGAAGCAGGCGCAAATCTTCCTCATTGATATACAGATCAGCAATATCTTCCTTTTCTCCACATTGTGGGAAGAGGACAACCCATGCGCCGTCTTTGCACTCAGGCTCCCAGATGACGCCCTGCATGCCCTTGTGTACGCCTTCTTTTGCGTATTTGGTTTTTTCTACAATCAGTTCAACGCAATCCATCAATTTCATATTATTTACCTTCATATGGGGTGTTGCGCTTCAATTTACCGTTAGGTAAGACCATCCAGCCGGTGATGAAGGAAGCCTCGCCCGATCCATCTTTTTTGAGAATCGTTACCACAAGCGTTTTTGCAAAAAGAAAAAGGTTGATAGTTTTCAGATACACTCGCATCAAAACTATCAACCTTATTTGTATAATGACTATAAAAAAGATATTTTCGATGCGTTTGCGTATGAATTTGAACTCTCACATTTTAAGTGAAGTATCAGCTATCGCTGACGTGAAGTAATGGCCTACGCCATAGTGAAGTTTCGTGCTGAAAGCACAAAGTGAAGTTAAGTTTGCAAAAAAACACTTGCGAAGCAAACTTCACTACGCAGTAACTTCACTGCCATAGGCAACTTCACTTGCCCGCAAGGGCAAACTTAGTTAAAAAACCGACTTGTCGAAACAAGTCGGTTTTTCATGGTGCGAGAGATGGGACTCGAACCCACACGGCGTAACCACACGCACCTCAAACGTGCTTGTCTACCATTCCAACACTCTCGCGGACACTTGGATATTATAACCGGGAAAACAATATTTGTCAATCTTTTTTTGAAAATCCGTGAAATGATCGGCTTCGGCACTTTTCAGCTTTTCCCATCTTTACTTTCCCGGGGATCCGTGGTAAAATAAATGACAAGTATGTGCTGAAGGAGGCAGGGACGTGTCTGATTTTATCCGCGAACTAAAGAGCTTTTTCCGTAAGGGCGACATGGTCCTGCTGATCATGTGTCTGCTGGTATCGGCCTTTGGCTGTCTGATCATTGCCAGCACCAACAATTACCGCGGATTCACCCGTTATGTGGTGGTGCAGATCGTGGCGATCCTGCTGGGCGTGGTCCTTTTTGCCATCACCTCCTCCATTGATGCGACCTTCTTCCACGAGCATCGCTTTTGGTTTATCTGCATCAATTATTTTATGATCCTATTGCTGATCCCCCTGGGCATTGACCACAACACCGGCAACCGGAGCTGGCTGAACATTCCCTTCCTGCCCATCGACATCCAGCCGGCGGAGATCTGCAAGATCTTCTATATTTTGATCATGGCCTCGGTCATGGGCCAGCATCAGCACAATCTGTCGGGGATCCGGTCCGTTTTGCACATGGTGGTCCATCTGGGCCTGCTGGCCGGATTGAACCTGGTGATCTCCACGGATCTGGGCGTTTCGCTGCTGTTCGTATTCATTTTCCTGGGCATGGTCATTTCCGGCGGTGTCAAATGGTTCTGGTTCTTCATCGGCGGCGGCGCCGTGGCGGTGCTGGGTCCTCTGTTCTGGACCCATGTCATGACCGACGAGCAGCGAAACCGTATCGCCTACGTTTTTAATCCCATGGAGATCGACCCCAACGGTATCGACGAGGGCTGGCACACTACCCAGAGCCTGAAGTCCCTGACCGGCGGCGGATTGACGGGCCAGGGATTGTTTGACGGCAACCGCACTCAGGTGGGCGCCCTGAATGCCCAGCACACGGACTTCATTTTCTCCGCCATCGGCGAAGAAATGGGCTTTTTGGGCTGCTTGCTGGTGCTGGTGATGCTTTTTGCCATCGTCGCCCGGTGCATTTGGGTGGGCTGCCGGAGCCACGACTACATGCGCCGCATGATCTGCTTCGGCGCGGCCGCTTCCTTGCTGTTCCAGATCATTTGTAATGTGGGTATGTGTATGGGCGTTCTGCCGGTCATCGGTCTGACCCTGCCCCTGATCAGTTACGGCGGATCCTCGGTGGTGACCACCTTCGGCATGCTGGGACTGGTGTCCGGAGTCTGCGCACGGCCGGCTCCACGAAGTCATGAGCGATATATCCTGCCTCCCAGATGATTTCAGCGCCCCGGTGAGCCGGGGCGCTTGCTTTTTGCGGTGGAGGGTGCTATAATTTGACATCATATATTTGGAGTGACCTTTATGCCAATCTTGATCATTCTGGCGGTCCTGGGGGCTCTGGCTTTGCTGGGGGCCTATATCTGCTATCGGATCGTATTTTATGCACCGCCGGCAAAACCTTTGGCGGAAGGGGAATTCGACCTGCCCCCGGATGATATTTACAAACCCCATTGGCCCCAAATGGCGGCCTGGCAGACCCAGATCCGCAGCCTGCCCCGGCAGGAATGGACGGTGATGTCCCATGACGGCCTGCAGCTTTGGGGCAGTTATTACGAATGCCGGCCCGGCGCGGTGACGGAGCTGATGTTCCACGGCTATCGGGGTTCCGCGGAGCGGGATCTTTGCGGCGGTGTCCAGCGTGCCTTTGCTCTGGGGCGGAATGTGCTGATCGTGGATCAGCGGACCGCTGGCCGCAGCCAGGGACGGACCATCACCTTCGGTATCCTGGAACAGCGGGACTGCCTGACCTGGGTGGACTACATGATCCGCCGGGATCCGGATGTGAAGATCATTCTCACCGGCATTTCCATGGGCGCCGCAACGGTATTGATGGCGGCGGGAAAACCTCTGCCGGAGAATGTGGTGGGCGTTTTGGCGGATTGCGGTTATTCTTCCGCCAGGGAGATCATCTGCAAATGCGCCGCGGAGATGAAATTGCCGCCGAAGCTGGTATATCCCTTCATTCGCCTGGGGGCCCTGGTCTTTGGCAAGTTCGATCCCGATGCCGATTCGCCCCTGGAGGCGGTCCGGCGCTGTGAAAAGCCGGTGATCTTTTTCCACGGCGAAAGCGACGGCTTCGTGCCCTGCCACATGAGCCGTGCCGTTTATGAGGCCTGCCCGGCCCCCAAGCGACTGGTAACGATTCCCGGGGCGGACCACGGTCTTTCTTACCCCGTGGATCAGAAGACCTATCTGCGGGAAGTGGCGGATTTCTTTACGGAAAACGGTGTGCCCACGGAAGTTTTGGAGGAGAATGCAGTATGACCCGATTTTTTGTAACCCCGGACGAACTGCAGCCGGATTTTTTGGTACTGACCGGAGAAAATGCCCGCCATGCCAAGGTCCTGCGCTTAAAATGCGGAGAAGAGGTGCTGGTCTGTGACGGCCAGGGCCGGGAATGTCTGTGCGCCGTCAGCGATGTCAGCGATGGGCAGATCGGCCTGGTGGTACGCCACCGGCAGGAATCGGAGACGGAAGCCGCCGTTCGTGTCAGCGTCTATATGGCCTTCCCCAAGGCGGACAAGCTGGAACACGTGATCCAGAAGGCCACGGAGCTGGGGGCCTATGAGATCGTGGCCTTCCCTTCGGGCCGGTGCGTGTCCAGGCCCGATGAAAAGAGCCTGGGCAAGAAGCTGGAGCGTTGGCAGAAGATCGCCGCTTCGGCGGCGGAACAATCCGGCCGGGGCCGGATCCCCCAGGTGCTGACGCTGCCCAGCTATGCCGCTGCTCTGAAACGGGCGGCCCAGGCAGACAAGGCGTTGATGTTCTATGAAAACGAACGGGCCACCACCTTAAAGATGGCGCTGTCGGAGGGCGGTTACAAGACCGTCAGCCTGCTGATCGGCCCGGAAGGGGGTCTGAACCCTAAAGAAGTGGAGCAGGCCATGGCCGCGGGTCTGAAGGTCTGCACCCTGGGCCGGCGGATCCTCCGCTGTGAGACGGCGCCGCTGTGCGCCCTCAGCGCCGTAATGTATGACGCCGGGGAATTTTGACAACCCCTTGACAAAGGTGCTATAATGTATACTGCAAAATTTGGAAAACCACCGAGAGGATGAAATATATGGCAAAGGATAAAAAAGTAACCGAGATCACCGATATGGAGGTGGATTTTGCCCAGTGGTTCACGGACGTTTGTACCAAGGCCCAGCTCATCGACTACTCCTCCATTAAGGGTGTATTCATCTACCGTCCCTATGGCTACGCCATTTGGGAGAATATTCAGCGCATCATGGATGCCGAGTTCAAGAAGCAGGGCGTGGAGAACGTCTATATGCCCCTGCTGATCCCCGAATCCCTGCTGCAGAAGGAAAAGGACCATGTGGCCGGTTTCGCGCCGGAGTGCGCCTGGGTCACCATGGGCGGCAGCGAGGAGCTGGAGGAGAAGTACGCCATCCGGCCCACTTCCGAGACCCTGTTCTGCGAGCATTTTGCCCACGTTCTGCAGTCCCACCGGGATCTGCCCATGAAGTATAACCAGTGGTGCAGTGTTCTGCGCTGGGAGAAGACCAGCCGTCCCTTCCTGCGTCACCGGGAATTTTTGTGGCAGGAGGGCCATACCATCCATGCCACCGCTGAGGAGGCTCAGGCCTTCACCGAGACCATGCTGAACGTCTACGCCGACTTCTGCGAGAATGTGCTGGCCATGCCCGTGACCCGGGGCCAGAAGACCGAAAAGGAAAAGTTCAACGGCGCGGAAGCCACTTACACCATCGAGTGCATGATGCATGACCGCAAGGCCCTTCAGGCCGGCACCTCCCACTATTTCGGTGACGGCTTCGCCAAGGCTTTCGGCATCGAATTCACCGACAAGAACAACACCCGCACCAATCCCCACGAGACTTCCTGGGGCGTGTCCACCCGCCTCATCGGCGGCATCATCATGACCCACGGCGACAACAACGGCCTGGTGCTGCCTCCCAAGGTGGCCCCCGTGCAGGTGGTCATTCTCCCCGTGGCCCAGCACAAGCCCGGCGTTCTGGAGGCGGCTAACGACCTGAAGGAACGGCTGGTGAATGCCGGCTTCCGGGTGAAGCTGGATGACAGCGACAACTCCATGGGCTGGAAGTGCGCCGAGTATGAAATGAAGGGTGTCCCCGTCCGTGTGGAGTGCGGCCCCCGGGATCTGGAAAACGGCCAGTGCGTCATCGTTCGCCGTACCGACCGGGAGAAGATCATCTGCAAGCTGGAAGAGCTGGAAGAGGCTGTGGCACGGGAACTGGAAAATGTCCACAACGGCATGTTTGCCCGGGCAAAGCAGAACCTGGACGAGCATATTTTCCAGGCCCATTCTCTGGAAGAGGCCAAGGCCCTGCAGGATCAGCACGGCGGCTATATCAAGACCATGTGGTGCGGCGACCTGGAGTGCGAACTGGCCATGAAGGAAAAGGCCGGCATGTCCTCCCGCTGCATCCCCTTCGCGCAGGAGAACCTGGGTGAGACTTGCGCCTGCTGCGGCAAGCCCGCCCACAAGATGGTTTACTGGGGCGTTGCTTACTAAAAAATAGGATGGAGGCAGTCCCGGGGACTGCCTCTGTTTAACTGAAGGAGGGGCATGTATGGAGCGGATCGTGATCATTGGCTGCGGCGGCGCCGGAAAATCCACCCTGGCCCGGCAGTTGGGAGAAAAGCTGGATCTTCCCGTGGTCCATCTGGACAGCATTTTTTGGCTGCCCGGCTGGGTGGAGATGGAGAAAGAGGAATTTGACCGGCGTCTGCAGGAGGAACTGGCCAAAGACCGCTGGATCATGGACGGCAACTTCAACCGCACCATGCCCCAGCGGATCGCCCGGTGCGATACCGTCATCTATTTGGATTTTTCCCGCTGGGCCTGCCTGATGGGGGTGCTGAAACGGATCATTACCACTTACGGCACCGTGCGGCCCGACATGGGGGCCGGCTGCCCGGAACGGATCGATCTGGAATTCCTGAAATGGGTCTGGAATTTCAACAAGAGCAAGCGGCAGGGCTACTACAAAATGCTCAACGAGGCGGAGGGAAAAGAGACCATCGTGCTGAAAAACCGGCGGATGGTGCGGCGGTTCCTGGATTCTCTGTAAATTGCGAGGGCGCTCCCGGTACGGGAGCGCCCTTTGGCATGTTTATACGGCGGTTGTATCCTTGCGGAACAGCTTTCGCAGATCGCTGCGGAAATTGCGGTGATCGAAGATCATGTTCAGTCCGAAAGCCAGGGGAGTGACCAGGAGAAATACGGGACAGATCAACCAGAACCAGGGCCAATATTTGACCTGCCCGGCCATGGAACCCATGGGGACGGTTTTGAACAGAGGCGGACAGAACAGCGCCAGGAAATCACCGATGGCATCATTGACACCGGGACCCCAGATATAGGAGGTGTTTTTGTAGTTGATGTGGAGCAGGTCGTCGCCGCGCATGGGGATGAAGCCCAATTCACTTTGGAACAACTGGTTCAGCATTACAAACAGCATGACCAACAGCAATCCCACCGGCGCAGCCAGGATCCGGCGCCAGGAAAGGGTATGCAGGCCCAGCAGCACCGTCAGCAGCGGAACAGACAACAGCATCCAATGGTGGAAATAAAACCGGACGATGTCCAGCCATTCGGCGGATTGGTCCAGTTTTGCCATGGGTTCCTGGGGATAAAACAGGGCAATGAGACCGCTGATCACGCCGATATAGAACATATAGTCCTTGCAATACTTGTTTTTACAAAGGAACAGAAAAGGAAACAGGGCAATGTTACCGGCGCAGATATTGACAAACCAGGAATCCCGGAGCATCCGGGCCTCATCCACAGAGTAGGGGGGAATATATACCTTCAGGAAGTGTAACAGCAAGCCAAAAGCCAGGAGACCCCACAGAACACCCTTTTGCACAGCGGGGCGGGCCCGGCGCAGAGCATAGTAAAGCCCCACCAAAGCGCCGGCGGCCAGGGCGATCCACAGAAAATACCAAAAATTGAACATCTTGATGATCATGGCAAATCCTCCCAATATTGTCCTTACCGGCAATATATCACACTTGATCGGTCAAAGAGAGGAATTAAGGAAAGATTAAACAATTGCGCTGTTTATCTTAAAAAATAAACGAAATGGGTGCGCCGCAGGGGCGCACCCGTAAAATTTGTTATTCTTCTGTCGGAGGGAGGACGATGCGGTAGTAATCGTAATTCAGGATGGAGGTGGAGACGGTGAACTTGTTCTGCACGATCTGATTCAGCAGAGGCACATACTGCTCCGGAACTTCCGCTTCGTCCACCAGATAGGTGACCTTGCCGTTGGAACTGTTGAACATGACCTTGTCGGTGATGAAGGAGCCATTGTGGAGGATGGCCACATGCAGGGCGTTGGGGTCCAGGACGTCCTGGCCGATCAGCAGGCGGGAGTCATACTCGAAACCGAAGAGGTTCAGCAGCGTGGGCAGGATGTCCACGGTACAGCAGGGGGTGTCGATCTCGATGTCCACGCCCTCGGCCCAGCAGATGAAGGCGTTTTCGTAGATGCCGAAGTCGCTGTCCTTCTTTTCGCCGGCCAGTTCGTTGTACTGCTTGGAATTCAGGCCGTAGGGATAGTGGTCGGTGGTCATGACGATGACGGTGTTGCTCAGCTTACCGGCGGCTTCCAACTGCTCCATCAGGTAGCTCATGGCATATTCCAGCTCCAGATGGCAGGCGATATAGGCCCGGACCGCTTCGGAATTGTCCAGATGCTCCACGGCGGCCTGGTTGCGGATGCACATGGGATTTTCCACGAAATCATACTTGTAGTGACCGCTGAAGGTCATGTAGTAGGCGTGGAACTGGTCCTCGTTGATATAATCGGCCACGGACTGCTTCATCATTTCCAGATCCGAGCTGGGCCAGGAAGTGATGAAGCAGTCCGTGGCCGATTATATCAACGAGGACC
>SVLA01000039.1 GCA_015068175.1 Oscillospiraceae bacterium
CACCCTGGATCTGGGCGGCTTCGTCGGTGAGGATATCGCCGTAGAGGTTGGGCAGCAGGAACACCTGGAAGCGGCTGCGGATGGCCGGGTCCACCAAATTGGCGGTCATGATGTCGATATACCAATCGTCCACGGTGATGCCGGGGTAATCTTCTGCGATCTCGTGACAGATCCGGGTGAATTTACCGTCGGTCTTTTTCATGATATTGGCCTTGGTGACGATGGAAAGCCGGGTCTTGCCGTTGTTTTTGGCGTATTCAAAGGCGGCACGGGCGATCCGGCGGGTGCCTTCGTCGGTGGTGACTTTGAAATCCACCGCCATCCCCGGCAGGTCCAGGCCCCGGCTGCCCAGGACGTATTCCCCTTCCGTGTTCTCACGGAAGAAGATCCAGTCGATGCCCTCTTCAGGGATAGCCACGGGGCGGACATTGGCGTACAGGTCCAATGCCCGGCGCAGCGTCACGTTGGCCGACTCCATGGTGCCGCCCATGGGGGTGGTGGTGGGGCCTTTGAGCAGGACGTCGCATGCTTTGATGGCATCCAGCACCGCCGTGGGCACCGGCTGGCCCAGGGCCATGCGGTTTTCGATGGTGAGGCCCTCAATGGGCCGCAGGAGGATGCTGCCGGCGGCGATCTCATCCGCCAGCAAATGGCCCAGGACCCGGACGGCCGCCTTCATGATGATGGGGCCGATGCCGTCGCCGTCGATGAGGCCGATGGTGACGGTTTCTTTTTTGGTAAAATCCACCTTTTCGGCAGACATGCCGGCGATTCTCGCCTGCTGTTCTTCCAGGAGGAGCTTAAAGGCTTCGCATGCTTGTTGGATGTTCATGGTATCACCCTTTCGAGTTTCAGTTTATTCGCTGTGGTTTTTCAATCGTCGGCTGTACGCTGATCCCGATCAGCAGCCACCGGATTTGGTATAGTTCAGCAGGCCGCCGGCCAGGATGATCTTCTGCTGGCGCAGGGAAAGATCGCATTTGGCCCGGAAGGTGCGGCCGGCGGTACGGTCCGCCACCGTCAGTTCCCCGGCGGCCATCCCGGCGGTGAGGTGGGAGATCAGCAGTTCATGGTCCTGCTGCAGCAGGTCATAATCCGCCGGGTCTGCAAAAGTCAGGGGCAGGATGCCGGCGTTGATCAGGTTGGCCTGATGGATCCGGGCGAAGCTCTTGCCTATGACACAGCGGATGCCCAGGTACATGGGCACCAGGGCGGCGTGTTCCCGGGAGGAACCCTGGCCGTAATTGCTGCCGCCGATGATGACCCCGTCCCCGGCCGCCCGGGCCCGGGTCGGGAATTCCGGATCGCAAACTTCAAAGCAGAACCAGCTCAGGTAAGGAATATTGGAGCGGTAAGGCAGGATCCTGGCGCCGGCCGGCATAATATGGTCGGTGGTGATATTGTCCCCCACCTTCAGCACCGCCCGGACCGTCAGTTCCTCCGTAAAGGGCCGGGACACAGGGAAAGGCTTGATATTGGGGCCGCGGAGGACCTCCACGGCGTCGCCATCCTCTGCCGGGGGCAGGACGGCGGAATCGTCCACATGGAAAATCTCCGGCAGAGCCACCGGTTCCATGGGCGCCAGGGTGGTGGGGTCCGTGATATAGCCGGTCAGGGCAGAGGCCACCGCCGTTTCCGGGGACACCAGATAGACCCGGCCATCCCGGGTGCCGCTGCGGCCGGTGAAATTGCGGTTGAAGGTCCGCAGGGAGATGCCGCCGGAATTGGGGGCGAAACCCATGCCGATGCAGGGGCCGCAGGCGCATTCCAGCAGACGGGCGCCGCTGGCCAGGATGTGGGTCAGATCGCCGCTTTGGGCCAGCATGGTCAGCACCTGCCGGGAGCCCGGGGACACGGACATGCTGACCCCCGGTGCCACGGTCCTGCCCCGGAGCATGGCGGCCACTTTCCGCATATCCTGCAAAGAGGAATTGGTGCAGGAGCCGATGCAGATCTGGTCCACCGGGACATCCTTCAGGGAGGACACCGGCACCACATTATCGGGGCTGTGGGGGCAGGCAATGAGGGGCTCCAGCGTGGAAAGGTCGATCTCAATGACGCGGTCGTAACGGGCATCGGGGTCGGCGGCCAGAGGGATGTAGTCAGCTTCCCTGCCCTGGGCTTGCAAAAAGGCCCTGGTTACTTCATCCGAGGGGAAAATGGAGGTGGTGGCTCCCAACTCGGTGCCCATATTGGTGACGGTGGCCCGTTCCGGGACCGTGAGGGTCTCCACGCCGGGGCCTCCCCACTCCATAATGGCGCCCACGCCGCCCTTGACGGACAAGATCCGCAGGATCTCCAGGCTCACGTCCTTGGCGGTGACGTAAGGGCGGAGTCTGCCCGTCAGGTGGACCTTGAACATTTTGGGCATGGTGATGTAATATGCGCCGCCGCCCATGGCCACGGCCACATCCAGGCCGCCGGCGCCGAAGGCCAGCATGCCCAAACCGCCGGCGGTGGGGGTATGGGAATCGGAGCCGATGAGGGTCTTGCCGGGACGGCCGAAGCGCTCCAGGTGGACCTGGTGGCAGATGCCGTTGCCGGGACGGGAGAAATAGACGCCGTGTTTGGCGGCCACGGTCTGCAGATAGCGGTGGTCATCGGCATTTTCAAAGCCGCATTGGAGGGTATTGTGGTCCACATAGGCAACGGACAGTTCGGTTTTCACCCGGGGGATGCCCATGGTCTCAAATTCCAGATAGGCCATGGTGCCGGTGGCATCCTGGGTCAGGGTCTGATCGATCCGCAATGCCACTTCGCTGCCGGGGGTCATGTCGCCTGCCACCAGGTGGGAAGCGATGATCTTCTGTGCAAGGGTCATTCCCATAACATCATCCTCCAAACATATGGGCTTTGGCGTTGGCGATATGGCGGTCCGTCAGTTCGGCGGCCCGGTCCGCATCGCCGGCCATAATGGCTTCAAAAATGGCCCGGTGTTCCGCCATGGTCACCGTGGCCCGGTCATGGTCCTCCATGGCCAGTCTGCGGTAGCGGCGGGTCTTGCGGTGGAGGGGCTGGAGGGTGTCTTTGACCACGGTGCGGCCGCTGAAGCGGCAGATGGCATCGTGGAAATCGTCATCGGCCCGGCGCAGGCGCTCCACGTCCCACTTGGTATAGTAGAAGTCCTGGAGGTCCACGATGTGGGCCAGCTCCGCCCGGCCCTCTTCCGTAATGTTCAGGGCCGCGTAATAGGAGGCCAGGGCCTCCACCCGCTGGCGGATATTCATGATGTCCAGCAGGTCGTCCTCGGTGATGCCCAGGACCACGCTGCCTTTGCCGCTGTCCTCGATGAGACCTTCATGCTCCAATCGCCGGAGGGCCTCCCGGATGGGGGTGCGGCTGACCCCCAGCTCTTCCACCAGGCGCAGTTCCGTCAGCACTTCACCCCGGGCGTACACGCCGTGGATGATGTCATTTTCCAATTTATCAAACACCTGGTCCGCCAGGGATGTGGTTTTGAAATTTTTCATGGCGCAGACTCCTTTTCCGTTCAGAACCGGCCGGGAGCCAGATTCCGGACTTGCTCTTCCAGTTCCTTATCCGTCAGGACCGTTTGACGGCCGTCCTCATACTGCAGGTCCACCCAGCCCTTCAGGGCCAGGACCAGGGGGTCCCGTTTGTCCACCCGGCTCTCCCCTTCCAGGCCGTATTTCTGGTTGACCCAATAGGCGATGCCCGCCAGACCGGAGGTCTTGCTGATCTGGACCGATGCGGGCCGGCCCAGGATCTTTTTGGTGTTGAAGATGGTGTAGATCTCTTCATCCTTCATGAGACCGTCGGCATGGATGCCGGCCCGGGTCTGATTGAAGCTGCTGCCGGCGAAGGGGGTCATGGGGGGGATCCGGTAGCCGATCTCATTGGTAAAATAGTCGGCGATCTCGGTAATCACCGTGGTATCCATGCCGTCCAGGGAGCCCCGGAGGGCGGCGTACTCAAAGACCATGGCTTCCAGGGGGACGTTGCCGGTGCGTTCGCCGATGCCCAGGAGGGAGCAATTGACGGCGCCGGCGCCATAGAGCCAGGCGGTGGAGGCGTTGGCCACGGCCTTATAGAAATCGTTGTGGCCGTGCCATTCCAGGCATTGGCTGGGGACGTCGGCATAATGCTGAAGGCCGTAAATGATGCCGGCCACGGACCGGGGCATGGCCGCCTCGGTATAGGGCACGCCGTAACCCATGGTGTCGCAGGCCCGGATCTTCACCGGGATCCCTGCCTCCCGGGACAGGGCCTGGAGTTCGTTGACGAAGGGCACCACGAAGCCGTAGAAATCCGCCCGGGTGATGTCCTCCAGGTGGCAGCGGGGAATGACACCGGCGCTGAAGGCATCTTTGACGGTGCCCAAATATTGGTCCAGGACCTGGCTGCGGGTCATGTGCATCTTTTTGAAAATGTGGTAGTCGGAGCAACTGACCAAAATGCCGGTCTCCCGGATGCCCATATCCTTGACCAGCTTGAAATCCTCCCGGCTGGCCCGGATCCAGGTGGTGATCTCCGGGAATCGCAGGTCCAGGGCCATGCATTTTTCCACGGCCTCCCGGTCCTTTTTGCTGTAAATGAAGAATTCGCTCTGGCGGATGATGCCGAAGGGGCCGCCCAGCTTACTCAGCAGTTTATAGATATGGACAATCTGGTCCACGGAATAAGGTTCCACGGACTGCTGACCGTCCCGCAGGGAGGTGTCGGTGATCCAGATCTCTTCCGGCATCCCCATGGGCACCCGGCGGTGGTTAAAGGCCACCTTGGGGACGGTGTCATAGGAATACACATCCCGGTGCAGATTGGGTTCGGCCACGTCCTGCAGGGAATATTTGTAGGATTTGTGTTCCAGCAGATTGGTTTTGGACGAGATTTCAAGCATAGACGGGACTCCTTTCGGACTGTTGTATTATTGTATACAATTATACTTGTATCTCAGGTTTTGTCAAGCACCAAGATACCAAAGTCTCCTTTTAAGAAATCGGGTGAAAAATCCAATGTTTTTACTGAAAACTGTTGTATTTTTCTTACATCCGTGGTATACTTTCCCAAAAGGCAGAAAAAAGGAGGATCTCCTATGGCAACATCTATCAATTTCCGCAGTTCCATCGGCGGTTTTAACCGGGAGGACGTGGTCCACTATATCGAGTATATGAACTCCAAGCACAGCGCGCAGGTCAATCAGTTGACCAACCAGTTGGAGGAGCTGCGGCAGGAGGTGGAACGGCTGAAGGCTCTGCCGGATCTGGCTGAAACCGTAGCCGCCCTGGAGACCCGTCTGGAGGAGGCCAACGGACAGATCGCTTCCCTGGAATCCCAGAATGCAGCCCTGACCCAGCAGCGCAACGAGGCCCAGGCCCAGGTGGAACACGCCAAGGCCCTCCAGGCCGAACGGGCTGCCCGGGAACTGGCTACCATGGAGCTGGAGGCATACCGCCGGGCCGAGCAGGCCGAACGGGCCGCCAAGGCACGGGCCGAGCAGATCTATCAGCAGGCAACCGGCACCCTGGCCCAGGCCACCAATCAGGTGGATGCCGCCGCCAACAGCTTCAAGCAGATCGCCGAACAGGTGAATCAGCAGATGGCCCTGCTGCAGGTGGCTGTGGACACCGGCAAGAATGCCCTGCTGGATGCCGCCACCACCATGTATTCCATCCGCACCGAGAATTCCGCAGAATAACACAGCCGGGCCCACCTGTGTGGGCCCGTTCATTTTCCGGAGGGTACTTATGAAGATCTATCGTTCCGCGCTTTTCACGCAGTTTCGCTGCATCGCCGGGGATTGCCCCGATAGCTGCTGCAAAGAATGGGGCGTGACCGTTGACGACGGGGCCGCCGCCCTTTACCGCGCATTGCCGGGGGCCCTGGGAGACCGGCTGCGGCAAGTATTGAAGGACGATAACGGTGTGACGGTGATGGAGATCATCGACGGCCGCTGTCCCATGTGGCGCACCGACGGGCTGTGCCGCATCCAGGCGGAGCTTGGCCATGAGGCGCTGTGCAAGACCTGCCGGGAATTTCCCCGTTTGACCCACGATTACGGCGATTTTCAGGAATGGGGCCTGGAACTGAGCTGCCCGGAAGCGGCGCGGCTGATCCTGGAGTCCCCTACCCTGCCGCCGGACGTTTTGGAAACTCCCCAGGAAGGGGCCGCCGAATACGACGAGGACGTGATGGCTCTCCTGCGCGGCAGCCGCCCCGGGGCCTGCGCCCTGCTGGAGCAGTGGCCGCTGCCGGAGGGATTGGCGCTGCTGCTGATGTATGCTTACCATATCCAGGCCCAGATCGACGGCGGTGAGATCGTACCCTTCGATGCCGGGGCCGCATTGGCAGAAGCCCGGGGATTTGCCGGCAAGGGGTCCATGGCGGAGGTTCTGGCATTTTACGGGACCCTGGAGGTCCTCTCCCCGCAAT
The DNA here is from genome assembly GCA_015068175.1 of Oscillospiraceae bacterium. Next base: position 6,391 of record SVLA01000039.1, read on the forward strand.
GGCCCGCCCGCTTGCATAGGCCGGCGCCATCCCCATGGGAGACCCGGCACCGGGCCCTGGCCCGGTATTTCGTAGAGCGGTACTGGCTCCAGGCCGTGGCAGACTACGATCTGGTTTCCAGGGCAAAGCTGGCCGTGGTATCCTGCCTGGTGATCCGGGCCTTGGGCGGCGATCTTCTGCAGACCGCCCAGGCTTATTCCAAAGAGATCGAAAACGATCCGGACAACATCGATGCCCTCCTGGACGGCGCCTATACCTGCCCCGCCTTCACGGACGAAAAACTCCTGGGCTTGCTCCTGAAACCCTAACGCAGATCCATTTCGGAGATCGCGACCCCTGCCAACCGCCGTGCATGGCCGCCCGAACCGCATGCAGCCAACGGCAAGGATCATGGCAAAGCAGGCTGCAGGATACTCGGTTCCGTCACAGTCCGGAAATCCCCAGTCCATCCGGCAGGTTTCTCCCGGTTCTGCAGCGAACCGGCCGCCACGATCGCCCTGTTAACAGCGCCTCCGTCCAACTTCGTACTGTGAGATGAATCACACCTGATAAAGAGAGAAAGGTATCCAAACGAAAGAGCTGAAAACATCTATGTCGAGGATCATGAAGCTATGAACACTTTAATTGAACTTTACGATGAAAGAACCATCGAAAATGTTTTGGCTGCGGATATGTTTCGCCCTCAGCGAATTATTTATTTGTGCCCGACCGAGGTAGCCCAAAACAAGGAACAGCAAAAGACGATCCGCAGCTTTTTCCGTCACCGCGGATGGGAACCGGAGCTGTATTTTATCGAAGCCAGCCTGTACAAGGTAGACCGTATCGTCCGGCAGCTTCTCACGATCAGTGAGAAGTATCCCGACTGCGCGTTGGATGTTACCGGCGGCAGCGATGCGGAACTCTTCGCCGCAGGCATGTTTGCTGCCAAAGCAAATGTCTCTGCGTTTACCTATTCCCGGAGAAAAAACCGGTTCTACAACATCTCCGGGGCAGAGTTTGCAGACAATCTCCCCTGCGATCTTTCCTATTCTGTGGAAGACTTCTTCCTGATGGCCGGTGGCACCTTGCTCCCCGGCCGGGTAGATAACGCGACCCTTCAGAAGTATCTGGTGGATATCGATCCGTTTTTCGACTGTTTTCTCCATTTCCGCCGGGACTGGACAAATATCATTACCTATATGCAGAGAGTATCCCCGGCCGAATATGGCCAAGTGCCTCCCATGTCCATTAAAGGAAGCTATGCAGTGAAGGGTGAACGGGGCGGACGGATCTCCGCAAATGAAGCCGCCCTGCGGGCGTTCGAACGCATCGGATTCATTCGCAATCTGAATATCGTTTCCGGCGAATCCGTCTCTTTCCGTTTCCGGGACGCAAATACCCGCGCCTGGCTGCGGGATGTGGGCAGCGTTTTGGAGCTGTATGTTTATAAAGCCTGCCTGGACGCGGGCATCTTCAACGATATTATCAGTAGCGCTGTTGTCCGCTGGAATGATGTGCTGGGACACGGCAGCATTATCAACGAGATCGATGCAATGGCCACTATGGGTGTTTTGCCCATTTTTATCAGCTGCAAAGTCAGCGACATCAGGACAGAGGCCCTCAATGAGCTGGCGATCTTGCGGGATCGGTTTGGCGGCAAGGGCGCCAAAGCGGTGATCGTCTCCACCGGACAGTGTAATGCCGCATCCCGTCACCGCGCCGCCCAGTTGGGGATCGCCGTGATCGACCGGGATGAGCTGGAAAGCGGTGCGCTTGTCCACCGTCTGAAAGTGATCATGAAAGTCGAAGATACCTGAGCAGAGCAAAGCCGGCATTGGGTCAACGTCGGTGCTTGTGCCATAGATGTCTGGACCGGACGATTGAAGAACGCAAAGCGCAAATCGCGGCATTCCCTGCAGCGCATCGCGCTGATTGGGTGCCACGAAGAGTGACCTTCATTGAGAACAAGACCAACTATGATGAATACATCCGTACTGAGAAACAGCATGATGAGCTTATTGTTTATCATGGCGGTTTCATAAGCCCGAAAAAGAGGGCGCTTTTCTCTAAATTAGCCCTTGCCGCACAAAGTGGGATTGCGCTGCGCTTCTGGGGAGATATCGACCTGGGCGGTTTTCAAATGTACGAACAGTTACAGAAGACGTTCCCTAACGTACGGCCCATGCGAATGTCTGCGGCTGAGGTGGAGAAGTATCATCATAACGGATTGGCTCGCGCAGAAGAGTATCTATACAAGTTGCGCACTTCGCATTTTAATCATGACGGTTCGCAGTTTAAATCTGCAATCGACAAGATTACAGAATACGGAGTCACTATCGAACAAGAGGCCTTCTTAGCGGAGTACGTTCCATGCGACTTAGCTTGTGTGTAACAAATATCTGCCATAATCCCGGAAGTGTTTGTATGTGTAACGGCGGCCTTGAAATCAAGGCCGCCGCTTCATGATCCACGTGCTATGTTGTTATGCTTCCAGGTAATGGCAGGCGGCCATGGCGGCGATGGCGCCGTCGCTGGATGCGGTGACCACCTGGCGGATCCGCTTACTGCGGCAATCGCCGGCTACGAACAGGCCCTCGGTGACCGTGGCGCAATCTTCGCCGCTGTCAAAATAACCCCAATCGTTCAGCTTGGCCAGATCTGCAAAGGCGGCGTTTTCCGGCTGCAGACCCACCGCCAGGAATGCGCCGTCCACGGCAATGTCCCACTCTTTGCCGGTTTCCTCGCTCTTGAGCCGCAGGCCGGTCAGATTGCCGTTTGCGCTCAGATAGCCGCTGACAACGGTGGAGAACAGTACGCGTACATTCTCTTTGGCGGTCAACGCCTCCGCCAATTTCTGCTCTCCGGTAAAGAAGGGCAGATTTTGCACAACGGTGACCTTGCTGCATACTTCACTCAGCAGCAGCGCTTCCTGCAAAGCGGAATTTCCGCCGCCGATCATGGCCACTTCCTGACCGGCATAGAAAGCGCCGTCGCAGACAGCGCAGAAGGAAATGCCGTTGCCGATCAATTCCTCCTCGCCGGGCAGACCCAATGTGCGGTGCTTGACACCCAGGGCCAAAATGACCGTTCTGCCGGTAAATGTATTGCCCTCTTCCGTGTGTACAACAAAGTGGCCCTGGGATTTTTCTACCTGGGTCACGGTTTCCAGCTCCACTTCCGCCCCCAGGGCCAGGGCCTGATCCGTGAGCTGATCAGCAAACTCCACACCGCTGATCACCTTCGTACCGGGGATATTTTCCACCTTGGGAGAGTAGGCGATCTGGCCGCCGAAGGCGTTTTTTTCAATGACCAACACGGTCTTACCGGCCCGCAGGCCATAAATTGCAGCGGTAAGGCCCGCCGGGCCGCCGCCAACAATGATCATATCATGCATAAGGCATCCTCCAATTTCATTAAAAGAGCCGGGCAGTGCCCGGCTCTTTTCTGTTGTTACAAAGTTGCGATGTACTTCTTGATTTCCGGAACACTGTAGTAGCTGGCAGTCAGGTCGCCGCTTGTAACGACCAGGGTCGGCGCGCCCTTGACACCGTACTGTCTGCACAGTTCCACATTCTCGTCAGCGATCAGCTTTTCAAAGGCCACGCCGGCTTTGGTCAGCAATTGTTCCGCTACCCGGCAGTTGGGGCAGGTAACGCGGCTGAACAGAATGACTTTGCCGCCCTCCACGGCGGGCGCCGGTGCGGCCGCTGCCGCGGGAACGTCGCAGGCCGCCGCAGCGGGGGTCATCCGGACGGTGCCCTTCAGCTTGGAGTTGCCCACGTTGTACACCAGGCGGTCCTTGAATTCCTGACTCTTGCCCACATTCCAGTTTTTCACGGGACGGTAGTAGCCGGTGATGCGGCTGTAGACCTCGGTCTCTTTGCCGCAGATGGGGCAGGTGTACTGCTCGCCGGTGATGTAGCCGTGATCCGCGCAGACGGAATAGGTGGGGCTCAGGGTGTAGTACGGCAACTTGTGGTTCTCTGCGATCTTACGCACCAGGGAGGCTGCAGCCTGCCAATCCGGCAATTTTTCGCCCAGGAAGGCATGGAAGACCGTGCCGGAGGTATAACGGGTCTGCAGCTCGTCCTGGATCTCCAGGGCGGTAAAGATATCCTCGGTGTAGCCCACGGGCAGATGGGAGGAATTGGTGTAGTAGGGAGTGCCGTTTTCGTTGGCGGTGATGATGTCGGGGAAACGCTCCTTGTCGTGCTTGGCAAAGCGGTAAGTGGTGGACTCTGCGGGGGTCGCCTCCAGGTTATACAGATCGCCGTACTTTTCCTGGTAGTCGGACAGACGCTCACGCATATGGTCCAGCACTTCCCGGGCAAACTTCTGGGTCTGCTCGTGGGTCAGATCCAAACGCAGCCACTTGGCGTTCAGACCCACTTCGTTCATACCGATCAGACCGATGGTGGAGAAGTGGTTATTGAAGGTACCCAGGTAACGCTTGGTGTAGGGATAGAGGCCATTCTCCATCAAACGGGTGATGACCTGGCGCTTGGTCTTCAGGCTGCGGGCCGCAATGTCCATCAGCTTGTCCAACCGCACATAGAAATCCTTTTCATCCGCAGCCAGGTAAGCGATCCGGGGCAGATTGATGGTGACGACACCGATAGAACCGGTGGATTCGCCGGAACCGAAGAAACCGCCGGACTTCTTGCGCAGTTCACGCAGATCCAGACGCAGACGGCAGCACATACTGCGCACGTCGGAAGGCTCCATATCGGAATTGATGTAGTTGGAGAAATAGGGGGTGCCGTACTTGGCGGTCATTTCGAACAGAAGCTTGTTGTTCTCCGTTTCGCTCCAATCGAAATTCCGGGTGATGGAATAGGTGGGGATGGGGTACTGGAAGCCACGGCCGTTGGCATCGCCCTCGATCATGATCTCGATGAAGGCCTTGTTGACCATGTCCATTTCCTTCTGGCAATCACCGTAGGTGAAATCCAGTTCCTTGCCGCCCACGATGGCCGGCAGGTCCTTCAGGTCAGGCGGGCAGACCCAGTCCAGGGTGATGTTGGAGAAGGGGGCCTGGGTACCCCAGCGGGAGGGGGTATTGACACCGTAGATGAAGCTCTGGACGCACTGCTTGACTTCCTTCTGAGACAGGTTGTCCACCTTGACAAAGGGCGCCAGATATGTATCAAAGGAGGAGAATGCCTGGGCGCCTGCCCATTCGTTCTGCATGATGCCCAGGAAGTTGACCATCTGATTGCACAAAGTGGACAGGTGGCCAGCGGGGCTGGAGGTGATCTTGCCGGGAACACCGCCCAAACCTTCCTGGATGAGCTGCTTCAGGCTCCAGCCGGCGCAGTAGCCGGTGAGCATGGAAAGATCGTGCAGATGGAGGGCGGCGCTGCGGTGGGCTTCTGCCACTTCCGAATCGTAAATCTCGCTGAGCCAGTAGTTCGCGGTGATAGCACCGGAGTTGGAAAGGATCAAACCGCCCACGGAATAGGTAACGGTGGAATTTTCCTTGACACGCCAGTCGTTGATCTGCAGATAGTTGTCTACCAGATCCTTGTAGTTGAGCAGGGCGGAATTGACATTGCGGACCTTTTCGCGCTGTTTACGGTACAGAATATAGGCCTTGGCCACATCCGAATAGCCGGACTCGGACAATACCTTTTCCACGCTGTCCTGAATATCTTCCACGGCGATGCAGCCGTCGTGGATCTTGGGTTCAAAATCAGCGCTGACCTGCAGGGCCAGCATGTTGATCACGCTGGGATGGTAGTTTTTGCCCAATGCTTCAAATGCCTTGATCATGGCCGCCGCGATTTTAGTGATCTCAAATTCAACGGTAATGCCGTCGCGCTTTAGTACCTTATACATCCGAATCTCTCCTCTATATGATTATTGCAAAACAATCGAGCACTGCTGCTCATTCCGAAAGCCACAGTGCCCGTATTATATCGTATCTGTATTAGAATGTCAACCCTAAAGTAACAATATATTGTGGTTGTCGTTGAAACAACGCCATAGATATGGTGTCATTCACCCCGTAAGTACACTTTTTGAACAAATTCCCCGAGAAGTTGCGCAAAGCGCTCTTTTTGGGCCTTTTCCGGGGCAGAAAGGCCGGTAAAAACGACGGTGTCCCGATCCACAAAGCTCTGCAAATACAGCACGTCCGGGCGTTTTCCGGGACACAGTCCTGCAAGCCACCGGCCCATGGCCGCAATGGATTCTTCGTCGTGGAGCTGCTGCACGAGGGTCGTGCGCAGTTCGTAGGGGATATGGCCGCCGATCAGAAAGCGCAGACTTTCCTCAACATCCTTGAGCTGCAGTCCCGCCACGCCCACGGTTTGGGCGTATTGCGCCGGGCCGTTTTTTACATCCATGGCCACATAATCCACGAACCCGGCTTCCACCAATTGACGCAGCACATGGGGGCGGCTGCCGTTTGTATCCAGTTTGACTGCATAGCCCAGGGCATTGATGCGCGCCAGCAACTGCGGCAGTTCCGGATTCAGCGTAGGCTCACCGCCGGTAATGCACACGCCGTCCAGGATGCCCTGGCGCTTTTGCAGAAAAGAGAGCAGCGCATCGCTGTGCATCAAGGGTTCTGCATCGTGGGTCTGTAACTGGCTGTTATGGCAATAGGGGCAGGCGTAATTGCAGCCGGCCAGAAAGACCGTGCAGGCCACCTTGCCGGGGTAGTCCAGCAAGGTCATTTTTTGCAATCCGTGAATATACAAGAGACCGCCTCCTTTGAAGAATCCGCATCCAGTATACCCTGATCCGCAGGGAAAGTCAATCGTTCAAAATGCCCGTTATGGACCGGCTGCACCAACAGACGATTTCGGAAATATATAGTCCGCTATGCGGTGACGAATTGAGATGGCTGGCGGTGTTTTCTATGGCTGTACCAACTACCATAACGACGAGAAGAAGTGCGGACACATGATCGCACTCAGCTCGGATCCGGTTTAGGAGGTTTCATATGACCGAACTCGAAACTTTGGAACGCGCTAAAATGTACATGGAGAAGCTGACCAACGGCATTAATCCCATTGACGGCTCCACGATCCCGGACGAGGATGTTGTTAACAATGTCCGCCTTTCCCGTTGTTTCTTCTATGTGGCCGATGTGCTCCGTCAGGTCATCGATAACAGTGGCGTTACGGCGCAGAAAAAAGCAAAAAAGGAACCGTTTGCTCTGCCGGTTGAGAAGCGTAGCGGCTTTGCTTTTTCAGATGTGCCGATTACTATTTCAGAGATTGTAAAACGCATCAACGATTTGGTTGCCAATGAGAATATGAACAGGTTAACGATCTCCATGGTGACAGACTGGCTTGTTAGTATCAACATTTTGGTCAACGAGATGAACGCAGAGGGAAAGATCGCTAAGCGGCCTTCTCCCCAAGGCCGATCTTTAGGTATCGGCGTTGAGAACAGAACAAGCATCAACGGCCCATACTCCGTGGTGGTTTACAATCGGGAAGCACAGCGCTTTATCATTGACAATTTGGATGCCGCACTTGATGCTTATCGCGCAAAAACTGAAAATCAAGGTCAGCCCTGGACTCTGGAACACGACCAATGCCTGCTGGATCTGCACCAAAAAGGCGTTCCGGCCGGTGAAATTGCAGTCACATTGAAACGCAATTCCGGCGCTGTTCGCGCCCGACTGAAGAAGTTGGGAATAACTGAATAAATAAAAAGCACAGGAATGACGATTGCGGCTCGTTCTCTTTAATGGGAATCTTACAGAGTAATTTTTATCTCTTTCATGCCATGTCTGCCTCCTTTATCCGTAGTTTTTCATTGAAGCAGACACCGATCAGATCCTTATGATCCTGTTTTCTGAAATGCGGGCAGGAGCCGCAGTCGTTGTTACCTTCGCCGCCGTGATGGAGACATTCTGTAAAGATCGCATTCCTCCAGGGTCTGCCGGACGGCGTATATCTCGGTTCCTCCTTAAAAAACGGATACTGTCCGATCTAGATCTTCCACTGATCGTCATATAGGAACATTACTTCCAGGGCGTCTTCATCTACGCGGATCGTGCGAAGCATCTTTTTCTTTTCGTCGCTCATTTGGATCCTCCCTTCGATGTGTTTATACTATAATTATACAGATTTTCAGAAATTGCGGTAGAGTAATTGACCCCCGTTTTTACTGCAAATTCTATAGAATTTTGGGTCTGTTTGTTCGTGAAAGCGAACGAGAACATTAAAAAAGAACTCTCCGTTCGTCAAAACAGAGAGTTCGATATATTTGGTTTGTGCTAAATACAAGAGTGAACGCGTATTCCCTTCATCATCTTGCCCACAGGCGGTAGCGGCTCGTTTCTACCGTCACCGCCTGTGTGGTAAAATCACTTCAATATCTTGAACTTGCCGATAATGGGCAATTCCTTTGCCTTGCCGTTCAGCGCGTTGATGATGCCGATAACGGCGAGGACGGTGATCACGATGCTAAGAATGGGAGCAATGATCCATCCGAGAATGGGGATGATGAGAATAACAGAAGAAAGAATAGCTGCCAAGAACAGGACAAGTCCCTGATTTGCGTGGTATCTTGCAAAGGGAGAGTCCTTCGCCGCA
>SVLA01000181.1 GCA_015068175.1 Oscillospiraceae bacterium
ACATGGAGGACCGCCGGTTTCAGGCCGTAGGATTCCGCAATGCGCTCCACTGTCCAACCGGGGATACAGCCTTCTTCCTTCTGGATCTCCCGCAAAAGGCCAATGAGCATATTCTGATCGCCGGGGGCGCCCTGGCGGCGGTAATAGGCCATGGCCTCATCCAAATTCCAGTTCATACAGCACCTCCAAAAAGTGCGGGGCACCGGATCTTCCGATGCCCCGTTTGTTTTTACGCCTCAGAGAACAGATCCTTGCCCACGCTGCACAGGGGACACTGGAAATCTTCGGGCACTTCCTCCCAGGGGGTGCCGGGGGCAATGCCGCCTTCGGGATAGCCCTGCTCGGGATCGTACTCCCAGCCGCAAACGTCACATACATATTTCATAGTTGTTACCTCCAGGTTGTTTTTGATGGTTTCATTATACCACAAAAGTCAAGAGTTTCTGTGACTTTCTCACAGTTTGGCAAGTTTTTCTTTGGACAGAAAGTCACAAATTGATGATTATTGGCCCCATACGCCCATTGACCGCAAAAAAGCGGCCTATTATAATAGAAACAGAAATAAAAAACGAAAGGAAGATGCATATGTCCTCGATCCTGGATCGGATCCACATCTCGGAACCGGAACTTTATAAAACCGACGCCGAACTGGGTGATTTCACCCTGGATGCCCAATTTGTCCCCCTGCGTAACCCCGACGGCACCTTCACCTTCCTCATCACCGGCTACAGCGAGAAGCCTTATTTCCGCCGGTTTATCGGCACTCCGGAGGATATTCTGCTGAAGCCTGAGGAATACGAAATGGACTACAACGGCTACTGCGACCGGGAACCTTCCGGCATTTGGATCATGAGCGCTTACAAGTATGACGACGGCATGCTGGTGGGTTTCTGCCACCGGGAGCTGATCCACCACACGGATCCGGCCTTCGGCAACAGCTTCCTCATTGGTCTGGCGGTGTCCCACAACGGCGGCAAGCGCTGGCGGTATATCGGCGACATCGTATCCAACGTACTCAACGGCGGCAGCATCAAGGCCAACATGGGCGGCGTTCCGCTGTTGGTCAGGGACGGCTATTTTTACATCTATTTCAACGACGCGGATCACGACCACGTCCGCCGGATCAGCGCCGCCCGGATGCGGATCGACGAGACCCGGGAATGCCTTCTGCAGGAGAAGCTGCCCACCGTCCGCAAATACACGGGAAACGGCATGTGGCGGACAGATCCCATGAAATGCGCCGGCGCCAACATTATCCCGGATGTGGGCTATGAACCCGACGCCCACGCCAAGGGCGTATACTGCAAGGCATTGGACCGCTATCTGCTGACGGCCCAGACCGGCACCAGCGCCCGGCTGCTGATGTTCATTTCCAAGGATTGTGAGCATTTTGACGAGCATCTGGTGGTGGATGTGGGCATGGAGGGCGTACAGATGCAGCCGTACTCCTTCTTTGTGGCTACGGACGGCGACTGCTCCGACGATATGAACACCATCGGCCGTGAATTCTACATCTATTACCCCCGGAAGGGCACCCGGATCCGCAACCCCAAGGAATTCGGCGATTACGGCTACGACGATCTTTACCGCGTCAAGGTCACCATCGACTAAGGGCGCAAAAGCATTGACTTCCGGCGGCGCTTCCTGTAAAATGGAGGCAATAAGGAGGAATTTATATGCTTTTTTTTCGAAATGACTACGGCAACGGCGCCCATCCCGCAGTGATGGAGGCTCTTTGCAAGACCAACCTGGAGCTGACCGTGGGCTACGGCATGGATCCCTACTGCCAAAAGGCCGCGGAACTGATCCGGGTTCAATGCGCCTGCCCCCATGCGGATGTCCATTTCATCCCCGGCGGCACTCAGGCCAACAAGACCGCCATCGGCGCTTTTCTGCGGCCCTGGGAAGCGGTGATCTCCGCCGATACCGGCCACATCCACGCCCACGAAGCCGGCGCCATTGAGCATAACGGCCACCGGCTCTATCTGCTGCCCACCACGGAAGGCAAACTGCAGCCGGAGCAGATCGAGGAAGTCTGCCGCGCCTATCAGCACGAGGAGACCGCTGCAGAGCCCAAGCTGGTCTACATCTCCAACACCACGGAACTGGGGACGGTGTACTCTCTGGCGGAATTGGCGGCTCTGCGGGCCGTGTGCGACCGCTGGGGCCTGTATCTGTACTGCGACGGCGCACGGTTGGCCTGCGCCATGGCCGTGGAAAGTACCACCCTGGCGGATCACGCCGCCTATTGCCACGCGTTTACCGTCGGCGGTACCAAGAACGGTCTGCTCTTTGGTGAGGCCCTGGTGATCACGGAGCCGGCACTGAAGCCCTCCTTCCGACGCTGTATGAAACAGCAGGGCGCCATTCTGGCCAAAGGCCGGCTGCTGGGCGTTCAGTATGCTGCCATTCTGGAGGGCGGACTGTATATGGAACTGGGCCGGCGCTCCATGGAAGCGGCCCGGATGCTGACCGGCGGCCTGCGGGATCTGGGGATCCCCCTGCTGATCGACAGTCCCAGCAACCAGATCTTCCCCGTTCTGCCCAACGGCCTTATTGAAAAACTGGGCCGCCAGGTCTCTTTCGAGCATTGGAGCGCGGTGGACGAGAACAGCAGTTGCATCCGCCTGGTCACCGC
>SVLA01000040.1 GCA_015068175.1 Oscillospiraceae bacterium
TTGAAAGAAGCTTTTTCATCCTCAGTACCTCCTAATTATCTTTATGACTGCATTATATACGATGGATACATTCCATTCCGTGATGTTATCACATACCTACATTTCTGATCAGCAACGCGGAAAAGGGCACCGCAGAAACGATGCCCTTCCAAGATTATTTCTCCGATTACTTGATAAAAAACACTGCTATTGTACAGGCAAACACGAAAACAGCGCAGCTGAGGCTAAAATATGCGGTCTTACGGCTTGTGTTCCACTGTGTATATGTTTGGAAAAGTAGATTGACACCCATTAGAGGAACACAGAGGTTAATCGCCTGTGTCCATATATCGAACATCTGCAGAATCGCCAATACGATTAAGGCCACTTTTTGAAATGGGTGATAGTGCTGCCGTAACGGCTCGAACATCGACTCCATGTGCCACAGTATTTTTGTCTCACCGTCTGCTATCCATTTCGGCATTTCATCACGCAAGTTATACACGACATAAACGCCATTCCAAAAAGTGATCATACCGGCAAGTCTTGTATAACGGATCTTATTCAGTTCGTCCTCATAAACTCGCTTGACCTCTCTGGCGAAATAGAAATAAGGGGTAGTGCATTGAAGGTTTTTGATTTCCTCCTCCCACATCTCCGGTGTATCCATAGGGTTCGCCTCGATACCGGCCTTCAAGCACATAACCGCTGTCTCTGCCAGTAAGCGGTTTCGTCCCACATTCCGGGCTCCACAGGGTTCTTGTGGCCGCAGTAGGTGCTGATGCCCTTGCGGAAGGCTGCGCTCTCAGCAAGCTTCAGCCAATAGCCCAGCCGTCCTTTTAATCCCGGCATCTCTTTCCGGGGCAATTTGACCCACTTATACTTTCGTAAACATTTCATTGCATTTTCTCCTTTCCTGTGATATAAAAATAGCAGCTCCTGTAGTGTACAAGAGCTACTTTATGAGGTCGCGTTTTGCATTTGGCGACGGTCGAGGATTTCTAAGCCGAGGGGAGTCGAACCCCGATAGGTTTTCACGGGCAGCTTTCCGCCAATGCTTCGGAAAATCCCTTGAAAATACCGGCGGGTATTCCCTTCGAGATTTTCCTTGCCTAGCCAAAAAGCTGCTCCGTGAAAACTGCGCAGCACCCCACAGCAAGGGTTTTTGCGCAGATGACGCAGCCTTGCTAACGCAAGGCAAGGAAGATAAGGAAAAACACAAACAAAAGGACTGCTGTGGGGCTGTCGGTGTTCGGCTTCCCTCGGCTTGTTGCTAACAATTTGCTAACAGGACTGTTTTGGACTATATGAAACGGCTGATATCTGCTAACACGACCTGGATTAAAAAGTTTGGAATTTCCCCCGGATTTTGTACTATCTGATACTGTTTGGAACGATTATTATTAGAAAAACGGGATAATCGTTTCTCCTAAGCGGCAGGTCGGAGGTTCGAATCCCCTCTGGTGTGCCAGGCTGTCAGCAGTCCCCATGCAAAACACCACATCCGCTTTGGGGCAGATGTGGTGTTCTTATTTTATTCACCGATGATCTTCCGCAACGGCACCGGCCCGATACGCTTCCAGCAGGCGAAGCAGATCATCCACCCGCGCCTGGAGTTCCCGGCCCTGATCCGTCTGAGATATCTTCATACGGCTCTCCATGGTCTCAAAGATCACGGAATTATTCACAATGTCCCGATTATTCTGGAGCGCGTCCAAGCGCCCCGCAAAGGGCTGGTGAGACACGATGCGCATTCCCCGGGAGTTGAAGATCAGCGTATATCCGGCAATACCGGACGTAGCCTGATAGGCCCGGCAGAAACCGCCGTCAATGACGATCAGCTTGCCGTCGCCCTTTACGGGGCTTTCACCCTTCTTTACCTTCACCGGCACATGACCGTTGATGATGTGGCAATGGGATCCTTCCAAGCCAAACTCCGCCAACAGCATCCGACACACAGCGCCGTCATTGTAATAGGTGTAATAGGCATTTTTCTCCTCGATCCAGGTCTTTTCATTCAGGATAAACCGCCGTTCAAAGGTGGTCATCCGGTCACGGCCGAAGATGGGGCTGTTCCGACCGGCCCACAGCCACCACATAAAGTCCAGACCGTACTGCCGTTCCGGCGTACCGCGCTTGTCGTAGTAAGCCTTTCTGGCAGTAGTCTCCGCAAAATCCAGGAATTCCCTGCCCTGACGTTCCTTGCCGCCGATGGAGAACTTCATCAGTTGTCCCTCCGCGGTCATAGGAATACACCCATGGAACAGCAGATTGCCGTTATGGACCTTGTAAAGGCCGCCCTTGGCAAAAAGGAAACGGATATGCTTCTGCAGTTTTTCGCTGTGGCGGAAGGAATCCGTCAATTGGTCAATGACCTGCTGTTCCTCCGCGGTCAGAGCGTAGGGATCGGCCGGGTCCACCGTGGGAAAATCCGTATCCTCCATGGGGTACGCCTTTCCCTCAATGACCACGGTCTTATGTTCCAGGTCGATCTTGTCCAGAAGCAGGCGATCTTCCATGAGAAATTCCGGCCGGCGAAGCAGTTTCTGGCCTTCCAGCTTAAAGAGGATGATGGTAATGGCCTTGTACATCCGGGCAGAGAGCAGTTTGTCTTTTTCCGTGTACTGATCCGCATCGGTCCCCGTCAGCTTCACCTGGAAGCAATGGGTATCCGCATCCTTGTAGACCTCGTTGGCAAAGATGGACAGCGGCCGCAGAGAAATGCCGTAACCGGTCTCGATCACGTCCAGATTGTTGTAATGGATAGAGTTGGACAGCACCGTAGCCACCAATGTACGGCTGCCGGATGCTGCGCCCATCCACAGAATATCATGATTTCCCCATTGAATATCCACGCTGTGACAGCTCATCAGGCTGTCCATAACGATGTCCGCCCGGGGTCCCCGGTCGAAAATATCTCCCACGATATGCAAATGATCCACCGTCAGCCGTTTGATGCATTTGCTGATGGCCTCGATCAGTTCACCTGCCTGGCCGATGGCGATCACCGTGTCCAGAATATTCTCATACTGATCCTTTTTCTCCTCTTCCCCGTCGTAGGTATGCAGGAGTTCTTCGATCATGTCCTCAAATCCGGCCGGCATGGCGGTGCGGACCTTGTTGCGGGTATACTTCAGGGAGACCCAACGGCAAAGACGGACCAGCAGGTTCAGATTCCGTCGGTACCACTGGCCCATATCCTCCGTAGCATCCGCTACCAGGGCCAATTTTGCACCGGGATAATAGATCAGCGTAGCAAGATCGTCCCGCTCCGCCTCCGTGAGGCTGTCGCAGAACAGCTCGTCGATCTTCTTGTGGACTTCGCCGGAGCAGGAGTTCAGAATATGCAAAAAAGCCTCATGCTCCCCATGAATATCCGACAAAAAATGCTCCGTTCCTTTGGGCAGATTCAGGATCATCCGCAGATTGGTGATCTCCGTACCGGCTTCACGGACCGTGGGATACTGCTTGGCCAACAGCCGCAGATACCGCAGTTCATCCTGGGTAAATGTACTTTTTCCGCTCATGATCGTCCTCCTTGGTGGTTTGCCTAAATTATACCCCATTATGCTGTCGAGTTCAAGAAGAATTTGAAAACCATTTTCATTGACAAGATCCGCAACTCTTGCTAATATAGCTCCAAGAGGTGATCCCATGTTTTATTTTGAGACCGGGTCCACAGACCCGGCGTATAATCTGGCTTTTGAGGAATATGTGCTGAAAAACCGCAGATCCGGGGACATTTTGATCCTTTGGCAGAACGCGAATGCCGTCATCGTGGGCCGAAATCAGAATGCTCTGGAAGAGATCGACCGGGATTTTGTGGAAAAACATCACATTAAGGTCATCCGACGCAACACCGGCGGCGGCGCTGTATACCACGATATGGGGAACCTGAATTATTCCTTCATTACCGATGCGGATGACCGCGGCGCGGAACGCTTCACCTCCCCCATCGTCCGCGCTCTCAGGGACCTGGGGCTGGACGCGGAGGCGTCCGGCCGGAACGACATCCTGGTTTCCGGCAAAAAGATCTCCGGAACGGCCCAGCATCGCCACAGCGGACGGATCCTGCACCACGGAACGTTGTTATTCGACTCCAATCCCCATATGATCGCCGGCGCCCTGCGGCCGGACCCCGCCAAATTCCAATCCAAAGGCATTAAATCCGTCCGCAGCCGGGTGGGCAATATCCGGGAGGCCTTAAATACAGACATGACCCTGGGGGAATTTTGGGATCACCTGAAGCTGACCCTGGCCCATGACGGCCTGGTGCCCATGGCCTTAAGCGAGGAAGATCTTGCCGGAATCCGGCGTCTCAAGTCGGAAAAATACGATACCTGGGCGTGGAACTTCGGTTCCTCTCCCAAATTTGCCAGCGCCGTCCGTCGCCGGTTCCCCGGCGGTCTGGTGGAAGTACACCTGACGGTCAGTCACGGCCGCATCGACGATCTGCAGATCTATGGCGATTTCCTGGCCCTGGAGCCTTTGGATCCGGTGCTGGATGTATTGCGCGGTACTCTTTACGAAACCGATGCCCTGCATCAGCAGCTGCACGCCCTGGATCTGACCAATTACCTGGGCAGCATCACCGCCGAGGAACTGGTCAGCACCCTCTTGAACATATAAAAAGCAAGGATATGCGACAGCATACCCTTGCTTTTTTCATATTTCAACAGTAATCGTCTCCAGAGGATCCATCAGCGGGGTGGCTTTGAAGGCGCCTTTGGCGCATTCTTTGACGGTGGCGGCCCGGTAACCCATCCGGTCATCTTCCGCAAAAGGAAGGTGGACCAGCAGGATCGGACAGTTTTCCAGGTATTTCCCCAGGAAATCCCGGCCTTTCCGCAAGGTCAGCCAGGGGAAATTCAGGATCGCCAGGTGGATGGGACAGCGGTCCAGGATCGCCGCCAATTCCGGGGCGGCCAGGGCGCAATCCCCCGAAATCAGGATATTTTTGTCCTGCCATGTCAAAATTATGCCGTAATGGAGCACATCGGCATACCGGGCGCCCTCGTGGGGAAGGCGAAGAAAGCGGATACCCAGGTCCCCCAATTCTGCGGAGAATTCCGGACCCCAGCCTTCCTCCGGCACA
This sequence comes from Oscillospiraceae bacterium, assembly GCA_015068175.1. The sequence goes on from SVLA01000040.1 coordinate 5,075, forward strand.
AAAAAGGACGCATCCGGGTAGATCTTATGGCTGTAGGAAGCATACTCCGCCGAGTAATGATCCCCATGTTTGTGGGTAAAACAGCATGCAACCGGCGTGGAAAACGACGGATGTCGACGGATTTTTTGGGTCAAAACGGGACCCAAAACGGAAAAACCGGGCTCTTTTTGCACCGAAAACGGATCGATCCATACCCTTTTTTCACCCAGTTGCAGGCTGATGCCCGCGTTGACCCACAGCGTAACGGAAATTTCCATTACCGTTTGTCACGCTTTCTGGTCAGATAGATGTCCAGCTTTTCCTTCATGTTTTCAGGCATCTTCCGCTCCACGGGGCAGCGGACCGCATTGGCCATCCGCTCCGTAAAGGCAGTGATGAAACCCATATCCTCCACCATCTGCCGGCCCTTCATGAGAGCCATGGTGTCGTAGCTGTTATGGATGGTGCCGGTGTTGCCGGGGGCGATGCGGGCAAAGGAGACCGCAGGGATCCCCTTATCGGCAAAGGGCGTGGAGTCGCTGGAATAGACATCCTGGCGGACGCTGATCCCCCACCCCAGTTCGCTGCCCATATAGCGGATGTAGTGGGTCAGGGCCTCTTCGGATGTACAGCAGGCAATGAACTTGCCCATGATGCAGCCGATCATGTCCAGGTTGATATTCAGCACGATCTTAGGCAGCTCTTCCTCATGCCGCGCGCAGTAATCTTTGGCGCCCAGCAGGCCCCGCTCCTCGCTGCCGCACCAGACAAAGCGCAGGCCGTAGCGATGATGATGGGTGGTGAAATATTCCGCAACGCCCAGAATACCCACAGAACCGGACATATTGTCATAGGCGCCCTGGGACAAAGATGTGGAATCATAGTGGGCCGACAGCACGATCCATTGATCCACCTCGCCGGGCAGATCCAGGATCACATTCCGGGACTGGCCCATGTATTCCTCCTGCTCCAGGACGATCTTTGCGGTCTTGGCATCCCCGCGGATCAGCTCAACGGCGCTCTTGGCGTTGATATTCACGCCGGGGATCTTATTGCCCTTGCTGACGTAGCTCCGCAGTTCCCGCTGGTCAATATCCTCATCGGCATAGTTCACATGGCCGTCATAGGTAATAAAGCCGACGGCGCCGTTTTCCAGCAGGTCCTGGTACATCCAATACCCCAGATAGCCGTCAATGAGGACGATCTTGCCCCGGCATTGGGACAGACTGTAGGCATCGGTGCCCCGCAGATAATACAGCGGCGCTTCCACTTCCCCGCTGCCTGCGTTCAGATAGCCCTTGCAGGTGATGCTCCGGCCGTCCACAGTCAGTTCTGCCCGGCGCATGGTGGCCATGGGCACTTCAAAAGACTCGATGTAAGCATCAAGACCCAGGTCGGCGCAGCATTTCTGAAGATATTCAGCAGCTTTCAGCTCCTCGGGAGAGCCGCCCATGCGGACATAGGCCGTTTCTTCGAAGATCTTCATGATCTTATTGGCATCCATATTGATCCTCTCCTTTTCATTTCAGTCCAGATCCGGCTTAAAGGACGGCATGAGCTGCAGTTTGAACAAATTTCTGCGGTGGAGCGTGTCGATCCGCTCCTTATGCTCCAGATTCTCGATCTCGCCGGTGCGGATATAGCGGTCCAACTCGGCATAAGTGAAGCCCAGATTATCCTCGTCGGTCTTGCCGCAGAGGCCGTCAATGGGGACCTTGTCCACCAGCACTTCGGGCAGGCCCAGGACACGGCCGATCTCCTTCACTTCATGGACGGTGAGGTTGCTCATGGGGCTGAAATCGCCGGCGGCATCGCCGTAACGGGTGGAATAACCCACCCAATCCTCGCTGAGGTTGCAGGTATTGACCACGCGGCCGTTGCGGCACTGGCTGACGGCATAGAGGGCCGCCATGCGGATCCGGGGCGGCAGGTTGGTCTTGCTCTGGGCGGTCAGTTCCATGGGGATGGCGTTGGTCAGGCCCTGGACCGCATCCTTAATATTGACCACATGGCGCTCAATGCCCAGATGGTCGCAAAGCAGGTAGGACATATCAATGTCAAACTGGTCGCCGTTGGGCATCAGCACACCGATGACCCGGTCTTTGCCCAGGGCCTCCACGCAAAGGGCCGCGGCTACGGAGCTGTCCTTGCCGCCGGAAATACCCAGCACCGCATTACAGCCGGGGCCGTTCTCCTCAAAGAATTTCCGGATCCAGGCTACACAATCATTTTTCACTTTTTCCGCATTGAACATCTTAATTTCCTCCCTTAATGGTGATCTGGCACATGGCCATGGTAGTCAAAGCCGCATCGTGGGATGCCGGGGTGACGCCGGCGCAGCAGGAAGCATCCACAAAAATAGGAACCTCCGGGAAATTGGCCTTCAGCAGCAGGGCGTTGGACACCACGCAGATGTCGGTGCAAAGGCCGATCAGCTCCAGGCCGAAATCCTGGCGGAAGGCGGCGGATTCGATCAGTTCCGGCAGTTGGACGGCGCCGAAGGTGGGTTTTTCCACCGGGATCCAGGCTTTATCCTTCAAGGCTTCAGCAACACGGGCATCCAGTTCCCAGCCGGGGGTACCCTTGATGCAATGGGGTACCGGCAGGCGGCGGCCTTCCGAGGTATGGAGGTAATCCTCATCATGGGTATCGAAGGTCACGAAAACGGTGCCTTCAAATTCCCGGATCTTACGGACCACGTTTTCCACGATGGCCTGGGCCTCCGGGGTGCCAAGGGCCCCATCCACAAAATCCTTCTGCATATCAACAACGATCAAAAAATGCTTCATTTCCTTCATCCTTTCCTTTATTCAGCAATGGCCGGAGTCTCCACGGGGAATTCATCGATGAGACCAACGGAGCGGCGCATAATGAGGTAGGCATCCATCGCGTTATATAGGCCGTCATTATTTACATCAATTGCAGCCGCATTCAAATCATCAGAAGTGATCAGGCCAACTGAGTAACGCATAGTCAAATAGGCATCCATCGCATTGATATTCTCATCCCCATTGGCATCGCCGAAGAGGAAGAGCTGGTCCCAAATGCCGTGGAAGGTATAGCCGGTGTTGGCGATGCAATCCTGGAGCCAGGTGTGGTCCAGGGTCAGGGTCTGACCGGGCTGGATAACCGTCAGCAAGGAAGGATCCGCCATGATCTCCTCTTCTGTGCGCCAGGTGCCGTCGGTGCTGAGCCACTTCCCGTCGCCGTCACGGCGGACATTCCAGCCTGCGAAAGCCCGGTCAGCACGGGTATAGATGGGATCCGGCGCCTGCAGTGTATCCAGATAAGAGGACTCGGAAAGCGTCGGCTCCCCATATTTTTCGTCATAAGTAAGGGAGAAATTCCTTGTGGGAGCGGTCTCGGGCCAATCTTCCCGGATCTCAAAATAATACTGGAAGACCTTGGTTTCCGATTGGGTCCGGGCGGTGACGGTGAGGAAATACTGGCCCACCGGCCAGGCGGAATAGGCCATTTCGTCGTCCAGTGCGTTGATATTGTAGTTTTTTGCGGCGGGATAGACGGTCTTGTCGTAGATGTCGGTACCGGCGTTCACATCGGTGACCTGGATGCGGATATCCGTCAGATTTTCATTGGAAGTGATCTGACCGTAGACGTTTTGGGCCTTGTCATACTGGTGGACCACGGCGGGATGATTGATGGCGAAGGTGATGCCTTCCACATCGGTATATGGTATGCCAGCCTTGCGGATGACCATCTTGTCGATGGTGGTGCCCTCCCCCCACTCGGCGGAGGTATAGATCTCGGTCTTAAAGTTATTATTGACTTCCACCACCAGGAACTTGTCCTTTTCCAGCTTGGTGGTGGAGCCGAAATAGCCGGCCACAACGGACCAATGCTCGCTGGCGGAAGAGGTGGCTTTGCGATGGATCAGGCAGGGGTAACCGGCGGCCAACTGATTATAGACCTTGGTCCAGCTAATGCTCTCGGAGGAAGAAAAACCGCAGCGGCTCCAGTAAGCATAATTGTCCTTGCCGTTGATCTCGATCAGGGTATCGTAAACCGCTTCGATCTCATCCTCGGTTTTGGCGCCGAACATATAGGATTCCACCGTAGCCATGGCAGCCACAGCGCAGCCGCCGGAAACACGCTGGTCCACCCGGGAGGCCAGGACTTCCTGGGAAAAGTCGATGTTGTAATAGATCCTGGACGTTGCGCCCAAGGCCGCCGGGATCACGGCAGCAATCAAGGCAACGGCCGTAATAGCCAGAAGAATACGCGGGAAAAACGATTTGATTCTATTTTTCATACAAAGCTCCTAATGATGATTTCTCGGTTCGGGTCCGGCTCAGCGTTCGGACACATCGGAATCCATGGCAGGATTCAATACGGTCCATGTATACCGGAGGTCCCCGTCCACCTCGGCCCACAGAAGCCAGGTGGTCATATCCGCCGTACCCAAATTCCCCTGAACATCATGGGACAGTTCCACGGCGGCCCGGCCGTCTTCCACGCGAATATCACGGATATCCACCGCCAGACTGCCGCTGGAAACGGTCTCATAGACCACCACCAGGGCGTGATCCCGGAACCAGTCGGCATCATAATCCTCCAGCTCCGGGCAATCCGGGAGCTGATCGGGGCTTGTGAAGTAATGGACGGCGCTGATGCGGACCGTATATGGGATCCTGCACTTGCCTTTGGCATAAACGGTAACAGCATCTCCCGCGGGATTATCGGGCGCCGGGGCCGTGGGTTTGCTCGGCTCACCGGGTTCAAAAGGCAAGGTCTCGGCTGCGCCGGTGGGGTCTGTAGGTGTGGTCGGCGGCGGAACGGTGTCCGTCGGATCCGTCACAGCCTGGGTCGGATCATGGGGCGCCGTCTGTGGGACGGTCTGGGGTACAGTATCCGGCGTTTCCTGGGGCGCGCAGGCGGAAATCAGCAGGAACAGAAGCAAGATCCATGGGATCACTGAATATTTTGTCATATTTTGTTCTAATCCCTTCAAAATTGTAATCATTTTGTAATCATTATAATTTCTTTCAGGGATTCTGTCAAGACAGAGCAAGGGCCTGCCGCTGAAAAATAGCGGCAGGCCCCGTTGAATTATTCAGAAATTACCAAAGACGCTTTTTGCGGTCCATCAGCAGGACGGTCATTCCGCCGGCGGAGATCATCAGCAGCACCAGGACCCAAATGGGACTCATGGTGTCGCCGGTCTGGGCATTGCCGCCCTGGCCGGGCTGGATGGAACCACAGCCGGTGCAGACACCGTTCTCATAACTGTGGCCGATGGCGGGGATGGTCTCGGTATAGCTGTCACCGCAGGAGCAGGTATAGGTCACATGGCCATCCTCGGTGCAGGTAGCTTCCTTGCTGTCGGTGACCGCATGGTTATGGCCCGTAGCAGGCGTGGTCTCGGTGTAAGTGTCGCCGCAGGAGCAGGCATAGGTCACATAGCCATCCTCGGTGCAGGTAACTTCCTTGCTGTCGGTGACCGCATGGTTATGGCCCGTAGCAGGCGTGGTCTCGGTGTAAGTGTCGCCGCAGGCGCAGGCATAGGTCACATAGCCATCCTCGGTGCAGGTAGCTTCCTTGCTGTCGGTGACCGCATGGTTATGGCCCGTAGCAGGCGTGGTCTCGGTGTAAGTGTCACCGCAGGCGCAGGCATAGGTCACATGGCCATCCTCGGTGCAGGTCACGTCCTTGCTGTCGGTGACCTCATAGTGATGGCCGGTGGCGGGGATCTCCTCGCTGTAAGTCACGCCGTGGGCGCAGCCGTAGGTGATATAGCCGGGTTCGGTACAGGTGGCGGTCTTGGTATCCTTCACCTCGTAGGTGCAGGAATGCTCCTCATTCAGCACCAGGCCGCGGTAGCTGTCGGTGTTGTAGGAGATCACGGGTCCCACCGTATTGACTCTGGAAATAACATAGGTTTCTGTGTCAAAGCTGTACAGATAATAGACCTTGCCATTGGCGGTGATCAGGATATACAGATCGTCGGTAATGGGATCATAGGTCATGGCCATGAGCTGTCCGTCAGAATCGCCGTAGAATCCCTGGTTCTGGAAGGTACTCAAGGCGGTCAGTTCACCGGTCTGCATATCCATCTTGGAGATGTAGTCCATGAAGAAGGAGTAAACATAGGCCTGGCCTTCATCATCAATGGCAAACATGGTGACACCGGCATCGTTGTCGCTGCCCACCTGGATCAATTCCGTCAGAGCGCCGGTCTGCAGATCCGCCTCGAAGAGCTTGCAGCCACCCACCAGTTCATTCTGACCGGAGGCGTACAGGTAACGGGTAGACTCCTTCGCGGACTCGTACCAGTAATAGATCTCATAGTTCTGGACGCTGCAGCCCAGGACCAGCAGGCGGTCATTGGCTTCGTCCCACTGCATATCACGAACCACGAAGTCGTAAGTGTAGGTGTAGTCGTAGCCATAGGTGTAACCGTTGCCGGCGTAATTGCTGTGTTTCTCCTCGGGTTCGGGAGATTCGATCCCGTGGCTGCCGATGTAATGGCGGCTGAAGCCGGCATCGGCGGCAGTAATAAAGAGATTGCCCTCGGTATCGTAGGCATAGATCACACCTTCATGGATAGCCATGGAACTCACGGGCGCATCGGTCTCGCCGGTGGTCAGATCCTTGACCACACTGCTGTCGGGACGGTAGATGGCGGTGAAGCCGCTGTCCGTGGCATTGTAAGTAATGAAGTGATCCTCTTCACCAAAGACCACGATGACACACCTGGCCGTTTTGACGTTGCCGTAAGCATCGGTGATGGTGACCGTAACGGTGGCCGTGCCGGGCGCGACCGCTGTAACGACACCGTTGGCATCCACCGCAGCAACAGCAGTATTGTCAGATGCCCAGCTATGGGTGACATCCAGGCCCGCAGGCTGGATGAAGGTATCCAACTGCACCTGGCCGCCAACAGCCAACTGCTCCAGGGAGGACATCATGGCCGCCTTCTGGAGAGTGTCGGGAACCTGGGGATAGTTGTCGGAGAACACCATCAGCGCGGTGACCTGGGCACCGGCGTTGCCAATGGCACCCAGATTATAGGTTTTCTCCTCTTCCAGATCCAGCAGATACAGGCCGCTTTCGTAGCCGGCATCGGTACTCAGCAGGCCGGTCCAGTAAATGTAACCGGTGTCAAAGTCGTAGGCCATGGAGGAGAGCATATTGCTGCGGAAACCGGTGTCCATAAACGGTTTGCAGGTGCCGTTCACGGGATCCAAGGTATACAGTATGGCATTGCCGATCTCACCGGAAGAAAGCTCACCGCTGTCGCCGGCGCTGGCTTCCATGGCGTAGATGGTGCCGTTGCCATCGATGGCCAGGCTCATGAACAGAGGCTCGGTGATCATGCAATCGATGAGCTGACCGTTCTCCAGGTTCACATAGTACAGATCCGTGGAGGTATCGCTGGGACCCATCAGGGCATACATGGTGCCGGTGGTATAATCGAAGGCCATGTCATAGACGAAACCGAAGTCGCTGCCCATGTCATAGGCTTCCAGGACGGACCAGGTCTTGGCATTGATGATCAGGTATTGGAAGTTGGCCTCCCAGTCATCGTAATTGAAGCCGTAAGCATAGATGTAACCGTCCACATATTCGGCGGCATAGAGCAGCAGGTACTGCCCGTTATGGAATACGTAGTCGATACCCTCGTAATTTCTGGGATCGGAATCGTCAATGCCGATCCAGTAATAACCGTCCATGTTGGCCAGGTCGGACAGCAGGAAGCCGTTCAGCCCGCCGGTGGACTTTTTGACCGTAACCTCAAAGGAGTCCGTAACACGGCCGCTCACATCACCGGTGACGCGGGCGCGGACGGTGGCCGTACCCAGGCCCACAGCCTTCAGTTTGCCGTCGGCGGTGATCTCGATGACGTCGGTATCCGTGGAAGTATAGGTCACGGTGTAGTTCTTGCTGGCATTGGTGGGGGCAATGGTGATGCTGGGGCTTCTGGTATCACCCAGGAGCATGATCATGTCATCAACGGCCGCACCCGTGACCTTGGGATAGGCCAGGTCGGGGATCTGCGTGGGGATCACATACATACCCACATACTCAATATTGCCGGAGCCACTGGGATCGCCCACTTCCAGGCAATAAGGCTGCTCGGAATGGATACCCAGCCAATAGACGGTGGCATTTTCCACGCTGGTCCAAAGAAGGACATCATTGACATGGTCATAGCACATGGACTGCGCATAGAACAGGGAACCCACGGGGGTCTGCATGATGCAGGAGGCTTCCAGCTTGCCGTCGGTCAGGTTCAGCTCATAGAGCTGGCCGTTGTAGTTCAGGCCGTACAGAACACCATCGGTGCTGCAGGCCAGGGTGATGAACACATCGCTGACCGAGGCAACGCGGATCAGTCGGCCGCTGGTGGTGCTGACCGCATAGATGGTGGAGCGCATGGTGTTGTAGTCGTAGACCACGGCATACATCAGGCCGGTGGAGTAGTCATAGGCCATGTCCGCGGGGATACCGTTGTCGGACTTGCCCAGGTTCACGCACTTACCGGTGGCGGGATCGCAGGAGTAGAAGAAGCCGCTCTCGTCATAACCGTAGATCATCTTCTCATGGCCGTTGTAGTCCGCGGCGATGAAATCCACGGGGCTGGCGAAGAGATTCTCATAGGAATTCTTATCCATGTCCACGCTGATGAAACCGCCGAAATCGCCGGTGCCGGAATAATAATTGTAGGCATAGAAGGAGCCGCTCACATCCACGACCACCACATTGCAGGAGGCGGACAATGCGCCATAGGTAGCGGTGATCACCGCTTCGCCTTCCTTATGGGCCAGAACGGCACCGGTGGCGTCAACGCTGGCTACGGATTCATCGGAGGAAGTCCAGGTCACCTGGCCTGCAGGGGCATTCCAGGGCAGCAGGACCGCAGAGAGTACATTGCGCTCGCCCACAGCCATAACCAACTGTTCCTTATCCAGGAGCATTCTGGTGATCTCGGTGGACTCAGGGAGGGTATAACCGTCCTTCTCCACCGTCAGCAGGCCCACATACTCCTGGTTGCTGGCGAAAGCGGCAGCCTTGCTGGTCCAGTTCTCGGGGTCAATGGTGATCAGGCAGCTTTCCGTGCCGTCATAGTAGGCCCAGTAGATCAGGCCGTCCATGGGGCTGTAGGTCATGGATTGGCTGTAGTAAGGAGAGGTATTGGAGCCGGTGGCGGTGACCGGGAGGAATTTATCGCCGTTTTCCAGGGTCACCTGCTGCAGCTCGTAAGTGCCGCCGGCAATGTCCACCTTGAAGAAGCCGTTATAGTAATACTTGCAGCAGTACAGCTCGCCATCCACAAAGGTCATGGCCCAGGGCATATAGAAATAGCTTTCGTAGGTCTTCAGCAGGGTCAGTTCACCCGTCAGCAGATCCACGGTGTACAGTCCATACTCATCACCGGTCTTGGCGGACAGATACATGGTCTGGGTCTTTTCATCAAAGGCCATGTCCGTGACATTGATGCCCAGATTGCAGATAAGATTTCGGTTGAACAATCCGGGGATCATGTACAGGAAGTTGTAGCCTGCATCCACGGCGAAGACATAACCGCCGGCATATTCCGCCGCCGTCAATGCGT
>SVLA01000182.1 GCA_015068175.1 Oscillospiraceae bacterium
CCGGATCTATGGCGAGTGCGAGTGGTGGCCGCAGCTTCTCTCTTGTGGATACCGGCGGTATCGAACCCGGTACTGAAAATGAAATGCTGAAATTCATGCGCCGTCAGGCGGAGATCGGCATTGAACTGGCGGATGCCATCATCATGGTGGTGGATGTCCGCTCCGGCGTTACCGCAGCGGATCAGGACGTGGCAACCATGCTCCGCAAGAGCCGCAAGCCCGTGTGCCTGGCCGTCAACAAGTGTGATTCCGTCGGACTTGTGAATCCCGACGTGTTCGAGTTCTATTCTCTGGGCATCGGCGATCTCTTTGAAACCTCTGCAATCCACGGCCACGGAACCGGCGATATGCTGGACTGGGTTCTGGAAAACATCCCCGAAGAAAGCGACGAAGAGGAAGAAAGTGACATCATCAAGGTCGCCATTGTCGGTAAACCCAATGTGGGCAAATCCAGCCTGCTGAACCAGATTCTCGGTGAGGAACGGGTCATCGTTTCCAATGTGGCAGGTACCACCCGGGATGCCATCGACTCTTACTTTGAAAACGAGACCGGCAAATACTGCTTTATCGACACTGCCGGTATGCGCCGCAAGAGCAAGGTCGACGACCTGATTGAAAAATATTCCAATATGCGTTCCGTCGCAGCCATTGAGCGGGCCGATGTGTGCCTGATTCTGATCGATGCCAACGACGGCGTCACGGAGCAGGATACCAAGATCGCAGGTCTTGTCCACGAAGCCGGCAAGGCTGCTATCATCGTGGTCAACAAATGGGACGCTGTGGAAAACAAGGAAACCAACACCATGCGGGACATGGAGAACAATATCCGCCGGGATCTGTCCTACATGACCTACGCTCCCGTGGTTTTCCTCTCCGCCCTGACCGGCGCAAGAGTGAACAAGCTCTTCCCCATGATTCAGGACGTGCACACCCAGAACAACAGCCGGATCACCACCGGCGCGCTGAACTCCATTCTGGCAGATGCCACCACCCGGGTTCAGCCCCCCTCTGACAAGGGCCGCCGCCTGAAGATCTACTATATGACCCAGGCCAGCACCAAGCCCCCCCACTTCGTCATTTTCTGCAACGACGCAAGACTGTTCCACTTCTCCTACCAGCGGTATCTGGAAAACCAGATCCGGGAAGTATTTGGCCTGCAGGGTACTCCTGTGCGGATCACCATTCGTCAGAAGGGTGATAAGGAGGAATAAGGCATGTGGTTCCTGATCTTGATGGCTGCTGCGGGCAGCTACCTGCTGGGCAATCTCAACGGCGCCGTCATTTCTTCTTCCCTGTTTTCCAATGACGACGTCCGCACCCACGGCAGCGGCAACGCCGGTCTGACCAATTTTATCCGCTGCTACGGATCCCGAACCGCCTTGCTTGTGGTGCTCATCGACATGGGCAAGGCAGTGCTTGCCTGTCTGATTTCCGGATTGCTTCTGGTTTCCTACGGCTACTATACCGAGGGTGTCGCTCTGGGTGCCCTGTTTGTGATCCTGGGCCATATTTTTCCGGTTCTGCTTGGTTTCAAAGGCGGCAAGGGCATCTTGAGCGGTGTCACCGTTGCGCTGATGATGGACTGGCGTATCGGCCTGTTTGTGTTCGGTATTTTTCTGGTCGCCTATTTTTTGACCGGTTATGTATCGCTCGGCAGCGTTTTGTCCTCCGGTTCCTTCGGATTCATCTATGCATGGCTGCACTGGAACGAGGGTCTTTTCCCCATTTTGGTCGCCCTGTTCCTCAGTATGCTCATCGTGTGGATGCACCGGGCCAACATCACCCGTCTGATCAAGGGGCAAGAGCGCAAAACCAACCTCTTTGGGAAAGGAAATAACACATGAAAGCAGCAGTTGTAGGCAGCGGTGCCTGGGGTACTGCCCTGGCGATCCGCCTGTGCAAAAACGGTCACGATGTGACCATGTGGACTTTCGAGACCGATCTGATTTCCGAAATGGAATCCACCCGCCGCAATCCCCGGCTTCCCGGTGCGGTTCTTCCCGATAATCTGAAAATTTCCGGTGATTACGCCTGCATCAAGGGCTGTAAGCTGGTCGTCATGGCAAGCCCCTCCTTCCCTGCCCGGAGCGTATGCCGGAACGCCGTGCCTCACATTGACCCAGACGCGGTTCTGGTCTCCGTCACCAAGGGTCTGGAAGCCGGCACCCATATGCGAATGAGCGAAGTGGTTGCCCAGGAAACCGGCATGGAAGTGGTCGCGCTCACCGGCCCCAGCCACGCGGAAGAAGTGGCACTGGACATCCCCACCGGTCTGCTGGCAGCCTGCCAGAACCAGGAAAAGGCAGAACTGGTGCAGGATGCCTTCATGTCCGATACCCTCCGGGTATATACCAGCGCCGATCCTGTGGGCGCGGAACTGGGCGGTGCCCTGAAAAATGTCATTGCCCTGTGCGCCGGTATCACCGACGGTCTGGGCTTTGGCGACAACACCAAAGCTATGCTGATGACCCGGGGTCTGACTGAGACTGCCCGGCTGGGTGTAGCAATGGGCGCCCGGAAAGAAACCTTTACCGGTCTTTCCGGTGTGGGCGATCTGATCGTCACCTGTACCTCCATGCACTCCCGTAACCGC
>SVLA01000041.1 GCA_015068175.1 Oscillospiraceae bacterium
CCCTACAAAGAGTTGCTGCAGCCGTTTTTCCGCAACAAAAAACCACAGAACCCGTACTTGCAGATCCTTGTGTTTTACCTCATTTAAGCAGTTCTTCTGACTTGCGCCTCGTCAGTTCTGTGCAGCCTTCTCAGGTTTCCCCAATGACCGGCTTTCGCCATGCACAGCAACCTCCACGCATACAGCGGCGGTACCGTCCGGGATTCCCACCCGGTTTTCTATTCTCCTGCGGGGCTGTTACCGCTTCCGCAGGCACTTAAACGGAATATTCACTTGCGCATTTATGATACACGATTGCTACATGATTGTCAATCCCAAAAGATGAAAGCGATCAATTTCGATAAAAACGAGGCATTACCCGCCAAAGCAAAAGTTTACAGACGGTTCCACACGACTTGACAATGATCCTCACGGTCAGTATATTAATGGTGAGGTGGTTACTATGACAGATACAGAAATGATTCAATATGCAATCAATGAGGGATTCGCTGCAGCGGCCATCGTGGATACCGCTCAAATCGTTTTTGACCCATCCTTCCGTCCTTACTGTGAGGAAAACCTCTGCGGTCAGTATGGCGCTAATTACTCCTGTCCGCCCGATTGCGGCAGTCCGGAAGAAATGAAGCGGCGCATCCTCGCGCATAAGAAAGCATTGGTCTTGCAGACCATTTGGCAGGTAGACAGTTATTCCGATACGGCTGCGATCAAGCAAGCAAAGAAAAGCCATAACGCATCCGAAATACGTGTGGTGAAAAAAATGCGGGAAGACGGACACAACGGTTTGATCGTTGGTGCCAGCGGCTGCGCCCTATGCACCCCCTGCGCCCAAACACAAGGACTGCCTTGCAACTTCCCGGATCTCAAATATTCCTGCATGTCTGCCTACTGTGTCTTCGTCAAGAAACTGGCTGATGTCTGCGAGATGGAATACGATTGCGGTGATGGTCTCCTTGGCCTGTTTGGAATGTATGCTTTCGATTAACGAAACATTCTATCCCCCACCCGGATAACTGTAACCAGACAAGGTGCGCCAACCCAAATTGTCTGAAAAATGCAGGCATAGCTGCAAAAAGCGCTGCAGACGCCGAATATGGATATCAGAGGAGGCTGGCCGGAACTGCCGGAAGCAGGTCTGTTCGTTCAACATAATTTATTAGGCGTATCCCCTATTATTATTTGCGGTTGGCTATATGAGGTAGCAGCAGAGCAGAAGGCACGGGTGACCTACGACAACATTCTGCGGTTGTCCGATGACCCCGATGTCAACGACGTGATCAAGTTCCTGCGGGAACGGGAGGTGGTCCACTTCCAGCGCTTCGGTGAGAGCATGCAGCAGCTTCGGGAAAAACTGAATCAGAAGAATGTTTATTATATGAACCCCGCTATGGATCTGTAAAATACGTCCCCCTTGCTCCATTGCAAGGGGGATCGACATTTTATGAAAAGGTTCGTCATTTCCATATTGCTCTGATCTTGCCGTTGTCCGTCAGCGGCAGCACAGTTCCCATGACGTTCCCTGCCGGATGCCGCAGGACGGTCATATGAATGTTTACATCCGCACCGGCATGTACCACAGTTACGGAACTGATGCTGAAAGAATAGAAACAGCCCCCTCAGCCGAGGGGGCCACAATTTTTAGTCTTCAAACATTTCCGTAAGTCTGTGGGCGGCCGAGGCCAGCTTTTTCAATAGCGCCAGAACGTCCCCGTCAGGACAATGACGCAGATAATCGGCCTCCATGGTAAAATCGCCGCTGTAGCCGATCTCCTTCAGCGCCCGCACTACTGCGGGAAAATCGATCTGTCCGGTAAAGGGGATCTGATGATGGTCATGCCAAAGGTCATTGTCATGGATATGAAGCGCCTGCAGGCGGGGGCCCAGGGCGTGGATCATATTGACCGCGCCGGAACCGGAGCCTTTCATTTCCGCATGGCCAATGTCCAGACAAGCCACCAGATACGGATCGTTCACCACATCAATATGGCGGCAGAAATCATCACTTGTGGAGCAGGCAGCCGGAACGGAATGGTCCTGAAGGTGGTCCCAGTTCCACATGTTCTCTGTGGCGATCTTCACGCCGTGTTCTTTTGCAAAGGGCAGCAGGTCCCAATACATCTCGGCGTTCTCTTCCGCAGATCTGTTGTTGTCCGGGTGGATCACACAGATCCGGCCGCCGGCTTCGGCGGTGGATTCAATGGCGCGCTTCAGGAAGGAACGGATCCCCGGGGCAGTGCTGGGAAACGGTGCATGGGACTGATTGCAGAAAATACCGTTATCCTCACCGATCCGCCGCAGTTCCCGGGCATACCGCACATATCCGGGACCGGCCAGAGGATGATCTGTAAGGGTGGCCTTCCAGGCGCTCCAATCAAAATGAAAAACGGTGAACATGGAAAAATCCCATGCGTCAAAGCCGGCCCTGGCACACAGTTCAACCGCTTTTTGGTCGCCCACCACCCGGGACGCGGTACCGATCTCCGTGGAAATCCGCATTGTACATTCCTCCGAATTGCCCTTATTCTTCTTCAATAATGTAAGCGCTGACGATCTGGCCGTAATAAACATGGTGATGATCGCCCTGAGGATAATAGACCTTCAAAATGTCCTCAGGGATCCGGGACAGATCCTGCTCTTCCTTATACAGTACCTTGCACTCCAGAGTCAGGGGCAGTTCCTTGATGCCGGGGACGGAGATCACCTCGGGATCCTCCAATGTCAGGCCCAGGTCCCGGATCTTGTCCGTATCCCGGCCGGATTTGGTGCCGCAATAGGCCAGGATCCTGCGGTCCGCATCGCCCAGGGGAACATTCACCGTAAATTCGGGATTCTTCTCCAAAAGGGCCTTGGTATGGCGGCTCTCACGGACATAGGCAATAAACACGGGGCGGCTCCAGTCCACGCCGATGGTACCCCAGCCGATCGTCATGGTATTCACCTGTCCTTCGGCGGCGGTGGTCAGCAGGATGCCGCTGGGCTTCAGGGCCTTGCAGATGGTGCCGGCATATTCAAAAGGATCAATTTTACGCTTCATCGGCCTTCTCGCCCTCAACGATGGCCTTATCCTTCCAGGGCAGGATCAGCGCCGCAATGATGTAAAGCCAGAAGCCCAGAGAGCCGATCAGGGTCACAATAACCCAGATCAGGCGCAAAACGCTGACATCCATGTGCAGGCATTCCGCCAGACCGGCGCAGACACCGCAGATCTTCTTACCTTCGTCCTTTTTGTACAGTTTTTCCATGATTGTTTCCTCCTCATTGGTTTTTTCTAATTATAACATGGATGTTTTTCCATGTAAAGACCAAATTCCTCATAAGATCCCCAAGCCGGCCCAAGGGGGCCAAAAAGGAACGGATGGGATACGGTTACGGCCGGTCATCACTTTTCAGTTCCTCCAGGATCCGGCCCGCATGGTCCAGAACCAGGTGGGGCTTGTGGTCGGAAGCCTCCAGGATCTCATAGGTGGTCTCACCGCTCATGACCAGGATGGTCTGACAGCCGGCGTTGAGGCCGCTTTTAATGTCCGTGTAGATCCGGTCCCCCACCACCACGGTTTCTTCCGGGGTGCAGTCCCACTTTTCCATGGCCAGCCGGGCCATATACGGCTGGGGTTTGCCGATGACCAGGGGTCGCTTTCCGCTGACATTATAGAGCATATCGCAGACGCTGCCGCAATCGGGAACGCTGCCAAATTCCGTGGGGCATACATAGTCGGGGTTTGTGGCGATATAGGGCAGTTCCCGGGTGCAAAGCATTTTTGACACATCCTCCAGCTTGCGGAAGGTCAGTTCCGTATCAAAACCCATGACGATGCACTGGGTCAAAGCGATGTCGTCGGTGATCTCAAAACCTTCCCCGCGGAGTTCGTCCTTCAGGGATTCCGTGCCGCAGACATAGAGCCGTTTTCCGGCATGATGATTCTTCAGGTACCAGGCCGTCGCCTGGGAGGAAGTCAGAAAATCGTCATATTCCGCGGGAACGCCCATTTTTTCCAGCTTTTTGATATAATCAGCTACGCTTTTGGAAGAATTGTTGGTGACGAACATATACCGTCCACCCATCTGACGGATGGTCTGCAGAAGCTCTTTGGTGAAATCATAGAGCCGGCTTCCCAGGTAGAGGGTGCCATCCATGTCAAACAGAAACAATTTCATTCTTTTCAATTCCATTTTTGATCCTCCGGCAATTGAATACAAGGCAGCACACCATCTCCGCCGCGAAGAAAGAAACGATCACCAGCGGCGGCATGATGTAAGGAGAAATGCTTTCCGGGAGCATATAGAAAGGATCACGGACCACGAAAAACCAATTGAACAACCGGCCATCCAGTCCGTTATACACCGCATTGCCCAGCAATGCCCACAAGGTCATGCCAATGACGGTCAGCAATTCCCGTTTCCAGTTCTTCCATTGCAGTTTCACATCGCCGGAGCAAAGGGCCAGGATGCCGTAGGCCGTCATGGCACCGTGGAACAGCAAGGTCTGTACCGCTCTGTAAGAAAAGGGATGGACCCCGGCCCATTGAATCCCCATGGGAACCAGCACATAGACCAGATTGGAGATCAGGCCCAGCAAGGTAAAGGAATCCTTCCATTTGTAAAGAACGGGTACCCTTCGGCTCAGGAAGGACAGCAGGCACATGGCCGTGCAGGCATGGATGGGCAGCTTTTCGGTGTCGATATTGCCATAGGCCAGGGGCATCAGAAAAAAGTCCAGCATATAAAGTCCGAAAGCAATGCCGATGGCTGCATCCACAGCCTTTCGAAGCGCACCCGGCTTCAGAAATCGGATGCAGAAGAAAATTGCTGAAAAAATCAGCAACAAGTATAAAATATGCCACAAACCGAAGGCTTGGAAAACGATCCCCTCCGTATGGTCACGGAGCAATTCATGCAGCATCGCGTACAAGGTTGGCACCTCCTGGGTTGTTAATTACGAAATCAATACAGCCGGTGTGTCTGAGCGGCCAGTTCCATGTTCAGGGAAGCGGGAAAGTCGACAGAAAGGCAGGCTCCGTCCCGATAGGCGCGCCATCCCTTTACGGGACAGTCATTGATGACGCCTTCAAAATCCCGGTCCGCGCCGCGGACCACATGCTGATTGGCAATGACCATCCCTTTGGGCGCTATTTTGGTGCTGATGGCCGCAGCCATATTTTGGGATCCGGTGATGACGGCCGCTGTCTGGCAGGCAGTGCAAACCACCAATTCAATATTACAGTTGCGAACCATGGAACCGGCATCCTTTACAGTCATATAGGCATCGGTGGAGCTGTAAAGGCCGGTGGGACCGCCGTGGGTATGGATGATCACATACTTGGATGAGATCTGTTTCCACGCGGCCGGAAAATTTGCTTTGTTTACCTTTAGCAGCAGGACAGACGAGGCGCCGGTGGCCTGCTTCAGCAGCTTTCCCATGGTCACGGAGCTTTCATACCACGCCGGATCATCCTTCGCCATGATGACGGTGACCGTATTCGTCTGCGCCACCGTTGCGCCGTTGCGGCTGCTTGAAGTCCATTCACCGAAAATACCCATTCCCCCACTCCGTTCTCCTTCGTCATATTGATTACAGTATACAATCATCCGCTGCAAATGTCAAATTCTGAAAACGGGAGCTGCGGCAAGATGCTGCGCAGCTCCCATGTTCTCATGACTCAATCGTAATCCTCATAGCGGGCAAGGATACTGCCCCGGCCGTCATATTGGATGGCCCGGACTTCGGAACCATGGTCATCATAATCACGGTACCACACATGCTTCACGCTGCCGTCCGGATTATAGCACGTGGATTTGGTGTTGTTGCCACGGGAATCATATTCAAAGGTTTCCCAATAGTCCACACTGCCGTCAGAGTTATACTGTGTTAGTTTCAGCGTACGTCCGTTATGGTCCCGCTCATAGTCACACCTGGAGCGGATGCTCTCATGGCCCATATACCATTCTTCTCTGATGATATGGCCGTCCGCGTTTGCAACAAACAGTTTATCAAGTCTTCCGTCGCCAAACCACGAATAAGTAATCTTTTGGATCACATTGCCCACGGAATCGTAAACAAGGACATAGTTCACTTCGCCGTAATCATATACGGTTTCTCTTACTTTCCTGCCATCACCGTCGAATGCAGTTTCCTTCGCAACTTTTCCGTACTTATCGTATTCTGTGTGAACATTCAAGTCATCGGCATACTGTGTCGGTTTCAGCATATCCCACATGTTCATTCCTCCTTAATTTCTGCGGGCCGTCAGGCCCTTGGCCAAAGAGTCGATATAGGCGGTATCATCAAAGACTTCCAGGGCATCCAGCGCATACCGGGTATAGCTTTGGACCAATTCCTCGCATTTTTTCAGGCCGTACAGCCGGACAAAGGTATTTTTATATTCATCGGTGCCCACGCCCTTGCCCATTTCTTCGGCGGTGCCGATGACATCCAGCATATCGTCCCGGATCTGGAAGGCCAGGCCCAGACCGGCGGCAAATTGACAGGCGGCATCATACTGTTCTTCCGAACAGCCGCCGGCCAGAGCGCCCATGGCGCAGGCGGCGCTGATGAGACAGCCGGTCTTGCGGCGCTGAATGTCCAATACTTCCTGCTCCGTCAGCTCCCGATCCTCGGACTTGATGTCCAAAACCTGGCCGCCCACCATACCCAGGGAGCCGGCGCATTCCGCCAGCACACGGATGGCCTCCAAAACGGCGGTCGGCGCCACATCCGCCGATGCGGCAACGGAAAAAGCATCCGTCAGCAAGGCATCGCCGGCCAGGGTGGCCATGGCTTCGCCGTAGACTTTATGATTGGTGGGTCTGCCACGGCGGAAATCGTCGTTATCCATGGACGGCAGGTCGTCGTGGATCAGGCTGTAGGTGTGGATCATCTCCACGGCTGCCGCAAAGGGCGCCGCCTTCTTCCAATCACCGCCGCAAAGGCGGCAAAATTCCATGCAAAGGATGGGCCGAAGCCGCTTTCCGCCGGCCAGGAGGCTGTATTCCATGGCATCGAACAGCTCCTTTTGGGGCTCGGAATGCCATTGGGCATACCATTTTCTCAGAAAATCCTCTGCATAGGCCCGATATTCGGCGCCGCGATCAATTGGATCCATCGTCAAAATCCTCCAAAACCGGGGTGCCGTCCTGGGCGGTCATGACTTTCTTCACCTGCAGTTCCGCATTGTCCAGCAGTTTGCCGCAGGCACGGACCAGCTCCGTACCCTCCTGAAACAGTTTCAGGCTCTCATCCAGTTGGGCGTCGCCCCGTTCCAGGGTCCGCACGATCTGCTCCAGCCGCTGCATGGACTGTTCAAAGGTCCGATTATTCTCATTCATGGTTCTGCTCCTTTCCCGTTACGGCGGCATGGATCACGCCGTCCTGCAGATTTACTTTCAAGGTCTGCCCCTGCTCCACCTGAGTCACCGAACGGACCACCTGGCCATCCTCGGTCTGGGCCATGGCATAACCCCGGGTCAAAACCTTCAGAGGGCTCATGGCATCCAGCTTTGCGGTCAGGCCGATAAAGTGCTGCTTTCGGCGGTTGATGGCCTGATTCTCCGCGGCGGTGAGCCGATTTTGAAGCAATTGCAGATTTTTTCGTTTCTGATCAAAATAACTGATGGGGCTCTTCAATGCCGGACTGGCGGACAGCATGTCCAAATGCCGACGGGCCGCCTTGGTCTGCCGCAACATGGCGGCGGACATGGCGCCGCTCATGGTGTCCAGGGTCTGCCGGAGGGCGTCCTGATCCGGTACCGCCAATTCGGCGGCGTTGGAGGGTGTCGCCGCCCGCAGGTCGGCCACATAGTCGGAAATGGTCACATCCGGCTCATGACCCACCGCGGAGATCACAGGGATCCGGGACTCATAGATGGCATAAGCCACCCGTTCGTCGTTAAACGCCCAAAGATCCTCGATACTGCCGCCGCCACGGCCCACGATCAGCAGGTCTGCCAGGGCAAAATGATTTGCATAGCGGATGGCCGCTGCGATCTCACCGGGGGCCTCCACGCCCTGGACCCGGACCGGAAGCAGCAGCACCCGGGTTAACGGATAACGCTTTCGCAGGATCCGGAGCATATCATGGACCGCCGCGCCGGCGGAACTGGTGATTATGCCGATGGTACCGGGATACGGGGGTAAGGGTTTCTTATGGGCCGGATCAAAAAGGCCCTGGGCCGCCAGTTTCTTCTTGAGTTGTTCAAATGCGGCATACAGATCACCGATGCCGTCCATGGCCATGTTGGTCACATAAAGCTGATAGGCGCCATCCCGGGGAAACACGGAGATCTTGCCCATGGCCATGACCTGCATTCCGTTTTCCGGCCGGAACCGCAGGCGCAGGGCGCTGCCCTTGAACATGACACATTTCAGGGCGCCCCCTTCATCCTTCAAAGTGAAGTAATGGTGCCCGGAAGGATACATCTTGTAGTTGCTGATCTCACCCTTGACCACCACTTTGTCCAGAAGCGGATCCGCATCCAACCGGGATTTGATATATTCATTGATCTGTGTAATCGTCAAAATCTCTGCCATATCAATCCTCCGTCAGCCGGTGGGCCAGGACGGCCACGCCCATGGCATTGTCTGTGGAAAAGGCAGGCTCGCAGAAAATGGGCGAAAGATGGGCAACCTTCTGCCGAAGCATGCCATTGGAGGCCACACCGCCGGCAAAAACCACCTCCAGGCCGGGATGGTCCTTCAGGGCGTTTTCCGTCGCCTTTTGCACCGCGTAGCAAACGCAGTTCAAGGCGTAGGCGGCGGTCATGGCGGCATCTCCGTTCTGCCGGTGATACTGCTCCACCTTGTTCTGCACGCCGGACAGAGAAAACTCCGTCGCCGGGCATTTGACCCGGAACAATTCCCAGTTCTCCGCTTCCCTGCTCAGCGTATCCAGGTGCTTTCCTGCCGGGAACGGCAGACCAAGCATGACGCCGGTGCGGTCAATGAGCTGACCGGCGGAAATATCCGTAGTGCCCCCGATGCGGGTGCAGCGGACATTCTTCCCTTCCGGTTCCACCAGCAGCAGCTCCGTGGTGCCGCCGGACAGATGCCAGGCCAGGTGGGGTTTGTCCATCAGATCCAGCCGTCCGGCGCTCCAAAGGGATGCGGCCACATGGCCCTGCTGGTGGGAAACTTCCACCAGGGGGACTCTCAGAAGGTCGGAGAGCATTTTCGCATGGGAATAACCCACCGTGAAGCAGGGCATATAACTGCCCTCCACGGCCCGGGGCCGAGTGGAAACCCCCACCGCCGTCACGGTCTCCACGGTATGGGAAAACAGCCTGCCGGAAAGCTCCGGCAGGCTTTTGGTATGATGAAATACGGCATCGGATTGCCGCAGGCCCAATTCCCCCGCCTTGACGGGCAGGAGCCGGGAGCAATTGACACCGCTCTGCCCGTCAAAAAAGGCAACGGAGGTGGTGTAATTGCTGGTATCAAACCCCAGGACGCTCATTCCTGAGAACCTGCGGTCAGGCTCCGGGCAAAGCTGCCCAAAATGCCGTTGACAAAGGCGCCGGTATCGTCGCCGTCGTACTTTTTGGCGATGCGGACGGCCTCAGATACAGCAACGCCCACGGGGATATCGTCCAGGTAGAGGATCTCATAAATGGCAAGCTGCATGATGCAGCGGGTCAGCCGGGAGATCCGGGAGACATCCCAGCCGATGGAGAACTGCTGGATATAGCCGTCCAGCTCCTCAACGCGGTTGGCCACGCCGGTGACCACGCCGTCGATGTAGGCCACCTGGGCGCGGCTGGGCCGCTCCAGATAGACTTCGTGATCCTCCGCCAGGATCCTGTAGTATTCCTTGTCCAGCCGGGTGGTGATCTCCACATGGGGTTCCTGGCCGGTGAAGGTCTGGGAATAGATCAGATGTACCGCCAGTTCTCTGGCGTTTCCTCTAGTCATGGCGGCTCCTTACTGGCGGGAGATGCCGCTGACATTGACATTCACAGCGGCAGGCTTCACACCGGTCATAGATTCCACGGCAGCGGTGATGGCATCCTGGGCATTCTTGGCCACCTGGATAACGCTTTGACCGTAGGCGACGATAATATTACAGTCAATGGTGACGGTATTACCCTCGGTGATGCTGATGCGCAGAGCCTTGGCCCAATTCTTGATGGAAGCCAGATCAAATCCCAGCTTGCCGCCGATACCGATGACGCCCTCCACATCCTTCAGAGAGCTGACCACGATGGCGCCGACCACATCATCAGAGATCAGCAGGGTGCCGAACTCCTGATCATGGGTGATATACTGCTTATTTTCAGCCATGTATTTATCCTCCTCATACACCACGCCTATTTCGGCATGATACTTTTTTGATAGTATACCAAATATCCGCCCCGAAGTCAATCCAATTTTCCGACGTCGAACGTCATTGACTCCGGGGAGAAAATGTTCTATAATTACAGTATAACCCAAAGGAAAGGACCGAAAACGATGGAACGCGAGGAAAAAACCGGATCGGTGTCCGGCCAGGTCATCACCGCCGCCGCATTGGTTCTGGTCACCGTATTGATCACCATTGTTGCGATCTTCATTTTCAACAGCATGGAGCACTCCGAACCGGCGGAACCCACAACGGATGTGACCGACGCCACGGAAGCCACCGCGCTGCCGACCCTGGCACCCACAGAGCCATCCCTTCCCCTGCCCACGGAGCCGGCGCCCACCGCGCCTTCGGTCCCCACGGAACCGGCCGTCACGGAACCGGTGGCCATCGATTGGGATACCCTTCTGAATTTCCAGCCGGTCAGCGACGAAGTCACCGCCAAGGAGCGGACCAATCTGCGGGATATCCCCAGCCAGGGCGATGACAGCCGGGTCCTTTACACCCTGACCAACGGCGAGATCGCCGTCCGCATCGCCATCAGCGACTACGGCTGGTCTAAAGTGGTGTTCAATGGCCAGGTCTATTACGCCGTTTCCAGTTACCTGACTACGGATCTGACCCCGCCTCCTTACGAGATCCAAACCCAGTTCCGGGATGTCTATGAGTATGTCACCGCCAAAGATGCGGTAAATCTGCGGACCCTGCCCAGCCTGACCCACGAGGATTGCGAAGTGGTGGCCCAGCTACAGCACGGCCAGGTCATCATCCGCACCGGCATCAATACAGACGTGGGCTGGTCCCGGGTGGAATATAACGGCCAGGTGCTGTACTGCATCAGTTCCTACCTTATGACCGTGGAGACAGAACCAACAGAACCCACAAATCCGGTTGCCCAGACCCCTGCAGATTAAACTTTTTTCTGTGCAGAGTGACTGTTTTTCAACACCCTCTTGACTTACGGGGGGTATGGTATTCTGATTATGGAAAGGTGTCTGCATTCAAATAACAAATCAAAACGAGGAGGTATTCACATGAAGAATCTATGCGCCCTTGTTCTCTGGCTTACGGTCATCGCCTTACTCTGCGGATGTGTGGCCTCCAGAGCAAGTGAATTGCCTGCGCCCACCGATCCTGTAAATCAACCCGCCGCGCCGCAGTTATCTCTGAATGCGGAGCCGAAGCCGGAACCGATGATGGATGACGTACACAGCATGGACCTTACTCAGGAATTGAGCAAACCCTACACCGGGGACGATCGCGTGCAGGATGTGATCCTGATCCGCACATACAATGGCTATGTCAAGCATACTACAGCGGCGTACCGCAATGCACACCCGGAGTATGACGAAGAATTCTTTAGCGCCCATTCCTTGATTTACATCATGATCGAATCAGACTTCGAATCCAAGGATATCAGTTGCGGTGAGATTACAAGAGATGAGGATGGCGTATATCACCTTGATCTGAGATATGATATACCCTGCATTGATACTCCCGAATACTATGGGCCCCATTACACGAACATCCTGGTTGAGGTTGATCATATCATTGATATGGATGCGCATATTGTTTTCCATTCCACAGTCGAAAATCACTTCTTGCTGCTGCCGATCTCCACCGAACCTCCCCAGAACGAAACACCTGAATTGCTCAATCCCTGAATTCCCTTTTTTTGAGGACGGTTGCTTTTGACTTTTCCAATAATCGCACCAACCCCCGCAGGCTCAGCCTGCGGGGGTAATTCTATGGACTTTACTGCACTTCCACCACCCGGACATCCGCCAGGGTCAGATCCGTCTGACTCAGAACGATATCTGCGATCAGGGCAATGTCCGTATCCTTGATACCGCCTTCCGGGGAGGCCACTGCCACGGAGATCCCCTCTTCCGACATATAAGCCACGCAATCAGCGTAACCCTTGGCGATGATCAGGCTCTCGATCTGTGCCTCGCTGAGGGCCATCTGGATGATCTCCTCCAACTGCTGCGCTGAAGTGTTATCCGTGCCGTCGGTATAGGACATAGCCTCCTGCAGGAGCTGTACGGCGCTGTCACGGGCCTTCTGCCGGGACAAACGGACAGCGGCGAAATAATCCGTCACCGTATTTTCCTCCCCGTCGGTGACGCCGTCCACTTCCAGCATCAGGGAATCATCGCTCATCACCTTATCCGAATCCAACTTATCCGTCAGGTCTGCCACATCGTCCGCGTTGGAATACATCCAATTCATGTAGATCCCCGCGCAGACCACCAGCAGCACCGCCGCCGCCAGCATGTTCTTCTTCCAGTTTTTGAATTTCATAATTGACCCCTCCGTCATTTCATTGCTAATACCGAGATCCGGTCCGAACGCAGACCGGTCAATTTCCCTACAGCTTCTATGACCTGCAATTGGACCAGAGGATCATCGCCCCCCTGGCACACCACCACGGCGCCCCGATATTGCGCCGGGATCGTTTGATACAGCAATCCGCTCTCGGCCCGGTCCTGGTCTGTGAGGATCACGGTCTGCAGTCGGTCTCCCTGGGTGTCCTGCTGATACAGCAGTTTCTCCCCTTCTTCCACCGTCAGCATCACCTCCACTTTCCCCACGCCCCGGATCTGACCAAGGATGGCGGCCAGGTCTTTGGCCAGGTCTGCGGAAGCATCCTCAGCAGGGGTGACCTGAGCCGTTTCCTGCCGGTCCGTGTTCCCCGTGGGCATCAGCATCAGCACAATCCCCACCAGGACGATCAGCACCGCATAGCGGTATTTACTTAAGAGCTGTATGACCTTCTTCAGGATATCCAATGCTGTGCCTCCTTGCCGATGCCCAATTGATCCGAGATGTAGGACTCCAGAACCGCCTTGGCATAAGGTGACACCGGCCCCCGCAGTACCACCGAGCAGGGCATAAATCCATCCAGTTCCACCTCCACATCCAGCACCGCCCCCATAGTGCCCGCTTTGTCCAAAATATATGTGGCCAGTTGGTCCCTTATGCGTTGACTGATGGCATCTTCCGCCGCCATTTTTCCTTCATCGGTGATGGCCTGGCCCTCCGCCCGGACGTCCGTCAAATAGAAGTTCAGATCCTCCAGCCGCACAGACACCAGGGGCGAAAGAACCACCAGCGCCATAAATCCGCCGCAAAGCATGCGGATCACGGCGGACGGCGCGCCTTTGGTCACCAGTTTGGAAACCACGGAACAGATCACCGCCGCAGCAGTAACGCTTAACAGATAAGTCCGTACCGACGCCATCAGCTCACTCCTTTCATAAAACAGACCATGCTGATGAGCAGCAGGACACAAACCGAGCCCGTCATGGCCAGCAGCAGGCCCATGGCCCCCGAAAAGGAGGTCACCAAATCATTGATAGCTTTGGAATCCACCACAGCGCAAAGCGCCGCTGTCAGCTTCAGGAGCAGATATTGAATGCCGATCCGCAAAAAGGGCGCGATCCACAGGGCGATCAGCGCCACGGTCCCATAGATCCCCACCGCGTTTTTCATAACACCGGCCCCCACCAGCACCGCTTCCGAGGCATCGGACAGGATGCCGCCCACCACCGGCACCGCCCCGGACATGGATCTTGGTGGCCTTCAGG